>CAJMHI010000046.1 GCA_905213155.1 uncultured Acidaminococcus sp. | reverse complement strand
CGATGTGGGTCATTTTTTCCCGGCCCTTTGGGTCAATTATAGCCCGGCCTTAATATACGTCTACCGGAATTAGAGCTGTAGTGATGGGGGTTACATTAGCAGTTCTATTTTTGGGGGAGGGAACAGCAATTGCCTTTGAAGAAGGACAGGAAAATACCGATTCTAGCTCCAGCAAATCTGCTAACGTCATTATAGGTGTAAAGAATACGAATAGCGGAATTGGCGCTACACTGCTGGGCTATAATAATCAAAACTCAGGAAATACAACAACGGCTATCGGTCGGGGAAATGTTGTAACTGAAGGGAAGGGAAACGCCATTGGACAGGAAAACAAAGTTTACGGACAGGCATCTACTGCTGTTGGATATGGTAATATCGCTAGTGGTCTGGAGTCTTTTGTAGCAGGCTATAATTCTACCGCAAAACAGCAGTCTGATATTGCAATTGGTAATGGCGCTTCAGCCAATGGGGATAGTCCTACATATCATGGAACGGAGCATTATTACCTGGGTAACGCAATTGCAGTCGGTACAAGTTCCAAGGCGACAGGTGCCAGATCTGTTTCTGTAGGTTATAATACAGAAAGTAGTGGTATCAGTGCTGTGGCCATTGGCACAGCGGCAAAAGCGACCGGAATTGGTTCTGTAGCCATTGGGGGAACAAGATATAATATTAGTAATGAGGTCACCAATGTGGGTAGTAAGGAAGGAAGCTGGGCTGAAGGGGATGCCTCGGTAGCGATAGGCTATGGTAATCATGCTTCTGGGGCGTACTCCACCGCGCTGGGAATGCGAACAACAGCTAGTGGAGAAAATTCAACTAGTATGGGGGCGGGCAGCACAGCTTCAGGTACTTATTCATTTGCCATTGGCTTGGGAGATACCTTACCTAATGAAAATAGAACGACAATTGCTAGTGGGAATAAATCTTTGGCAATTGGTAGTGGAGCTCGTGCAAGTGCTAACAATTCAGTTGCAATAGGATATAATGTAAATGCCACTGAAACCTTTGCAACAGCTTTAGGAGAGAGAAATACAGCTTCAGGATATGCATCAGCAACTTTGGGAAGTTATAATGAGGCTAGTGGTTCTGAAGCGCTGGCTACTGGATTCAAAACGAAGGCAAGTGGCTCCTTTTCATTCACTACAGGTTCATATACTACGGCTAGTGCTTTTAACTCGGTTGCTATGGGATATCTTTCTAGTGCCAGCGGTAAGTATTCTTTTGCACAGGGGAATTCGGCAAGTGCGGTTGGTGAAAACAGTGCCGTGCTAGCTGGGGGGAAGACAAGTGGAAACGCCAAAAATTCAGTAGCGCTGGGAAGCGGGGCTACTGTTAGTCTAGCTGATACCGTAGCACTGGGAAGCAATTCCGTTGCCAATAGAGCTTCTGGCGAGGAAGGCTATAATAGTATGACTGGTACCAACAGCACGGATACTTCTTCTACGTGGAAAGCTACAGAAAATGCCATTGCTGTAGGAGCAGATGCAGCGACCGATGCGGAGGGAAATGTTACGGCCGCCGTGACTCGCCAGATTATCGGTGTAGCAGCAGGTAGCAAAGATACGGACGCTGTGAACGTAGCGCAATTAAAAGCAGCACAGATACATGACTATAGTGTGAATGTAGTAGATTCAAATAGTGATGGCAACTATACCGATGATGATACTAACTATAATAATAGCGGCGCTACCGGCAAAAACGCCTTGGCAGCCGGCGTGAGTGCTAGTGCTGCAGGTGATGGTGCTGTGGCGGTAGGCGTAAATTCTTCAGCAAGTGAAGGAAGAGCTGTTGCTTTGGGCGACAGCGCTAAAGCGAACTACGATGACACGATGGTCGGCTATGGGGCGAATAGCAATGGTGGCCGGTATAATACGATCGTAGGCAGTGAAACGTCGAATAATACCAAGGGTTACGAAAATACGTTGATTGGTTTCGAAGCAAAAACGACGGGAGATACCGTTTCTTATAATGAAAAAAGTCGTGCTAATGTCAATGACGTGAGTGGTGCTACTGCGTTAGGCGCTCATGCTACCGTATCCGTAAGAGGCGGCATCGCTATTGGTCATGGCTCGATTTCCGACCGGGCTGGAGGTAAAGCTGGCTATGATCCAACTACTGGGGCTAATTTCACGGGTGAATCCACAACTTGGAAATCTACTGCGGGAGCTTTTAGTGTAGGTGGTACTGAAGAAATCAGTGGTGAGTCTGTAACTACTACCCGCCAGATTACAAATGTAGCAGCTGGCAGTGCAGATACCGATGCAGTTAACGTAGCCCAGCTAAAGAAAGTGGCAGAGCTTGTAAGTTCTAATTCCGGGAATGGCAAACCTATTAAAGTCACAGTTAATGGCTCGGAAAACAGCAGTGATGGCAACCTGAAGATTACCAAGACGACCACGGCTGGACAGATCACCTATGACCTTTCTTTGTCTGACAACATGACTGTGGGCCAGAAAGGCGCCGATGGCCGGGATGGCATCGATGGTAAAATCGGTGTTAACGGGACCAATGGCAAAAATGGTGTTGGTATCGACGGCAACGATGGTATCTCGGTAAAAGGCCAGGATGGCAAAGACGGCGTTACCATTAAAGCTGAAAACGGCACCGATGGAGCAGAAGGTCATATCGGTCTGATCGGACCTAAAGGCGCCGATGGCAAGAATACATCCGCAGATATTTCCGTCAAAGAAGGAAAACCGGGGGTCAATGGTACGGATGGTATTACCCGGATTGTCTACAAAGACGAAGATAATAAGGAACACCAAACCGCAACACTGGACGACGGCATGAAGTATGCTGGCGATAGCGGCAGTGCGGCAGTGAAACTAAACAACACGGTCACCGTTAAGGGCGGCGCCGATGTCAATAATCTTTCCGACAACAACATTGGGGTGGTAGCTTCCCAGAATGGTGACAACGCTGCCTTGGAAGTGAAACTGAACAGAGATTTGACCGGCCTCAGCTCGGTAAAGGCGACCACCATCAATGGCGATACCATTAACGGTGGTACGGTGAATGCAACGACGGTCAATACTACGACTATCAAGAACGGCAACACAACTATCGCATTGGGTGATACGAATAACGAAGTCAATGTCGGTGGCGCTAAGATTACCAACGTTACCAACGGAACAAATCCTGGAGATGCTGTTAATAAGGGACAATTGGATGCGGCACTGATGCAGAATCAGAACGCTATAAACCATTTAAGTTATGACATCAATAAGCTGGACACCCGGATTGACCGTGTCGGTGCTGGTGCAGCAGCACTGGCGGCACTTCATCCTCAGGATTTTGATCCGAATGACAAATGGGATTTTGCCGCGGGCTACGGGCACTACCGCAGTGCCAACGCTATGGCTATTGGTGCGTTCTATCGCCCGGATGCCAGGACGATGCTTTCGATAGGCGGCAGTGTGGGCGGTGGAGAAAACCTGGTCAATGCGGGCGTGACCTTTAAACTGGGTAAGAGCAGCCCCTATGCCGGGTATTCCAAAGCAGCCCTTACTACCGTTATCGCCGACCAGAAAACCACCATCCATAAACTGGAAAATCAAGTAGCCACACAGCAGAAATAGATTGAAGCAATTCTGCACCAGCTGGCGGAAATGAAAAAAGCATAGGCCTGGATGTAAGTAGGCAGCAAAAAGCCGTTCCTTTATGGAGCGGTTTTTTGCTGCTTGTGCTCCAGAGCAACATTGCACTTTTTTCTAAAAATTACATGTATTTTACCGAATTTGTCATTTCTCCTTGCAGGCCTGGCAAAAATCTAGTAAAATACTAGTCATATATCAAAAATAGTAAGACGGGGGCAACATATATGGAGCCAAGGGAAGAACAAATCCAGAAAATTGTCAATGGATATCAGCAGGATATGCTGGATTTTTACAAAGAGCTGGTTAATTTTCAGGCAGGAAGCAAAGAGGGCAAGCGGATTTATACGCTGATGGAAAATGTGCTGCACAAATTGCAGACTATAAAGCAGAACCAAAAGGGGAGTTCACAGGATGACAGAACAAAACAATACGAATGGGGCACAGCCTCAAAATAAAAAATTAAGTGTTCCCAGTCCGATTATTATTATCGGCTTTATCTTGATTATTACCGCCATTGCTACCTGGATTATTCCATCCGGTGTATTTGATCGGGTAAAGGATGCTACCAGCGGGCGTATGGTGGTCAATCCGGAATCTTTTCATTTTGTGGCCAGACACCCGGCCAGTTTCTTTGCTCTGTTTATGGCAGTCCCCCAGGGAATTAAAGGCGCTGCCAGCATCGTTGGGTTTTTGATGATCATCGGCGGGGCATTAAATGTGCTGGCCGCTACGGGAAGCATTCATGCGGCGCTGGGCCATGTTGTGAACAAGATGAAAGGGCGGGAATTATTAATGATCCCCGTGGTTCTCACCATCTTTACCTGCCTTAGCGCCTTTGCTGGGTGCAGTGAGGAATTTATTGCCTTTGTGCCGCTTTTGATGAGCGTCAGTTTTGCCCTTGGATTTGATTCCATCGTAGCCGTGTCCCTGCCCCTTGTTGCGGTGAGCGGCGGCTACGGAGCGGGCGTTACCAATGCCTTTACAGTGAGGGTGGCGCAGAGCATTTCTGGACTCCCTATGTTTTCCGGGATTCAGGTACGACTGGTTATGCTAGTCCTTCTGATCATTATGGGTGTTGTCTATACATATTTTTATGCCCGTATGATCAAAAAGCATCCGGAAAAAAGCTTTATGTACGAATATGATATGGAACGGCGGAAAGCGGCTACCCAGGGCCTGGATGAGAATGTTCTGGTGACGATGAACGGACGGCATAAGATCATTATGGCCGGGTTCGGGGTCACGATTATTGCCATTTTGGTAGGCGTTGTCAAATTTGGTTTCTACATGGACGAATTGGCGGCCTTGTTCTTAATGATGGCGGTGTTTGCCGGGCTGGTAGGACGGCTTAGCGCCAATGACTTTGCTAAGGCCTTCATCGGTGGCGTAAAAAATATGGCACTGCCCTGCATGATGGTGGGCTTGTGCCGTGGTGTCACGATTTTGATGACCGACAGTAAAATTATCGATACCATCGTGTTCTATTTGTCCTCTGCGCTGAATCTTTTCCCACATTCTTTGTTGGGATTTGGCATGTTTATGATTCAGGACGTCATCAACCTGGTGATTCCTTCTGGAAGCGGACAGGCGGCAGTGACCATGCCGATTATGGCTCCTTTGGCGGATCTGGTAGGGATGACACGGCAGGCGGCGGTGCTGGCATTTCAGATGGGGGATGCCTTTACGAATATGATTACCCCGGCTAGCGGCACGACGATGACGGTCTTAAGTATTGCCGGCGTACCTATCCGCAAATGGTGGAAATTCGCTTTCCCGCTGCTGGCCTTGGAATGGATCTTTGCCTTTGGCGTGATGTGGTATGCAGCGGCAACGCAAATTGGACCTTTTTAGGCCATTGCTTTTCTGCTTGTCAATGAGTAAAATCTTTATGGGCGCATGATACCGCAAAAAGAGGGAGATGTTTTCATGGGTAAGTTTGGAAAACGAAATGGGGACAGCAAGTCTGCAGAGCAAAAGAAGATTAAGCAGCAGCTGGCAGCACTGGCCCGCCGTCAGGCAAAAAAGAAAAAGAAATGAAACAACAGGCCCCTGGGATCTTATGGATTCCGGGGGCTTTTATGATGGCGGCACAAGGCCCGATTGGTCGGGTATTTCTAAAATGCTTGACAGAAAGCGTGCAATCTATATAATGAAACAAGAAAGCATTTGGGCAGAGAGGATGGAACGCTGTGGATCTGGTGGATAAACTGAAGGAGTACGGAGTCCTCACGGACGAGGAGATGAAGGAGCTCCTTTTAACCGAAAATGGAGCGCTTCGGAACAAGCTCTTCCTTACAGCGCAGGAAGTCTTGCGTACTCTTTTTCACAACCAGGTCTGGTTTCAGGGCACGCTGCAATTTACCAACCATTGTCCGGAAAACTGCCTTTTTTGCGAAAGGCGGGCAGAAAACCGGGAACTGGAGCGATTCCGCCTGAACTGGGAGCAGATCAAAGGTGCCTGCCGCCAGGGCTACGAGTTGGGCATCCGTTCTTTTGTCTTAAGTGGTGGGCAGGATCCGTATTATACGGATATGATTTTGTGCAATATTCTCACCAATTTAAAAAAAGAATTTCCTGACTGTGCCATTGGTCTATCCATGGGGGAACGCAATCACCTGTCTTATCAGCGGCTTATGCGCAGCGGGGCAGAGCGCTATACCTTAAGTTTTGTCACGGCGGATCCACTACATTTTTCCAAGCTTCATGCGCCGCGGCGGGTGCTGTCCACCAAAATCACCTGTTTAAATGACCTGAAAGAACTGGGATATGAGGTGGATACTGGATTTTTGGTAGGAGCACCGGGGGAGGAAGCAGAGCATCTACTGCGGGATCTGACCCTGCTTTCGGAACTGCATCCCCAAAGCCTGACGCTAACACCCTTTTGTCCCCAGACTGGCACGCCATTCCGGCAGGGTAACAAGGCACCACTGGAAGAATATTTACGCCTCATAGCTGTGCTTAGAATTTTGTACCCCCGGGCCAATATCGCCGTGCCTTGGGAAATCCGCCGCATTCATACAAGAGGGCAGCTGCTCAGCATTCAAAGCGGCGCCAACGTCATTCGTATGCTTATGGAGCCACCAGCTGCTGCTGGCGATCTGCAGAACCAGTCCCGGAAAAATTTGCTGCATACCATTGAAGTGCAGTACCGTTTTTTGAAAAGCTACGGCTATGCTCTTACGCCAGGGCGGGGAGATTCCCTGTTAAACAGTAAAATGATTAGAAAAAAATTTAATTAAAAAGCACCCCTGATAGCGTGGACACGTGTCCACACTATCAGGGGTGCTTTCTTGTCCCTTTACGGGACGGCAGGGGGCTCCGGACAGGTGATGTCGATTAAGAGTTCGATCATGTGGTGGAGTAGCCGGGCTTCTTCTGTGTCAGTAGCAAAGTAGTACATTTCTTTGCCACGACGCCGGCTGGTGATGAGGCCTTTTTCCTTTAAGACCTTCAGATGGTGGCTGAGCGCCGGGCTGGACATGTGCATCAGAGCCGAGAGGTTGATCACGCATTCCTCAAAATGGCACAAGTACCAGAACAGCTTGATCCGGCTGCTGTCAGACAGGCTGCTGAACAAACTGGAGACCGTGGCAAATTTACGATCGGTCGGCATGTGATCCAGCAGACTGCTGCTTTCCCCATGGTTGTGGGGCAGTTTGACCTGATTGGGTTCCATGGAAATCCCTCCATTGATAAATTCTATTCATTATACCATGGGTACCCGGGTAATTTGCAAGAAAAATTATGATAAAAGTGTAAAGGGTTAAACATTATTTTATTTATCATAAAAATTTTAGCTTATTTTTCCCGTTTCTATTGACTCTTTTTCGGAAAAATAGTATAAAAAGAGCAGTAAACGATTAAATAAAAATTGAATTAAAAACGGAGGGATCAATCATGAAGAAAAGTTATAAAGTAGATGTGGATTGTGCCAACTGTGCGGCTAAAATGGAAGACGCTGTTAAAGCGACTGCCGGGGTAAAGGACGCTGTACTGAATTTTATGCTGTTAAAATTAAATGTTACCTTTGAAAACGGAGCGAATCCCCAAGAAGTTATGCAACGGTGCAAAGAGAATGTGGCCAGGGTGGATGATGATTGCAAGATCTTCTGCTAAATGACCCGGGAGGGAATTACCATGGATGCCAACAAGAAGATAGTGGCACGGATTGCCCTTTCTGCCCTGCTTGTGATTGCTGCCAGCTTTATGCCGGAGCATTTCAGCGGGGACACAGCCAGCATGATGGAGCGGGGTATCCACCTTATCCCGTACCTCATTGCTTACCTTATTATCGCCTATGATATTTTGGGAAAGGCAGTGAAAAATATCCGGGAAGGGCGTGTGCTGGACGAGAATTTCCTTATGGCTGTAGCCAGTGCCGGAGCCTTTGGCCTGGGAGTTTATCGCAATGCGGACTATGCCGAGGCTGTGGCTGTCATGCTCTTTTATCAGGTAGGAGAACTGTTTGAGGATTATGCAGTAGACAAAAGCCGCCGCAACATCAGCGAACTGATGGATATCCGCCCGGACTATGCCAATGTGCAGCAGGATGGGAAACTGGTAAAGGTGGATCCGGATGAGGTGGCGATAGGCACGGAAATTATCGTGCAGCCCGGGGAAAAGGTGCCTATTGACGGCGTTGTGCTACAAGGGCATTCCACTCTTGATACGGCAGCTCTAACGGGGGAAAGTCTGCCCCGGGAGGTGGGGGAGGGGGATGAAGTCATTAGCGGCTGCATTAACCGCAGCGGACTTCTTACTATTCGCACCACCAAGGAATTTGGGGAATCCACCGTCAGTAAGATTTTGGAACTGGTGGAGGATGCCAGTAGCCGAAAGGCTAAAAGCGAAGTCTTTATTTCCAAATTTGCCCGCTACTATACGCCGGCGGTTTGCGGCAGTGCTTTGCTGCTCTTTCTTGTGCCGCCCCTTGTACGGATGGGAGTGTGGGGGCTGGCGCCCTTGTGGGGACAGTGGCTCTACCGTGGCCTGCTCTTTTTGGTGGTAAGTTGCCCCTGCGCGCTGGTGTTATCCATTCCTCTTAGCTTTTTTGCGGGGATTGGCGGAGCCAGCCGGACGGGGATTTTGATCAAGGGCTCCAATTATATGGAAACCCTGGCGCATACCGCCTATGTGGTGATGGACAAAACCGGGACGCTGACCCAGGGCGTATTTCAGGTGGCAGGGATTCACCACCATACAATTGAGAAAAAAACGCTGCTGGAAATTGCGGCGCTGGCAGAAAGCGCTTCCAGCCACCCCATCAGCAAATCCTTGCAGGAAGCCAGCGGCAAACTGCTGGATCGTTCCCGGGTGGGGGAAATTCAGGAATACAGCGGCAAGGGTGTTGTGGCCAAAGTAGATGGTCATACCGTGGCTGCAGGCAACAGCAAATTGATGGAGTCTATGGGCATTCAGGCGATTCCCTGCCATATGGTGGGGACACTGGTTCATATGGCTATAGACGGAGCCTACGCCGGCCATATTCTCATTTCGGACCGGATTAAACCCCATGCAAAAGAAGCTGTGAAGGCTCTCTATAAAGCGGGCGTAAAGCAGGTGATTATGCTTACCGGTGATGCCAAAAAGACAGCCGAGGCCGTAGCTGCCCAGTTGGGCATCCGACAAGTGTACAGCGAGCTTTTGCCGGAAGGCAAGGTGGAGAAGGTGGAAACCCTGCTGCGGGAGAAAGATCAGCGTGATAAGGTAGCCTTTGTAGGCGATGGGATTAACGACGCCCCAGTACTATCTTTGGCGGATATCGGGATTGCTATGGGGGCCTTGGGCAGCGATGCGGCCATTGAAGCGGCGGACGTGGTATTGATGGATGATGATCCCTTGAAAGTCAGCAAGGCCATCCGCATTGCCCGGAAATGTATCCGCATCGTCTACCAGAACATCATCTTTGCTATCGGGATTAAGGGCGTGAGCTTGGTCTTAGGCGCTTTCGGGATGATCAACCTGTGGTTTGCCATTTTTGCTGATACAGGGGTATTAATTCTTGCGGTAATGAATGCGATGCGTTGCTTGTTCGTGGAAAAAGCGTAGACGCATAAAAGTGGCATAACCATGCAAATAAAGGCGTAATTTTGTATGGTTATGCCTTTATTTTTTTCGTCAGTATGCTATAATAAACCTGCTCAAAAAAGTACGAGAAACGAGGGATGCCCATATGGTCAAAGTGTTTATTGATGGCGGAGAAGGAACCACCGGGCTGCGGCTGGCTGGACGGCTGAAACAGCGGGAAGATATAGAGCTTTTGACAATCAGCGAAAGTAAACGCAAGGACGTAGCGGCCCGTCTGGAAAAGATTGACCAGGCGGATGTGGCCTTTTTGTGCCTGCCCGATGCGGCGTCCCGGGAGATCGCCGAAGCGGCCAAAGACTGCGACACAAAAATCATTGATACGTCTACTGCCTTTCGCTGCGATCCCAACTGGGCCTACGGGTTTCCGGAACTGGGGGCGGATTATCTCCATAAGGTGCAAACCAGCAATCGCATTGCCAACCCCGGCTGCCATGCGACGGGCTCTATTGCTGTGCTGGCACCATTGGTGCGAAATGGGATTATCCCAAAAGATGGCCAGTACAGCCTAACCAGCCTCACAGGCTATTCCGGCGGTGGCAAAAAAATGATTAATGAATACGAGCATCTGCACGATGCGGAGCTGGATGCGCCACGGATTTATGCAACCACCCAGCAGCATAAGCACCTGCCGGAAATCGTGAAATACGCTGGGCTGGAAAAGATACCGGTCTTTTTACCCATCGTAGCACCTTATTATGCCGGAATGCTGGTAACAGCCGGATTTGAAAATACGTCCCGATTATCCCTTGCAGCGATTCGCAAGCTTTTTGTGGATTTTTACGGTGTTCAGCCTTTTATTCGGGTGATGGAAAGCGACGAGCAGCCTAAAATGCTTGGCTCTAATACCTTATCTGGCAAAGATTCCTTGCGCATTTATGTATGCGGCAATGCGGAACGCTTTACTGTTTCTGCCCAGTTTGATAATTTGGGTAAAGGAGCCAGCGGAGCGGCCATTGAGAATATGAATTTGGCACTGGGACTGGATCTTGTGACAGGACTTGACCTATGATGCAATAAGGCAGACTAACTTTATAGGAAAACGGCGCCCGCAAAGGCGCCGTTTTCCTATATTTCAAATTAGGCGTTCCTAATTAAAAATAATTCTTAAAAAAGGCTTGCATTTCTGTATAAACCTGCTATAATAACAACTGTAAGAGATAAACAATAATAATTATCAACTAAGATTTTTCCTTCGAAATTGCGCAGAAGGAAAAAGGTAAATTCAAGAGGAGGAATTGATGATGAAAAAATTTATCTGCAGAGTTTGTGGTTATGTGTATGAAGGCGAAGAAGCTCCGGAAAAGTGCCCACAGTGCGGCGCTCCGAAAGAGCAATTTGATGAACTGAAGGAAGGCGTAAAAGAATACGCTGATGAGCATGTGGTAGGCGTCGCTAAGGGCGTAGATGAAAGAGTCCTGGAAGGCCTGCGTCAAAACTTCACTGGCGAATGCTCTGAAGTAGGGATGTACCTGGCTATGAGCCGAGTAGCAGACCGGGAAGGCTATCCGGAAATTGCGGAAGCCTACAAACGGTTTGCTTTTGAAGAAGCAGAACATGCCAGCAAATTTGCGGAACTGCTGGGCGAAGTGGTTACCGACAGCACCAAGAAAAACCTGGAACTGCGTGCCGCTGCTGAACAGGGCGCTTGCGCTGGCAAGAAAGAGATTGCAACCCTGGCCAAGAAACTGGGCTACGATGCCATCCATGACACCGTACACGAAATGGCTAAGGACGAAGCTCGTCATGGCCGTGCTTTCGATGGCCTGCTAGCTAGATATTTCGGTGAAAAATAACCCTCCTAAAACCATACGAAAACCTCAAAAAACACCTCGGAACTCATTGGGTTCCGAGGTGTTTTTTATGGGAGTGTCAGGCTTTCAGGCTGTCGTAGATCATCTGCAGGTTTTCTTTCATACGGTCCAGATAGGTGGCGCCGCCTTCACTGCTTTCTAAGGTATGAATTTCTTTTACACTGGCACCCACTTCCTTGGCCAGGGTCTCAGACGTTTTGGGGCTGACCATTTCTTCTACAAAGACGGTTTTTACATTATGCTTGCGGCAAAAGTCCACCAGGTCGGCCATTTGTTTGGCAGAGGGCTGGCCGGAAGCAAAAACGGATTCCACGCTGTTTTGCTCCAATCCAAAGTCACGGCACAGATAGGCAAAAGCGGCATGACCGGTGACAAACTCTTTCTTGGAGATGCCCTTAAACTTGTTTTGGTACTCTGTCAAAAGTTCCTGGAGTTTGCCATTGTAGGCTTCTGCGTTCTTTTGGTAGTAAGCAGCATTAGCCGGGTCGGCTTTAGCAAGGCCAGCAGCAATATTTTTGACTTCGATCTGGGCACAGGAAAGGCTCAGCCAGGCATGCGGGTCATATTGCCCATGTTCCTTGATTTCATCTTCATCCGTATTGGCAATAGCCGGCACATCTTTAGAAGCATTGATGACGGTCAGTTTGGCATTGTCCGCTGCTTTTTCCATGGCCTCGGCCCAGGGTTCCATACCCAGTCCTTGTTTTACGAATACATCCGTGCTGTGCAGGATTTTCATCTGCTGGGGCGTGGGCTCGAATTCATGGGGTTCCGTCCCATCCGGGATGATACTGGTGATTTCCACTTTGTCCCCGCCTACGGCTTGTACCAATTCTTTCATGGCATCAAAGCTGACGGCCACTTTGGTTTTGTGCGCCGGTGCTTCTGACGGAGTGCTGGAGCTGCCGCAGCCGCTGACCAGGCCGAGGGACAACAGAGCGACACAACATACTATGAACTTTTTCACAAGATCGCCTCCATATAATCAATTAAATGCAAACTATTTGCATCTGCGTTTTGCAATACATACCTTAGCACAGTCGGTTAGTTCTGTCAAATCCCTTGTTTTTTTGAATTATTTGCTGTACTATTGGATACGATGTTGTATACACGCCAGTGTTGGTAGAACAAAACGATACAGGCAAGGAGGAAATTGTTTATGAACTTTTTGGAAAAAAATGGCATAGGGATCTTGGTTTGTTTTTCTATCGCAGTACCATCCCATTTTCTGGGGAAAGCATTCCCGGTGGTAGGCGGGGCCGTGATTGGTATCCTTCTGGGCATGGTGCTGGCTTTGTTCTGGACTAATAAGGGAAAGGCCAAGGCGGGCATTGCCTTTACCTCTAAGTATATTTTGCAGGCAGCTGTAGTGCTGCTGGGCTTTGGGATGGATCTTCATGTAGTACTGGAAACAGGGCGGCAGTCTCTGCCTATTATTGTTTGCACCATCTCTACGTCTTTGATACTGGCATACCTTATGCACAAGGCCATGAATATCCCCGGACCGATTTCCACCCTTGTAGGGGTAGGGTCTTCCATTTGCGGCGGATCCGCTATTGCAGCTACGGCACCGGTTATTGGGGCAAAGGATGATGAAGTGGCCCAGGCCATTTCTGTAATTTTCTTCTTTAACGTACTGGCTGCCATTTTCTTCCCCATGTTTGGACAGATGGTCGGATTTTCCACAGTGAATGGGGACGCCTTTGGGATTTTTGCCGGGACGGCGGTAAATGATACCTCCTCCGTGACGGCAGCTGCGGCTACTTGGGACGGCATGTGGAACCTGGGCACACAGACCCTGGATAAAGCAGTAACGGTAAAGCTGACCAGGACGCTGGCCATTATCCCCATTACATTGGTATTAGCTTATTTGCATGCCCAAAAGGCCCAGGGCAGTGAAAACCAGGCAGGGGGCTTTAGCTTAAAGCGTGCTTTTCCTCTCTTTATTCTGTTCTTTGTGCTGGCGTCCATCCTGACCACGGTAACCGTATCCATGGGCGTTTCTTCCAGTGTCTTTGGCCCGTTAAAAGGCCTCAGCAAGTTCTTTATCATCATGGCCATGAGCGCCATCGGCCTAAACAGCAACGTGGTGCAACTGATCCGCAGCGGCGGCAAACCCCTTGCTTTGGGGGCGGTATGCTGGGCCGGGATCACCGGTGTCAGCCTTTTGCTGCAGCATGGGATGGGACTTTGGTAAATACTTTACAGGCCACGTTTCTTCTGTTATAATAAACAAATAATATCTGTTATTAATTGAAAAACAGTAAGAGGAGAAACTAGATGATGCACAAAAAAATACTATTATTACCCATTATGGCTTCTTTGGCGCTGGCACCGCTTTCCGCCAGTGCGGCACAGGATAATTTTTCCAGCAGCCATGAACCGCTGAATCCGGCGATGGCTACCTATGAGGAAATGGCAGCCTATCGCAGCGACCTGGAAAGCTATGTCCGGAAACTGGAAGAAGAAATTGCCCGGCTACGGGACAAGCAGGATAGTGCCATTCATAAATTTAACGAAGCAGTGTACGCCTATAATAAAGATGATTTTTACCATCACGACCGCATGCGTCCCTATCCCCATCGGAGAGACCGGTACCAAGGCTCCTGGCCATGTGGCAGAGGGCCGGAGTATTGCGGCGATTGGGATGACGACAAGGATCATAAAGACAGCAAACGGGAAAAGACCCCGGCAGAAAAACACCAGGATCGCATTGACAGCTTCATCGATCATATGATTGACTGGGGAAAGTAATTTCAAAACTAGTTGTATAACCTAAAAAAATCCGGTATGGACATGTGTTAGCATGTGCATACCGGATTTTTTGGTGAGCCCGGCATGGGCGCACTCTAATGGGTGAAAGTCCCTAGGCCGCCCGG
>CAJMHI010000045.1 GCA_905213155.1 uncultured Acidaminococcus sp. | reverse complement strand
GCGGCCTAGGGACTTTCACCCATTAGAGTGCGCCCATGCCGGGCTCACCAAAAAAGAAAACGGATTGGCCATCGTAAGCCAACCCGTTTTCTTTTTACTTCAGCCCACTTTTTCAATGACGCCTACAGGGCATCCGTTCATGGCATCTTCTGCTGCCGCTTCTTCCGCAGCCGGAACATCCTCGGCAATGGCTTCTGCCACTCCTTCATCCGTCATATGGAAAACTGCTGGACAGGTTCCTTCACAAGCACCACATCCGATACAACCATCATTAACATGAAATTTCATACTATGACCTCCCCTTACTCCAGGACCCCACGCCTTTCCCTGAAGGCTTACCGCGGGTCCTCTTTTAACTATAGTATAGAACAAACTGTCTGCAGTAACAGTTGGCAGAACAACAAATCAGGAAAGAGGCTCCCGCTCCCCTTTTTTTCGCACCTTGGGAATATTCAAATGGAAACGGATCGCGGTGAGCCGGATCACTACCGTGAGCAAAAAAGCCCCTACCGCAGCAGCCGTTAACGGCAGCTTAAAGAGCGCCAGTGCAAGATACAAAAAAGCACTGCCCGCAAGGGATGCGGTGGCATAAACGTCCTTACGGAGAACGCCGGGGATTTTTCCCGCCAGTACATCCCGCAGCACCCCGCCGCCCACAGCGGTAAGGACACCCAACGTAATGGCCAGGATCCAGTAATCCGGGTAACAATAACAGCCCAGCCAGGTTCCCGTTACCGTAAAAGAACCCAGCCCCACAGCGTCACTGGCCAGATACAAAGAGAAAAATTTTCCCATAAAGCGGCGCCGGGTATGGCGGGGCAAATACCGCAGCGGCAGCGCTGTAAGAAGAATAGAACCTGTGATAATCCAGAAATAAATACTGGTACGGAAAAAAGCAGGAGGGATTCGCCCCAATAGCACATCCCGCAATACACCTCCGCCTACGGCGGTCACGCTACTTAACACAAAAATACCAAACAGATCCATTCTCCGGGAGATTGCCGCAAAAGCACCGGATATGGCAAACGCCGCCGTTCCCAACAGATCAAAGACCAGCCACCAGACTGATTCCATTTCTCATCTCCTGTACAAATCGCTTTTATAGGCCGTTATTGCTGTACGTCAATACTATAATCGATTACAGAACTTTTTTTGCTCCAACCGGCTTTTTTCCCGCTGGTCTCGGTAGAGGCGCTTGCTGGTTTTGACAACTTTGGCCAGGCCGGAGACCAACAGAATACCCATGGCAATCGCCGTAGCATCCAGTGCCGCCCCCATAAAAGTATGCATGCCCATGCTGTAAGAATCCAGCATAATGTAATTCATAGCCCGGTACAGCGGCAGTCCAGGCACCAGGGTAATGGCCGCAGGAACGGAAAAAATCGGTACGGGCTGATGATACCACCGGGCAAACAATTCGCTAACAATAGAAAAAGCCACCGTGCCGGCAAAGTTAGAAAGCATAGAACTTAATCCCAGGCCGCTTAATAGAGAAATATACACCCCAAAGCCCACCATCCCGGCAAAGCCGGTTTTGTACAAGCAGGAAGGCGGGCATTGAAACATTTTGGCAAAAGCCAGCGTTCCGAAAAAGGAGGCGATGGTTTTGATGACAATGACAAGCACTACAGGCAATTCACCCATCTTCGTCTCCTTACATATATAAGATGCCCAGTACCGTAGCAATGCCGATGGCAATGCCGCCTACCAAGAACAACGCTTCTCCAATGCGGCAGGTACCACTGAGCAGATCCCCGGCCATTAGGTCCCGGATCCCATTGGTAAATGCCATGCCGGGCAAATAGGGCATGATCCCGCCGGCGATGGCCTGCTCCATCACAAGGTCAGGGAAGAAATTCCGCAATACTACGGTCAAAGTACAGACAATGGCTCCGCTGAGTGTCGTAGCCCAAAAATCCGACGGATGAAACGGACTCATCGCTTTCACAAATCCTGCGGAAAGCAAAGACCCAGCGAGAGCTACAAAAAATTCCAGTACGCCGCCTCCCACCACCACCGCATAAAATGCGCCTGCCATGCCGGTCCAGCACACATCCTGCCAGGCAGGGCGAGGTTTGCGATGAGTTTTTTCATTAAAAATTGCCATGGTGTCCTGGAAGCTTTTGCCCCAGCTTGGCATAGTAAAACTCATTTCGTTGACTTCGCTGATCATATTAAGATCCGTACCACGATGTCCCACCCGATACATCAGGTTGGCCCCTTCCATGGTTTCTTCCCCGATCATAATCAAGGAAGGGGTACAGTACGCCGCAATGTTGTGCATACCACCTTCATGGCAGATCCTGAGCATAGTGTCTTCCACCCGATAGGTTTCGGCGCCGCTAATCAACAGCAGTTTCCCCGCCGTCAGGGCAATTTTTAACACCTGCTCCTTATTCATGGATGCCAAGGTACTTTTCATAGTGGCTCCTTATCTACTTCGTTCCGCAACTTTCTTTTCTGCGCATCATTCCGCAAATAATTGGGACAGCGCAGCCCGAAACCGGTTGGCGCCGCCCATAGAAGGATGGGGCACCGGGCTGCAGGAGACGCCGTATTTTTTCAAGGTTTCCTCGCTTTTGCGCCCGATGGCGATGACCCGCATCCCGGGACGCAGGGCAAGAAGCATCTTGGCAAAGACAATGCCTTGATCCAGTTCCGCACCGGTAGGTGTGCGGTTGGTCAGAATACCGGTGGTCTTAAACGGGTGAAATGGAAAAATATTCCACAGAATGGTTTGAAAGGGTAGCAGTTTCTGCCGCGCCAATTCACCCCACATGATGGTCGCCGTAGGCTCATTGAATCCTTCTTCCCGCTGTTTTTGATTCAGCAGGGTGCTCATGGGATTACTGGTACGGCGATAGTCCCAGCCCTCCCCCAGTACGGCTTCCGGCCGCACTCCAGGATGAAATCCCAGCAGGATGCGTTCACTGGTCATCGCCATCCCGGAAAAATGTCCCCCCTGGTAGCCTAGTCCTTCTGCAATAAAAAGAAATTTTGCCTCTTGCCGCAGTGTCAGGTACTGCCTAAGATTGGCAACACGAATGACCGGCGCCTCCGGGCCAATATCGCACGTTGGATCATATTCCCCCCAGGGATTGAAAGCACCTTCTCCGTGCCACTGCTGAAGCCGGACAAGAAACGTTTCAAGGGTAAGTTTTTCCATCACTCCAGGCTCTCCATAACTTGTTCCCACTGCTCCATCAGTCCATCTAGAATTTTTTGCTGGGCTGCATATTCTTCTGCCAAGCTCATACTGGTTTCCAAATTTGCCTGGTTAGCAGGATCGGCAATTTTTTCACTCAGCACCTTTTGCAGCGCTTCATACTCCCTTATTTTCAGTTCCACTTCAGGCAGGAGTTTTTCTGCTTGTTCCGGTGAATACGCTGGTTTTGCCGGCACTTGTTTTTCTCTGGCAGATGTTTTCTCTTTAACTGCTTGTTTTTCCTGTTTCGGTTTCTTTTCTTTTTGCAGAGGAGGAGCACTTATTTTATCCTGCGAAGTTTTTCGCTTTTCCCGCTCTTCCAGATAAAAATCATAATTGCCTTTGTAATCTACTACATGATGGTCCTCCACGGCCCAGATCCGATCCGCCACTTCGTTGACTAAATAACGATCGTGGCTGACCAAAAGCACCGTACCGTCAAAGGTTTCCAAAGCTGCTTCCACCGCTTCTTTGGCAACAATATCCAAATGGTTGGTCGGTTCATCCAATAAAAGGCAGTTTGCTCCGTCCAGCACCAGTTTCAACAAAACGAGCCGGGCCTTCTGCCCGCCGGACAAAGAACCGATAACTTTAAACACATCATCCCCGTGAAACAGCATGCTCCCCAGGAGCCGTCGTGTCTGCTCGTCGGTAAGACCGTATTCCGTTAGGAAATTCTCCATAATAGTCTGGCTTTCATCCAGCCGTTCATAGGTTTGGGAAAAATAGCCAATTCTTACCCGGTTACCAATTTTTGCCTCTCCTTTAAGGGGCGGAATATCTTGCAGTATGGTTTTCAGCAGGGTAGATTTGCCGCAGCCATTAGGCCCGATAAGAGCGACCTTTTCTCCCCGGCGTAAGACCAGATCCACGTCATGCAGCAAGGGATTGCCAAGATATCCTGCGTCCAAATGTTCCAGCAGGATCACTTTTTCTGCGCATTCTGCAGCGTGCGGCAGGCGCAAGGAAAATTCTTCGTTTTTTACCGGGGCCTCAATGCGTTCCAAACGGTCCAGCTGAGACTTACGGCCTCGTGCCATTTTGCTTTTGATCCCCGCCTTGAAACGGCGGATATACGCTTCCTGCCGGGCAATGTACTCCTGCTGGGCCGTGTAAGCCCTGGTCTGTGTCAGCACTTCTACTTCTTTTTGTTCCAGGTAATGGGAATAATTCCCCTTATACCGATGGAGCGTTCCGCCTTCCATCTCCAGCACATTTTCCACCACATTGTCCAAAAATGCCCGATCATGAGAGATGACTAAAACCCCGCCGGAAAATTCCCGCAGATACGTTTCCAGCCACTCACTCATGCCGATATCCAGGTGGTTGGTGGGTTCGTCCAAGACCAACAGGTCCGGGTGATTCACCAGCGCTGCTGCCAGCTGGAGTCTGGTTTTCTGTCCTCCGGACAACTTATCCGCCCGATTATCCCAGGTACTTTCAGGATATCCCAATCCCAATAGCACCCGCTTGATGTTACTTTCGTAGTGATACCCGTCCAGATGGGCATAGCGGGCTTCCGTACGGGCATATTGTGCCAATATATTCTCCAGAGCAGCGCCGCTATGAGTACCGCTCGCAGTTTCCAATTGGCGCATTTTCTCCCGCAAGGTCACAATATCCGGGCAGGCATGCTGCATATATTCCTGGATGTTCTCTTCCTTAAAATCGTCAAAGCCCTGTTCCACATAACCAAGCCGTAGTTCACCCGCAAATTTCACGGTGCCCCCATCAGCAAAATCAGGATGCAGCAGACACTGCAGCAACGTGGTTTTACCGCTGCCGTTAACACCTACCAGGCCTGTTTTTTCCCCTTCGCGGATAGTAAAACTCACATCATGAAAAATTTCATGGACGCCAAAGCTTTTTTTCAGGCCGTCCACAGTCACTAAAATATCCATACGCGACCTTATTGGCTAGTCTGCATAGCCATCAGGATGGCTGGAATGCCATTGATATGCCGTGGAGACAATGCGCTGAATATCGCTGTATTGGGGTTGCCAGTGCAGCTCCTTTTTGATTTTTTCCGAGGAGGCGATCAATTTAGCCGGATCTCCAGCGCGCCTTGCGGCTTCAATTACAGTAAACTTCCGTCCCGTGACCTGTTGTACCACCTGGATAATTTCCCGCACGGAAAACCCGTTTTCCGTACCCAAATTGTAGAATTTACTTTCCCCGCCGCCTTGCAGGTGTTGCATCGCCAAGACATGGGCGCTGGCCAGATCCTTTACGTGGATATAATCCCGGATACAGGTTCCATCCGCAGTGGGGTAATCGGTCCCAAAAATGGATACACTCTCCCGTTTGCCCAGGGCTGCCTGCAAAATCAACGGGATCAAATGGCTTTCCGGCCGATGATCTTCCCCGATATTGCCCAAAAGGGAAGCGCCGGCCGCATTAAAGTACCGCAAGGCCACATACCGCAGCTCATATGCACGGCTGTAATCTTCCAGCATCTTTTCAATCATGCGCTTAGTCCACCCGTACACATTAGTAGGCTGCAACGGCATATTTTCGGTGATGGGTACTCGTTCTGGTTCACCGTAAACCGCTGCCGTGGAAGAAAAGACCAGGCAGTCCACGCCAGCGCTGCGCATAGCATTTAAAAGGCTGAGCGTCCCGGCCACATTATTGAAATAATATTTGGCCGGATCCTGCATAGATTCTCCCACCTGACTGGAGGCGGCAAAATGCATCACGCCATCGATTTCATATTCCCCCAGCACATGTTCCAGGAAATTCCGGTCATGAATATCTCCCTGAATCAATTGCACATCCTCCGGGACAGCATCTGCATGTCCCGTGTTGAAATTGTCATAGACGATAGGGGTAATTTGCTCTGTTTTAAGTTCTTCCACCACGTGGGATCCGATATATCCGGCTCCTCCGGTTACCAAAATATTCATAGCTCCTCCCGTTATACCTGCGTACCGCCAATCAGCATTAGCATTTCCCGCACTTTTTGTTGTAATAGGTCCCGATCTCCCCGGGTTTCAATATTCAGCCGTACCAAGGGTTCCGTGTTAGATTTGCGCAGATTAAACCGCCATTCTGTATAAACTACACTTAATCCGTCCATCCGGTCCTGGATTCCAGAAACGAACCGTTTGGATAGTTTATCCAGCACGGCATCCGCATCTTCCACTTGGATATTAATCTCTCCGCTGCAGGGGAATTCGCCCATACGGGCATCCACCATCTGTGATAGCGTGAGATTGCTGCCGGATAAGATTGAAAGAAGCAGCAGCCACGGAATCATCCCGCTGTCGCAGTAGGAAAAGTCCCGGAAATAATGGTGTGCGCTCATTTCGCCGCCGTAAATAACCCCGTACTTGCGCATGGTTTCTTTGATATAGGCGTGGCCCCCAGGGCTGCGCACCGGAATCCCGTCACAGCGGGCGATAATATCTTCTGTATTCCAAAGCAGGCGGGGATCGTACAAGATTTTACTGCCTGGATGGATTTGTAAAAAATACTGGGCAAATAGCCCCACCAAATAATAGCTTTCAATAAAGCGGCCGTTTTCATCAAAGAAAAAGCAACGATCAAAGTCCCCGTCCCAGGCAATCCCCAGATCAGCCCCAGTTTGTTTCACAGCCTGACTGGTAGCCGCCCGGTTTTCTGGCAAAAGAGGATTGGGCACACCGTTAGGAAACTGTCCATCCGGTGTTTCATTGCATAAAAAGAACTGACAGGGCAAAAACTTTGCCAGTTCCCGCACCACCATCCCAGCGGCCCCGTTTCCTGGGTTAGCCACGATTTTAAATGGTTTGATGGATGACAGATCAATATACGAAAGCAGATGGGCTACATAACTGGATAAAATCTCTACATTTTCTTTTCTTCCCTGGGCTGGCGCTTTGGGACAGCGCAGCTCAAAATCTTCTGCAGCTACCATGGCGTAAAGGTCTATAAGCCCGCTGTTTCCTGCAATGGGGCGGGCGCCTGCCCGAACCAGTTTGATGCCATTATATTCTTTGGGATTATGGCTGGCTGTGATCATCATGCCGCCGTCCGCCTCACAGTGCACCGTGGCAAAATACATCATTTCCGTGCCGCACTGCCCGATAAAAAGAGCGTCCGCGCCAGCATCCTGGATGCCTTTCACGGCCGCTTCTGCCAGCTGGGGGGAACTGAGCCGGATATCATGCCCCACTACGACTTTTTTTGCCTTTAGTTGTTGTACCAGTGCACGCCCCACCCGATAGGCCAGCTCTTCATTGACTTCCTCAGGATAAATCCCCCGGATATCATATGCCTTACATGCATTTTTTTCGACTGTCATAGTACTCCTTTGGTTACGTGTACGTTTTCTCGTCGTCATCCAGCAGTTTTTCATTGTCAAAGGGTAAAAGGTCCCGGGCCTTATCTAGTGGCACCCGCAGCCCTGTACGATTTAAAATGGCCATGCTGCCATTTTTTAGCACAATATCCGTCCGTGCCAGTTCCCGCAACACAAAACCAAGGGCCACAGCAAAATTCAGCCGGTCCTTTTCTTCCAGCGTAAAAGTGTTAAAATCTTTTTTTATTTTCAATAACTCCTGAAGATGGAGAATCTGCTCATGCTGCTCTAATTTCAGGGCGTGCATAGTCTTATACACATGGGTCACCACATCATGTAGCCGCATGCCCCGCGCTTCCGCATCGGCCAGGAGGAGCGACTGGGCATCTGTTTCTGATTTAAATTTAGCTGCCTCGTCCTTGGTCATTTTTGACCCGTCTTTATTTTGGAAATAACCGGGTTTCAGCACCTTGGGAAAGCACATTACCGATTCCAACACGCTCATTTCATCAAGGGCGGTGACTTCCGTAATGTACAAAGGCTGGTCCATAATGGTTTCCACCAGCAGCTTGTCCTCGTCCGCTTCCAAGGTATTCCGTGTGGTAGAGCTGGCCGCCCCGCCCTGGAGTGCTACCACTGTAAGCATTCCGGTGCCTTCCGTATCCAGTTTTTTCTCCTTGATGCGCTCTGCCACGGCACTAATTTTTTTCAATTTCCGGATATCGTGGTGCAAAAGGTGCATATTCTTATGGCTTTTGTACGTATAGTGACCAGGAGGATTTTCCACTTGCTGCAAAATAGCAAAGACCTTGTTGTAACAGCTCCAGGTATCCAGCTTCAAGTGTCCCAAAGCCTCTACCTCTGGCATCAGCTGTTCCAGCACCTTATAAAATTTAAACCGTTCCTCATTGTACCGGTCAATGGCATTTTTCACCATATTTTCCGCACTGGTCGCATCCATATATAATTTTATGCCAGCTGCGCCGATACCGGCTGCCGCCCATACTACAAGTGGAATCGCCATGGAAAATCCTCCTTCCCGCACTGCCTGTTGCAGCAGGTTCTCATGAACTGTACAAATTATAGCCCGAATCCACGGATTCGTCAAAACAAAAGCGTTGAAATTGGCGTCTATCCGTTGTAAAATAACAACAGCAAACGCTGTTAGGAGGAACACAATGAAAAAATTACTTGCCCTGCTGACCCTGATGCTGTCCCTGCTTTCCCTGCCGCTGACGGCGGGCGCGGAACGCAGTGGGTGGAAGAGCAACGCTTTTCCCTTTAAAAAATTAAAAGTCGTGTATTTAAAGACCTTGGTACGGCAGGATGACGCCTACCGGAAAGCCAACCCCCAGTATGTACAGGATGACGATGCCGTCCGCAAAACCTATCTGACCTTAGTTCGGGACCTGAAGAACAAAGGCGTGACCGTGTATAACAATCCTGTCATGCTGGAAGACAAAAAATTGCGGCATACCATCACCTTGGAAGTAGGGGTAAACCAGGTGGGTTTGGCTACGCCCGCTCCGGAACAAGCAGCAGAAACTGCCAAAAAGAAAAAAAATACTCCCCAAGGCACGGCTTGCGCCAGCTTAACCATGGTCGCTACCAAAAATGGTGAAACCATTTACCAGCTCCAGGACGACCGCACCAGCGACAAATATAGTTCTGATGCCCTGCTGGCCAGTATCATCAAGGATGCGGCAAAAGACCTGACCAAGAACGCAAAAAAATAAAAACAGGCATACTAAAAAGGCACCTCACCTTCGTCCCAATTCCGTAAGGAATCTTGCATGGGCGGTGGGGTGCCTTTAGTATAGAAAAAAGTGAGTGTGAAAACTATGGTGGATACAAATAAAAGCCAAAGCAAAGAGGCACTGATGGGCAGTGCCAGTGTCAGCACTGCGGTCCGGATGATGGCAGTGCCGTCAGTGATCTCCAGCCTTGTCACCGTGTTTTACAACATGGCAGATACCTTTTTCGTCGGGCAGACTGGCGATGCACTGGAAGTCGCTGCCGTCTCTCTGACCAACCCCTGCTTTGTCCTGCTGATGGCCGTAGCCAATATGCTGGGGATGGGGGCAGCGGCTCTTGCCAGTGTCGCCCTGGGTGCCGGTGAAGGCGCTGCTGCCAAAAAGATTACGTCGTTTTCTTTTTGGGCTTCTTTACTGTTTGGCATCGTGTTCTGCCTGGTCTTCCTGCTCTTTTCGCAGCCTCTGCTGCTCTTTTTAGGAGCGGATGCGGAAACATTGGAAAAGGCAGCTGGCTACCTGCGCTGGATTGCGCCGGGCGCATTTTTCTGCATTTGGTCCGTGACTGCATCCTTTGTGGTCCGCAGTATGGGTTTTTCCACGGAAGCCATGGTGGGCAATATGATTGGCACGGTGTTAAATATGATTCTGGACCCAGTTTTTATCTCCGGCTTGCATCAAGGTGCTGCCGGCGCAGCCGTCGCAACTTCTCTTAGTAACGGAGCTGCCTCCTTGTACTATATCTGGTTTTTCCTGAAGAAATGTCCTGCGGCTTCCCTCAGTCTGCACGATTTCACTCTGGCTCCGTCAATTTCTTTGCGGGTCATGAATACGGGACTCCCTACCGGTATGTTTTCTGCTCTCATGAGTGTTGCCACCATTTTGATGAACCAGATCATGACAGAATGGGGCAATGCCGCAGTAGCTGCTATGGGCATCGTCTTTAAAGCCAATATGTTCGTGTCCTTTATCCAGATGGGCATCGCAAATGGTGTCCAGCCTCTACTGGGGTATGCCTATGGTGCCGGAAACAGGCAGCGGTTTCTTTCCATAGAACGTTTTACAGCAAGAATTCTCCTGGCCGTTGGTATAGCAGCCACTGCGCTCTATTTAGGATTTGCCCGGCAGATTATTGCCGTCTTTATTGAAGATTCCCATGTGATCACGCTGGGTGTTCCCATGCTCATTGCCTATACCGTATCCGGCCCCTTCATCGGGCTGTTCTTTCTGGCAATGGATTGCCTTCAGTCCACAGCCCATCCTATGCCAGCCACGTTGCTTTCTGTGCTGCGAAATGGCCTTTTGTTGATCCCGCTTATGTTTTTATTAAAAGCCCTGTTTGGGTTCTACGGTGTCATCAGTGCCCAGGCCGTAACCGATTACCTATCCATTATCCTGTCCCTTTTTCTCTGGCATTTGGCCAAACGGCATTTGTCCCGCAGCTAAGACAGAAAGACTTTGTGGTTTCTATTCCTCTCCGTACAGCCACATAGCTCCTTTTTCCGATCCCTGAACAATTTTTCTGTATTGCCGCATCATGCCATGGGCAGGATGCTCCGGCTTTTTAATTTCTTTTTTTCTCTCTGCGAGGACTTCCTCACTCAGTTCCACTTCCAGAATATGCTGGTTTAAATCAATATGGATAATATCTCCATTTTTTACACAGGCAATAGGTCCCTCATCCCACGCTTCCGGTGCAATATGCCCAACACAAGGTCCCCTGGACGCCCCGGAGAAACGGCCATCCGTGATCATGGCCACAGATTTTTGCAGTCCCATCCCAATAAGCATGGCAGCAGGAATGGACATTTCCCGCATTCCCGGACCGCCTTTAGGGCCTTCGTACCGAATCACCAATACAGATCCCGGTTTAACAGAGGAATGGAGCAGACAATCCATAACCTCTTCTTCCGAGTTAAATACTACAGCCGGCCCCCGATGAACAAACATAGCCGGATCCACGCCGCTTTTCTTAACAACGGCTCCTTGCGGAGCCAGATTGCCATACAATATGGAATAGCATCCATTTTCGTGCAGCGGATGATCCAAATCGTGGATAATATCCCGATCAATAGGACGTTTCAGAGAATCTAACCACTCCTGCAATGTTCCCCCCATAGCAACCGGCACATCCGTATGCAAAAACGGCGCCAACGTTTTCAGGCTGGCCAATGCCCCGCCGGCTTTTCCATAATCGATTAAATTGTACTTGCTGGACGGTTTAAATTTTGCAATGACCGGCACCTGTTCCTGAATGGTGTCGAACTCTTTTAAATCCAAAGGTACATCGGCACAGCGGGCAATGGCTTGGATATGCAGGGCAAAGTTACTGGATCCGCCTGTAGCGGAAGCATGCATAATGCCGTTTTCCAAAGAAGCCTTTGTTAAAAAAGTCCGGGCATTGACCTTCTGCCGTGTCAGCTCTACAATTCTCTCCCCCACATCCCGCGCCTGCTTATATTTGGCTGAAACGCAGAAAGGCATAGTAGCCGATCCAAAGGGAGCCAATCCGATAGCTTCTGCAAAAACAGCCATGGTATTGGCCGTACCGTACATGGAACAGGTCCCGCAGGAGGCACACATGTTTTGCCGGTAACGGTCAAAGGTCTCTTCGCTGATTTTACCGGCCTTCCAAGCCCCGATAGATTCTTTCAGGTCCGGCGTCGTATAGACTACACCCCCCTCTTCATAGGGAAGCATAGAGCCAGGTGTTAGAAACAGGCTGGGGCGATTTAAAGAGGCAGCCGCCATAAGCATACCGGGCACAATCTTATCGCAGGCACAGAGAAACACCAGACCATCAAAATTATGTGCCCGTACCATGGATTCAATGGACGCCGCAATCAAATCCCGACTTGGCAGTACATATTGCATGCCACGCAATTGTGCCATTCCGTCACAGGGTGCAGGTACATTAAATTCTGCGGGGGCGCCCCCTGCTGCCCACACGCCTTCTTTCACATATTGCACCAATTCTTTTAATGCTTTATGCCCTGGATTTACGTCATTCCAGGAATTAACAATTCCAATTACCGGTTTTTTCAGGTCTTTATCCCGATACCCGCAGGCATTCATCAAACCTACATAATACGCTTCTGCATTAGGATCAATATGACTCATGAAAACTCCCCCTGTTCTTTTCTGCATTATTTTTAGTTTCGAGATAAAACAAAGAATTTTATTCTACCAGTGAGGTTGGATTATCCACAACCATCCGGCGTACTTCTCGTTTTGTAAATCCGGCATTAAGAAGTGCCAGGCAATAGGTTTCCATAGCTTCTTCCGGGGGAATGGAATTGGTTTGTCCCCCGTCACTGACCAAAAGGAAATGTTCCGGACCGATTTCCCGGATCTCCTGCAATGCAGTTGCAAGCTTGGATTCCCCTGTGGCAATTTGCAAATACCCATGTCCCAAAAAGGCGCCCTGTCGTACGCATTCTTTCTGCCATTCCAAGGACATCCGGGTACACGGAAAATCTACGTGGGTAACGCTCATTTTCCTGACACCGTAGGCGGCTGCTTCCCGCACTAAGATAACCGACTCTTTTTCCGAAATATGCCCCGTAGCCATCACCATATCATGTGCCTTGATCACATCCATTATAGCAAAGACTTCCGGCTTGAGCGCCCCTTTTTCATCTAGAATCGTCAGGCGTTTTCTCTGCAACGTCTTGTTATCTGCCGTAGCGCCATAGGGAGCTTCCGCATGGGTTCTCTGCAGAAATGTTTCCTGGTTCAAAGAATCAATGGTGGGAAACCACACAATTTTGGCCCCCATACGGGCTGCCATTTCTACGGCCATAGGATTTAGGCCCCCCACGGCATTATTCAGTGTGATGGTTCCGATAGCATGACATGCTGGCACCGCTTCCCGTACCAATGCTGCCCGTCCTGCCGTAGGCAGCTGGTGGGATTTGATTCCAAAGCCTTTCATGCCTGCTTCTACATACCGCTTTGCCAGCTGTAAATCCGTAAAACGCCGGGGTACTACATCCGGGCTGGGATGAACATGTAAATCATAGGCGCCTTCTAAAACATCCAGCATTGTTTATTCTCCTTTTACAGTCCCAAACTATGCCACACAATCAGCATGGCAACCACGATGGATGGAATGATACATTCCGTTACAAACATATGGATATAAGCTTCTTTATGCGTCTGGTGACAGATGTTCAATAATGTCACCTGCCCGCCCGTATGAGGCAGGGAATCAAAGGTGCCGCTGGCGATACAGGCAATTCTGTGAATAACTTCCGGAGAGACACCTAGTGCCAGATAAGAATCCTTAAACGCTTCCAATGCAACACCCATACCGCCGGATGCCGAAGCCGCTGCCGCAGCGCATAACCCAGATGTAACAGCCACATACACCAACGGGTTCATATGCAGACTTCCCAGAGACTGTACCAGTTCTTTAAAGGCTGCGGTATCTTTGATGACACCGGCAAATCCTACCACCATAGCCGTATTGAGAATAACAATCGCAGAATTATTGGCCCCTTTGTTACACACTTCCAGCCACTTAGCCGGAGATTTACCATACTTCCACATGGTCACCATAGCCACCAGGATTCCACTCAGCAGGGATACTTCAATGGGCAGGCGAATTACATTAAACAAAACAACAATAACCAACAAGGGTAAAAGTGCCATTAACGCAGAAGGGATCTTCTCGTCCGGGTCTTGCTCCATTTCTTTTTCCGTCACTTCATCGGCAATAAAGCCCTGTCCATTTTTTTCGTATCTTGCTTTTTGCCACTCCAGGTACACAAAAACCAGAATATACTGCACCACGCCGGCAAATAAAAAGCCTGCTAAAAAATCTGCCGTAGAGGTTGTTCCCAGGTATTTCATGGCAATGATATTAGGGATAGCCGGAGAACCCGGTGCTGTCATGGCCCACGTCCAGCATCCAGAAGCAATGGCACCTGGAATCAAGGCCCTGGAAATATTGGCCCCCTTGCACAAATGCAGCGCGATGGGATACATAGCAAAATACACCACAAAACCACTGACCCCACCAAAAGCAAGGATACCGGTAATGGTCATAATGAGGGGCAGCACAAACTTACCCTTGGTAAATCCTCCCATCCACATGGCAATGGCCTTAGCGCCGTGGGTCAGTTCCATCACACCGCCAAAAATTGCCCCTAAGAAAAAGACAAAGAAATTGGCTTTAACAAAATTGGTAGACGCTGCCAGATACGGGCCCAGCATAGTCTGTAATACCGGCAGGCGGCATACTGCTGCCAGCAGAATGGACATAAAAGGCCCCAATAAAATTGGACTCCATTTCCGGTACGCCAGAAAGCTAAATAGACAGATGGCAATTGGAATGACAATAATGTGATCCATAGCTCTCCCCTTTTTCTTTCTGTATTTTCTGTATCTTTATTGCCTTCATCCTACCATCTCCACATTTTAAAGTAAAACAGAGATTCCCCATCATTATCACAAGGTTACGCCTGTGGTATAATAAAAATGAACAAAAATTTTAGGAGGGATACCATGGATATATCCCATAAAATGTTCGTAAATTGCAACTCCAAATTGAACAGCGGTAGAAATTACGCTACCTGTATAG
>CAJMHI010000044.1 GCA_905213155.1 uncultured Acidaminococcus sp. | reverse complement strand
GCGAGAAAGTAATTATGGGCTAAATTTTGCTTGATTTTTCATAGCTGGTCTCCTTGTGAAATATCCGCAAACACAGGAAATAATACCCTTGCCTCTATTATACACGGATATTTATTTTTTTCAATTTGCGTGATTATCTCTCGCCATAAAATCCTTTACTGCTATAAGCAGCCCATTTTATGTACATATCCTTGTAGTTCTCTTTGATGAATGCCTGTATTTTAGCTATTTCTCTTTCGTTCAAAACGCCCTTGTTTTGTAAGATAGAATCTCCATTGGCTTTTACAAAAAACTTTGCAGATCCACTCTCGGTCAACTTGCTGTCACTCGCATGGACATGCATGCACTCCACGATGCAGAAAGAGGTGAAGTAAAGATAATAGCCAATCACTTTAAACTGATAATATTTGGGCATCCTCATGCCTCCATATATTTTTTATTACGGGCAAAGTATTCTTTAACAATCTGCATTTCGATATCATTCATACTGGTTTCTAATACGGTGCCATCAAAATCTAATACCATTGCATCATCTGGATGGTTTAGGTTAATCACACGAACTCCTTTAGGAGATTTTGTAAAGGCAATGCCGTTAACGATAATATCTGCTTCATCTGCGATTTTCTTTAAATCAGGCATTTTCTAATTTCACCTCTTTAATAGGTCTTAAAAACGCTTCAGGCGAATAATATAAATCTTTTAAAATAGGGCCCAGGTCAATATATTCTTCTTCACTTTCCATATTATGTTTGTATTTTGCCATCACGACCAAATACCCTTGGTCCCAACTTTTTATTGCAGTATACCGTTCCAAGGAATACGGTGCTAGGAACCGAATCGTATGAGACCCATATTTAAACACTGTGAATTCTTTATCCTTGCCCAACGTAGCATAGTCCATTCCAGCACCACCCTTCTCATAATAAATCTTTTCCAGTATTATACCATAGATTTGCGGTTGTTTTATTAAATCATACTTCATTGAAACATAATTCAATAAAAACAGGCGCTGTGCATCTACTAAAGGCAATAGTAAAAAAGGATCGATGCCTGAACACCGATCCTTTTTTTGTTGCAATGATTAACTTGTGCGTAAAAACTATATTTATGCTTCCTGTGCTTCTTTAGCGAGACGTTCCTGGAATTCTGCCTTGATTGCAGCCAATTCATCCGGCTTTGCTACTAATTCCAGTACGGTATCTGCCAGGATTTTAGCGCCATACAAGACTGCTTGATGCGCTGCCTCTGTTTTCCCGGCATCCAAAAATTCCTGGGAATGGGCCGCCGCGCCTGGTGCCACAAAGGCTACACGAATACAAGATCCGGGCACCCGGTGCATTACATTGGCAAAATCCGTGGAGCCGGTACGCTGCCGGGGCGGCTGGCAATTGGGAGCTCCCAGTGCTTTGGCGTGTTTCATCAGCAAGTCGTTTAAATGGAAATTAGGGATTTTGTTATCAATGATTTTTTCTGGTTCATAGGTCACTGTAGTTTCCGTCATAAGCGCCGCCCCCTGGAAAATCTTTTCCATGCGTGCCATGACAAGCTGCACCCCTTTGATGGTATTGGCCCGAATCATCACATCCGCACTGGTCAGGCTGGGCACTACATTGGCAGGGCTGCCGCCGGCATCAGTAATGTTGTAGTGAATCTTTACATCATCGGTGACGTGCTCCCGCAAGCATTCTATAGCGTGAAATGCCAGACACATGGCGTCCAGGCTGCTGCGTCCTGCTTCTGGTTTCAGCGCCGCATGGGCGGCCTTACCGTGATAGGTCAAGGTATATTTCGTATTTGCCAGACTTTTGATATCAGTCTGAGTAGCCGGTCCCCCGTGCATCATCAGTGCCACATCCAGCTCGTGAAAATCGCAGCCATTTTGGATCATGATAAATTTGCCGCTGATATTTTCTTCTGCCGGCGTACCATATACGGTTAACGTGAAGGGTTTCTCCCCGGCAGCCTGCTGAATGGCAACTGCAGCGCCTAAAATAGCCGGGCCCTGCATATGATGGCCGCAGCCGTGTCCCATAGGAAGGGCATCATATTCACACAAAAGCCCGATATTGGGACCGCCCTCACCATGCTGATATACGGCACGGAAAGCTGTAGGAAGTGTGGCAATGCCCCTGGTCACAGTAAAACCATGGGCTTCCAAATAGTCGGTCAAAAGACCGCTGGCAAAGGTTTCATGCGGACCGATTTCCGGATGCTCAAAAATCTCATCTGCCATATGAAGCAATGATTCCTTTTGGGCCTCTACACAGTCATTTGCTAGTTTAATTTGTTGTTCCAGCATTACTCCATACTCCTTTCTCGAAAATTACGTGCTGCTTACATGGGCCCCAAATGGATGAACTGGGCCACAGACACCAAAACACATCCTACCACCAGCCAAATCAGGAAAAGCTTCCACATAAACCGCATCCAGCGGTCATAGGGAATATTGGTTACGCTGAGCGTTCCCATGAGGGCCGTGGACGTAGGTAGTACGTAGTTGCAGAATCCATCCCCGAAGTTAAAGGCCAGCACCGTAGTCTGGCGAGTTACCCCCAAAACATCCGCTAGTGGCGTAAGAATGGGCATAACAGCCACTGCCTGCCCGCTGCCGCTAGTGAGGAAAATATTGATAATCGTATTGGCAATCACCATCCCAGGTGCAATGACAACTGCCGGCAGGCCTTCCAGCATGGAGGATAGGCTATGGACAATGGTATAGGTGATTTTTCCATCATTCATGATATTGCTGATAGCCGTCGCCATGCCGATAATGAACGCTGCCCCCAGCATTTGTTTGCTGCCGTCAATAAGGTCTTTGCACATCTCATTGGCACTGGCGCCGCTGAGTAAATCTGCTGCCACCGCATAGACCAGGAAAACGGCGGACATTTCGTTCATGCCCCATTTTAAGGCAATAGCACCGTAAATAATTCCGGCAAAGGCAATGACGAGAAGAACTAGCGGAAGCATCTTTTTGTGATTGAGTTCTCCGGCCCGATCCAGATCCAAGCCGCCTTCGCTGGCCAGCGTTTCCTGATCCAGGTCGTACATAGGACTTGCCTGGGGATTTGCCTTAATTTTTTTAGCATACCGGATGAGGTAGATATTGGTCACAATATAGTAAATCACAAAGCAGAAGGAACGAAAGCCCAGTCCGGAATACGGCGGCAGTTCCGCAATGCTCTGCGCCACTACAGTAGTATACATATTGAGTGTCCCGGTAGAAAAACCAATAGCGCCGCCCATGAGGAGGATTGCCGCCCCTGTGATAGAATCCATTCCCATAGCCATGGCCAGCATAACCAGCACCGGTGCAAAGGGGATAAAAGTATTTGCGCCCTGGGTGGTACAGATGAGTCCAAAAATCAAAGTAAGGACGGGGATAAATACTTCCAGGCGATCAGAAAACTTCCGTGCTCCTAATGCCAGGATGGCTTGCAGGGAACCTGTTTTGGTCACTACATGGAAGGCAGAGCCAGACATGAGAATAATCATCACCAGATCAATCCGCTTGGCAAATGCGGCGATAATATATAGAGGTATTTTCAGTGGATTAACCCCCGCATTTTTTACATAGTGGAAAGTTGCCGGATCCACGACCTTTCTGCCGCTGGCATTTTTCACAAAGTCGTACATTCCTGCGGGAATGATCCAGGTCATAATCACTGCCAGTACAATCAGCGCAAAGATAATAATAAAGGTATGGGGAACTTTGACTTTCTTGACAGGTTTGGGTACTGCCTTGTTGGTTTCCATGTTTCTCTCTTTCCTTTCTCCGGCTGGCGTATATCCGGCCTTTTAGTAGTACACTTCTCTGCTATTTATTGTAGTGAAAATTGTTCGAACATTCAAATTGCTATATTTTATAACACGATAAATTTTGTCAATCAAGCATTATTTTATAAGTTTTCTCTATTGGAAACATGGTATAATGAAATCACTTACGAGGGGAGAGAGTATGATGGTGTTACAACTCCGGCAGTTGCTGTATCTGTGCACGCTGGCCGATACCGGGAGCTACCACACAGCGGCCCGTAAACTTTTTATCACCCAGCCTACGCTGAGCATTGCCATTAAGAAACTGGAAGACCAACTACAATTACCGCTATTTTTACGGGAAAATAAGGAAGTCATTCCCACAGAAGCAGGATATTTGTTGCTCTCCACGGCACGGAAAATACTGGCCATGGATGAGGAGCTGGAAGAATCGTTGAAAACACTGCAGGAAAAGCAGAAGAATAGGCTACGGATTGGTACCTATCTGATTTTTTCTACCCTTGTCATGCCCGCCATGATTACCCGGTTTCACAAAGCGCACCCGCAAGTGGAATTACAATTGCAGCATAATCACCAGCGGGAGCTGATGGAGGGCTTGCGGCAAAAACGGTATGACCTGCTCTTTGGCTATTTGGATACGTGTGATCCCGCCTTGGCAACGCTTGCCCTGCGAAGGGATGGACTGATGGTGGCACTGCCTGCCGCACACCCTTTGTGTAAAAAAGCAAAAGCGCTGCCGGGGCAGCGCTATCCCTATTTGCCAGCAGAACTGCTGGGTAATGAAACTCTTTTGCTTCAAAGTGATGTGCACCAAATCCGGCAGCAGGAAAATAAAGTATTGCGGCAGCTGAAAGAGCGTCCTAAGATCCGTGAAATCGAAAGCCTGGAAACAGCTGTGCGTCTGGCAGCCGAAGGCATGGGCGTGGCGTTTTGCATGGAAGCCTACGTAAAACACTTCCATCCAGCAAAACCGGTCTCCTATTTTTTAACAGGAGATCCGGCGCACTATCCCTGGCTCGTCGCCTGCTACCGCAAAAAAGAAGAAAATAATCCCCTTCTCAAGGATTTCCTTGCACTTTTGCAAGAGATTGTGACGGAAATTTTGTAGGCTGCAGTACTACATTTCACGGCAAAGCCCCGGAAAATCTTTCGATTTTCCAGGGCTTTGTAAACGTACCCATATGAAATTACAGGCTTTCTGCAAAGGCTTCCAGAGCAGTTTGTGCTTGTCCGAAGTCGGCGGTCATTTGGTCTACACCTATCTTCACATTGGGAATATGATGGGCATCCAGAGCCTTCTTCAGATCAGGATATTCCATTTCTTCCGGATCGCAGAACTGCATCATATAAACGATAACGCCTTCGGCGCCGCTTTCTTCTGCCAGTTTGCATACATGTTCTGCACGGGTATTCTGGGCATAGGTTGTATCATACAGCAGGGGATCATTGCCCTGTTTGGAAAACCATACAGCCAATGCTTGCATGCCATTATCCATGTCCTCGGGAGCGTCCACCGTAAAGCTACGGCTTTCATACGCACAGTCATCGGCAGCAATCGCCAGTTTATTGCGATCCATAGCAGCCAAAATACCAGGCATATTATAGATGATCCCAGAAACTACAACCTTATGGCCGTCAAAATTGCCTTTGGGTGCTGCTGCCAGCTCTGCATTCAGTTTTTCCAAACGGTCGGTGTATTCGTCCTTCCGTTCAAAATAGGCAGCGGTCAGCACGGCGGAACGGGTAGAAGCGGAAATTAGTTCCGGATGCTCCCCTGCCAGTTTGCAGAACTCACGACGGGCTTTACGGCTCTTATTGTAGACACGAATGGCATTTTTAATGTCGTCATTGGTGATAGCACGGCCGCAAATCTTTTCCAAATGTGCCTTCACTTCACTGAACATATCGTAAGAATACTGCTTGCCACCAATGGTATCGCGGACTTGCGGATGTGCCAGGAACATAACAGGCATCTTATCTTTCATAGCCACTTTGAAATTCTGGCTCATAGGCCGCAGGGTATCGCACAGTACCGGTGTGATAATCCCATCAATGCCATCCAGCGTTCCATCCAGCAGCATTTCCAGAGACTGCTGGGCCAAGGTGCAATAGAATGTAGCACAGTATTCCTTGGAACGGATTTCCTGCTTGCCGTTACAGCCCCACACTCCCATAGGAACCATATCGCCTGCATAGACCAGTTCTTCCGGAACATAGTACGGCAGTACGCCAATTACCTTTTTCCCTTGTGCCTTATATTTGGCCAGCTGGGTTTTGGGACTGGCAGCAATCTTTTTAAACTCATCAATCAATGCGTCAATAGCCATTGTCAATTCCCCTTCTTTTCGTCATTAGCTTCCATAGCTTCTACCAGACCTTGTACACGGGTTTCATACTGGGCCGCGTTAAAGTTCCGCGGGTCAGCCTGGTCTCCATCAAATCCGGCAGTAGGAATCCCCATGTCTGCGGTGAAACGCCGCTGCATTTCTGGCATGTACCCGCTCCAGGGTTTGCAGGAACGGTTGTAGTGCACCAGCACGCCGTCTACTTTGTTGTCCCGGATTAATCCTTCACGCCAGGCAACGCCCTGCTCTACGCTGACAGAGTTTGGCGCCTTGCAGTAGGCTTTAATCAGGCCGTCGTAGTTGTCGTATTCAAAACCGAAGGCAGGAGCATACACCACGCCGGTGATGTTTAGGCCGTTGGCTTTCAGCGGTTTGAACAGTTGCGGCAGTTTCGGCCAGCAAGGAATCCCTTCAAACATAATCCGGTGCTGTTCTTTGAACGGTGCCGTGGTGGTGCCTTCTTTGACGTGCTGTTCCAGTTCGCTGGCCAGCAGTTCAAAGGCTTCAGCGGTTTCTACACGGCCACGGGCGGTAACGATATCCGCCATGTGGTTAAACAGGTCAAAACCGTTAAACGGCGCCGGTTTATACTGCAGGTAGTTGCAGACTTTTAACCAAGCTTTGGCAGAACGGTTGGCGTTCTGGCAGCATTGTTCGAATTTGTCTTCGTCAAATTTCCGCCCGGTCAGTTCTTCCATCTGCCGGATGGCGGTGTCAAACTGGCTGCGGATGTATTTTACGTTGGCTTCGTTCACATGATCGAATTCGTTATAAGGAATATCCATCATGATCAGGGGAATGTTGTGCCGCCGGGCAATGTCTTCATACCATTTGGTCATGCAGTTGCAAATGTTGTTGCAGCACAGCACGAAGTCCGGCATGGGCATGGTCATCTGACGGTATTTATGCAAGGCATTCTGCCGGCGGGTCTTTTCTTCCCCTTCGGGCAGGGCTGCAATTTCATAGATGTTATCCGTAGTGGGATAGGGTTTCAGAGTCTTAGGATCAATCACGGGTTTTCCGTTTTCATCGAAAACTTTCTTCCCGTTTTCGTCCTTCATTTGTTTGCCGCTGTTGGGGTTAATGACATAGTTGCCATTTTCGTCCATTTTGTTGGAGCCCCGGTAACCGGCAGCATAGGCCAGGGAAATCCGGGCATAGCCACAAATATCGTTATCATAGCCCAGGTTTTCAGCGGCCTCGCACATCACTTCGCCGTCCCGGTTGGCAGCGATACCAGCCGCCTGGTTTTCAGGATAGCCTACATGGAGGCCAAAGGATTCGGCTAGTTCACAAGGGAATTTAGAAGAGGACCAACCTACTTTTTCTCCTCTTTCTTTCGCTTCCCGCAGTTCACGGTATACTTTTTCTACAACATCCCGCAGCGCTTGTACGCCAGGACTCACTTTTGCCATAATCTATACTCCTCTCTTTGTTTAACCCTGCATATTTTTGGTAAGACTACTTTCTTACTCTTGATTCTAACAGGAGGATGCTATATAGTAAATAGCAGAAAAGATATATAACATATATAAATATCATATGGAATGAGGAGAGACTATGGAGCTGCAGACCTTACAATTTTTTGCGACGGTGGCCCGCTGCCAGAGTATGTCCAAGGCGGCAGAGGAATTGTCGTATGCCCAGTCCAATTTATCCACCAAAATCAGCCTGCTGGAAAAAGAGCTGGGCACCCAATTATTTTACCGGAATCATCGGGGCGTGCAACTTACCGGCAAAGGAGAAGAATTTTTGCAGTACACGGATAAAATTCTGGGCCTTATGGAGCAGGCCAAAGCTGCCATGCAGGAAGAGGGAGAGGCACGGGGGACGCTTCGTATCGGTGCCTTGGAAAGCATTGCAGAAACGTATCTGGCACCGCTTTTGTACTATTATCACCAGAACAATCCGCTGGTAGGGCTCCATCTTTCTACGGGCAACGTGGACCACTTATTGGCAAAGGTATTGGGACGGGAGCTGGAAGGGGCTTTTATTTCCCGCAAGGTGGGCAATCCAGAGCTGACGTACTATCCGTTTCAAAAAGAGACGCTGGTATTGGCGGCATCCCGGCGCTGCCCTATGGAATCCTGGCGGGATCTGGACAAATATGCGGTGCTGGTGTTGCCGGAGGGATGCAGCTACCGTACCATGCTGGAAACTTTTATGCAGGAGGAGGGGATACTGCCCCGGGAAGTGATTACTATGGATTCTTTGGGGACGTTGCTCTCCAATGTGTGTGCCGGGCTGGGGGTGTGTCTTTTTCCCCGGGCGGCGGTGCAAAAAATCGCAGATACCCAGTATCTGAAAATGATTCCTGTACCGGAAAAATACACCTACATCCAGACCGGTTTTATTCATCGCAGCGATTTATTCCTGACCAAAGCCGTGAAAAACTTTTTGGATATGCTACCGCACCGTGGATAGGGCAAAAAAATACACTCCATAGACCCAAACTGCTACTGGTTTATGGAGTGTGCTTTTACTTTCCCGTTTTTTTGTCGTCTGTGCAGGAGGCACTGAAGCCGCAGTGGGCGCAGTTGCCGCCGCAGGTGAATTTCGGGGCGTCCTTGCCTTCATCTTTGGTGTACATATAGGCTGTCACCGCACTAAACAGCAGAAAACCGACCAATAGGATTGCAATACCCATACTTCGTCAACTCCCCTGAGGAATTGCCGCAGAAAGCATGCTTCCTGCGGCGTTCGTACATTTTAAAGTAAAATAAAAGTCATTAGCCACTCTTTTTAGGGCTGTAGCTGGTATGACAGCGTCCGCCGCAACCGGCACAATCACCGCCGCAAATGAATTTGCCCGCTTTATGATCTCTGTAGATACTCCGGCCTGCCAGAAAAAGGACGACCAGTAAAATAGAGCCAACAATTAAATTTCCCATAGTAGAAACCTCCCTATGTGCAAAAAAAGAAAAGATGCAGGAAGGAAACGGAAAAGTATCTGTTACTTTTTTTGTTTCACTTCGTGCATCTTTATCTTACAACTTTCGTCTTAGTTCGTCAACTGTTAATCGATGGAATCGGTGCTCAGCTGTACTTCGCCGTTGTCATCATAGTGCGGCATGGGGCGGAACAGGTTGTACAGGAAGAAGGCCAATACCACGAAAGCAGCTACGGTACCTACACCGAAGGTGCCGGTGGTAATCAGCATACCGAACTGATAGAACATCAGCGCCATCAGATAGGCAAACCCGCATTGATACCCGATGGCAATCAGCCACCATTTTACACTGTTCATTTCCCGCTTGATAGCACCGATAGCGGCAAAGCAGGGGGCACACAGCAGGTTGAATACCAGGAAGGAATAAGCACCCAGTGCAGAGAAGTCTTTAGCAAAGCTGCCCCAGAATTCTTCGCCGTCTTCGGCGGCGTCGGCCATGCCATACAATACGCCGAAGGTGGATACCAGGTTTTCTTTAGCAATCAAACCGGTGACAGCAGCAGCGGCGGCTTTCCAATCGCCCCAGCCTAACGGGCTGAAGATCCAGGCAAATTTGGTGCAGATGGCTGCTAAAACGGATTCATTCAGAGCATCCGCATCCAACATGCTCCATTCTCCATCCACCCAGCCAAAGCTGGAGAGGAACCAAACCAAAATGCTGGAGAACAGGATAACGGTACCAGCCTTCTTGATAAAGGAAGAAGCACGTTCCCAAACGCTGCGGGCAATGGCACCCGGTGTCGGCATGTGGTACGCTGGCAGTTCCATTACGAAAGGAGCAGGATCACCCGCAAAGAGCCGGGTCTTTTTCAGCATAATACCGGAAATGATGATGGAGAAAATCCCTACGAAATAGGCGGAGGGAGCTACCCACCATTCATCGGAGAAATACGCACCGGCAACCAGAGCAATAATCGGCGCCTTGGCAGAGCAGGGGATCATGGTGGTGGTCATAATGGTCATCCGCCGATCCGCCTGGCTTTCAATGGTACGGGAAGCCATAATGCCTGGCACGCCGCAGCCGCTGCCGACCAGCATCGGAATGAAGGATTTACCGGACAGACCAAATTTACGGAAAGCACGGTCGAGAATGAAAGCGATACGGGACATATAGCCGCAGGCTTCCAGGAACGCCAGGAAAATGAACAGTACAATCATCTGGGGTACAAAGCCCAGTACGGCACCCACGCCGTTGATAATACCGTCTACTACCAAACCGTTTAACCAGTCGGCTGTTCCCATGCCTTCCATCCATTCCTGCGCCCCAGGAATAATCATTTCTCCAAACAGGGTATCGTTTACCCAGTCGGTGGCATCCTGTCCCACAGTAACCATGGCAATGTAATACACCAGGAACATAATAGCGGCGAAAATCGGCAGGGCCAGCCAGCGGTTGGTGACGATCTTATCAATCTTATCGGAAGTGGTCAGCTTGCCTTTGCTCTTTTTAATATTGCAGTCATCAATAATAGAACCAATGTATTTATAGCGTTCGTTGGTGATGATGGATTCGGCATCATCATCCATTTCTTTTTCCACGGATTCAATATCGGATTCGATATGATCCAGGATGCTTTGCGGCAAGTTTAATGCTTTCCGGACTTTGTCGTCCCTCTCGAACAGTTTCACCACATACCAGCGTTCCTGGGCGGCCGGCAACAGTCCCTGAGTGGCTTCTTCAATGTGGGCCAGGGCATGTTCCACAGGGCCGTCAAAGGAATGCTGCGGCACCATGGTCTTTTTCTCAGCGGCTACTTTGGCGGCCAGGTCTGCGGCTTCTTTGATACCTTCGCCGGTACGGGCGGAAATTTCAATTACCGGGCAGCCTACTTTTTTGCTCAGTACGTCCGTTTTAATAATATCCCCGTTGCTGCGGACCATATCCATCATGTTGACGGCCATGACCATGGGGATACCCAGTTCGGTCAGCTGGGTGGACAAATACAGGTTACGTTCCAGGTTGGTACCATCTACGATGTTTAAAATGGCATCCGGACGTTCTGTTACCAGATAGGTACGGGAAACTACTTCTTCCAGCGTGTAGGGGGACAGGGAATAAATACCGGGCAAATCCTGAATCACCACATCCTTGTGGCCGATCAGTCTCCCTTCCTTTTTTTCCACGGTGACGCCGGGCCAGTTACCGACAAATTGGTTGGACCCTGTTAAGGCATTGAACAGGGTGGTCTTACCGGTGTTAGGGTTACCGGCAAGGGCAATCTTGTACTCCATTACAAATCCTTCCTTCCCGCAAGTTAGTGCTTTTTAGTCATTCCGTGCTGCCAAGTGTTAAAGTGAATCAGACTTCTTTCACTTCGATCATAACAGCGTCCCCCTTACGCAGGGACAACTCATAACCGCGAACCGTTAGTTCTACCGGATCCCCGAAAGGTGCTACTTTGGTCACGTGCAGCTTGGTCCCTTTGGTGAGTCCCATATCCATCATACGGCGTTTGGTGGCGCCAGTTCCGGTTACTTTCACAACCTCGTAGTCTTTGCCCGTCACGGCTTCTTTTAATGTTGCCATTGGTGAATCCTCCTCATCGTTTTTTATCCCTGTACCATAATTTTGGCGGCCATGGCATGATTGATGGCCACCCGGGATTCCTTGATATTCAAAATCAGCCCGCTGGGGGTATGCTGTACCACGGAGATCACCGATCCTTGGGTGATGCCCAGGTTTTCCAGATGGGAACGTACTTTGGCATCTCCGCCCACCCGTAACACCGTCAGCGGGACACCAGCATCAGCAAAACTTAACGGCATGCTGCCTACCTCTTTTCCCTTAACATTTACGTGGCAAAAACCTCGTACAAGTTATGTTAGCACAGGCTAACACCTGAGTCAATATAATTTGTGAGGTTTTTCGTACAAATTCTGCGGCCTGGTCAACTCTTTCTGTTTTTTCTATAAAAAAAGCGGGGGATTTGCTCCCCCGCAAGGTTTTTGTATTGGTGTTGAATTCATTAATGAAGCTCCTGACGAGCCCGCCGCACGTCCTCCATAGCCATGGTTTCCTCGTCCATTTCCACAATGACAGGATGAAGTTTCCGCTCCGTAACGGCTTTTAATCCGTTAAGCCCTGCCAGGAAAACGCCGCCCATGCAAAACCAGAGAATGTGAAAGGTCTCCCAGGTCATGGCAGGCTGCGGGACTTTTAAGGTGGTGGGGCCTAATACGATGGCATACAGCGAAGCAATCATAAGGCCCAGGATAAAGTACACCATGGCGGACCGGTGATTGTCCAGCGCATTTTTTACGATCTTTATGATTCCAACAATTCCGGTGATCACGCCTAACCCGAAAATAGCTAAAACCGGGAAGTAGGAGAGATGCAGATGGGTAAATTCTTTAATGGCGCTGATAATGGGCATATACAGCCCGAAAATCAGAAGCATGGACGAACCGCTGATGCCCGGCAGCACCATGGCGCAAATGGCAATCATGGCGCAGACGAAAATGTAAATGCCCAGGGTGAGAGTCAGGTGGGTGATTTCCATATTGACGCCCTGGCCGCCGGTGGGATTAAAATAGGTGACCACCATGACCACAAGCAGGCCCAGCACGAAAAAGGGAATCCCACGGACTTGCTGCAGGGACTCTTTTTCTTCTTTTATAATCACCGGCAGGGAAAAGATGGAGAGCCCTATGAAAAGAGAACCCAGCTCATAAATGTGGGTGGTAAATAAACTAGCCAAAAGCTGCACAGAAGCGCCCATGCCGATAATCCAGCCAAGACCTAATTTTACCAGAAATCGCAGCCCGTTTTTTTTCTGTTCGGTGGTGCCATGGGTGAGAAAATACAGGGAGCCGATAAATTCATCGTAAAACCCCAGTACAAACGCAATGGTACCTCCGGAAACGCCTGGCACGCTGTCAGCTAGGGCCATACAAAAGCCCCGGAGCATATTTAAAAACAATCCCATATTGATGCCTCCCTGCAAGTGGAACTTTGTTTTTTCTTTATTATAGCAATGGAATCTAAAGAAAAGATAAACAGCCATACAACTTTTTATGACTCCGGACGCAATTTGTCCGGACAAATGAAACGGAAAAGAAAGAAACTTCGCCTAATCTATGGTATAATATAAAATCAGTGCAAGCGGTAGGGGAGTAAGAACCTCATACCACTTCATAAAGTCATATTATACATGGTCTTTGCCATAAAGGGAATAGAGGGGGCTGAGAAGTTGGAGAGAAGCCAGATAAAACTAAAGTTAATGGAATACGCCGCCAAGGGGATGGAAGTCCCCCGGATGGATATGATTAAGACGCCGGAACAAATTGCAGGAATCCGGGAAGCCGGAAAAATCAATACCGGCGTACTGGATGCCGTGGAAAAACAGATCAAGGTAGGCATGACCACGGATGATATTAACACCATCGTGTACGACTACACCATTGCCCATCATGGGATTCCGGCCTGCTTAAATTATGAAGGCTTTCCCAAAAGCGTGTGCACCAGCGTCAACAACGTCATTTGTCATGGCATCCCCGATCCGCACCAGGTATTAAAGAGCGGGGATATCGTGAATGTGGATGCCACCACAATTTTTAATGGGTACGTGGGGGATGCGTCCCGGATGTTCATGCTGGGCAAAGTAAATGCCGAACGCAAAAGCCTGGTGGGCATTACCAAAGAATGTCTGCATGTGGGCATGCAAAATGCGGTGGGCTGGAAGAATACCCTGGGGGATATTGGCGCTGCGATTCAGGCCTTTGCCCATAAGCATCACTGTTCCGTGGTCCGGGAGTTTGGCGGCCATGGCGTAGGACTGGAAATGCATGAGGATCCATTTGTTTCCCACGTGGGCAAACGGGGCACAGGCATGCTTTTGGTTCCGGGGATGGTGATTACCATTGAACCCATGATCAACGCAGGATCGCCGGAGCTTTATGTGGATGAAGAAGACGGCTGGACGGTATACACCGCAGATGGCAAGCCGTCTGCCCAGTGGGAGCACACGCTGCTCATTACAGAGGGCGAACCGGAAATTTTAAGCTGGTAATCAATTGTGCTACAGCACGATGGTTTTAAAAAGCTGCGAAAAAATAGTAGACGCAGCGCAGGGGAGACTTTGCAGCCCCTGTGAAAGAAAGGATGAGAACTATGGATTTTTTAGAATTGGCTAAGGCAAGATACTCTGTACGGAAATTCAGCGACAAACCCATTGAGCAGGAAAAACTGGATAAAATCCTGGAAGCGGCACGGGTTGCCCCTACGGCCCACAACTACCAGGCCTATCGGGTTTACGTGTTGCAAAGCCCGGAAGCCCTGGAAAAAATCCGGGCACTGTCCCGCTGCGCTTTTAATGCGCCGGTGGTACTGATGGTGACCTACCGCAAAGATGAAGAATGGATCAATCCTTTTGAGCATGGCATTCGCTCCGGAGAGCAGGATGCCAGCATAGTGGGTACCCATATGATGATGGAAGCCTGGGACCTGGGCATTGGGTCCTGCTGGGTTAATTTCCTGCCGGTATCTAAAACCGCAGATACCTTTGAACTAAAAGATAACGAAGTCCCCCTGTTTCTGCTTCCTATTGGCTATCCTGCAGAAGGGGCACGTCCGGCCCATTTGCATGACGAACGCAGAAGCAACGAAGAGCTGGTAAAAGTATTATAAAAATTGGCTGTCGGGAATTTTCCGGCAGCTTTTTTTATCCGGTGAACCATTATATAATGATATGTGTAGTGGAACATAGGAAACGAAAACCTGTAACAAAGGAGACCAGCTATGAAAAATCAAGCAAAATTTAGTCCATAATTACTTTCTCGCACTG
>CAJMHI010000043.1 GCA_905213155.1 uncultured Acidaminococcus sp. | reverse complement strand
CGAGAAAGTAATTATGGGCTAAATTTTGCTTGATTTTTCATAGCTGGTCTCCTTTCTGACGAATGTAGTTGTCCCGTTCAACCTTAGCCTGTGCAATCTCATGTTTAGGCGTCTTTTGGGATTTCTTACGAAAATGATGGGGGAGTACATAACAGTTACCATCGTAATAGAAATAAAATACTCTGTTATTGCCCGGGCGGAGTTCCCAGATATCTTCGTCTATATGTTTTGTGATATTGGATGGCAGATTTGTACCGCATTGTGATAGTAGGTCAATATAATAAATCAACTGTTTGTATTGGATTCTGGCATCTTTACTAGTCCTGCCTTTAATGCGGAGCTTTTCAAGGAAATCCCAGAGTTCAGATTCCCCGTTCTCTTTTTCGTAAAACACAATTGTGTACATAAATCACCTCGGTCAATTTCTAAATAAATGATAGCATATAAGCTATCATAACGCAAGTAAATACTAAAAATAGTATGAAAAGAAGTAAATTCACTCCTATTACTGATACTTTTTTTTCGAGGAAATGACAAAAATTCTTGTAAAAATATGGAAAAAGAAGGGAAAAGGGGGTACAATAAATAAAATAAATTTTAATTATCTCGGGAATAGGAAGGAAGGTTCCGGGAAATGTATAAGGGGGCAGCAGATTGAATAAAGTGTACAAGGTGATCTGGAGCAAGGTAAAGGGATGCTACGTGGTGGTGTCGGAACTGGCCAAAGGAGCAGGCAAATTTTCTGGCGGCCGGCATTCTATGGCAACCGTACTGGCGCTTTCTATGCTTTTGTCCATAGGGGGGGAACAGGCGTAGTATCTGCTACGGACGGTAGCCATTATGTCAGCATCAACAGCTCAGATCAGTCTGAGGGCAGCAATTATAATAATGACGGGGCTACGAGGCCGGATGCCATTGCTATTGGATTGGGCAGCAGCGCTGGCTCATTACATTCCATTTGCCGCAGGCTACTATTCCCAGGCCAAAGGCAATTACGCACTGGCACAAGGGTATTATGCCCGTGCGTCTGGCGGTAACAGCGCTGCATTGGCAGGAGGTATCACCGGCGATGATGCGACTAACGCTGTGGCACTGGGAAATGAAGCGCAAGCCACTCTGGCAGACAGCGTAGCACTGGGTACCGGGTCAGTCGCTGATACGGCGTCAGGCAAGGTAGGGTATGATCCTGCTACTGGCAGCAACAGCACAGAATCCTCTTCTACGTGGAAGTCTACCTCCAATGCGATTGCCGTGGGCTCGGTAAGTAACGGTATAACGCGCCAAATCACAGGCCTTGCCGCCGGCACAGCGGACACGGATGCGGTGAACGTGGCGCAGTTAAAAGCGGTTGCCAAGATGATTCAAAACGGGGGCGGTGATACGCCTGCTCCTACCCCGTCCAATATTTCCGTGAAAGACGGCGCCCCGGGCGTGGATGGCAAAGATGGCATTACTCGCATTGTCTATAAGGATGCGGAAGGGAAAGAACACCAATCCGCCAGTTTGGATGACGGGATGCAATACAGCGGTGACAGCGGCGAGCAATTGCAACTGAAACTTAACAGCAACGTAAACATCAAGGGTGGAATCAGTGATGAAGCAAAGCTCTCTGAGAACAATATCGGTGTGGTTTCAGACGGGAAGAATACCTTGCGCGTCAAACTAAGCAAAGACCTGACCGGGCTTTCTTCTGTAACCGCTACGACTATTACTGGGGATACGATACAAGCCAATACGGTCAAAGCCCAAACGGTGAATACGCAAACTGTTACTACCCAAACGATTCAAGTGGGAGATAAAGTCACCATCAATCAGCAGGGAATGGATATGGGCGGTACCACCATTACGAACATCGCTGATGGCAAAGTGGCTCAGGGTTCCAAAGACGTGGTGAATGGCGGACAGCTGTATGAGACGCAGCAACGCATTGGAGAACTGGGCCGGGATATTGACCAATTAGATAGCCGGGTGGATCGCGTCGGTGCTGGAGCAGCCGCTTTGGCGGCGCTCCATCCTCAGGATTTTGACCCGGATGACAAATGGGACTTTGCCGCCGGCTACGGTCACTATCGCAGTGCCAATGCCATGGCTATCGGCGCTTTTTACCGGCCGGACGCTAAAACCATGTTCTCCGTAGGCGGCAGCATGGGCGGCGGAGAAAACATGCTGAATGTGGGCGTTACGTTGAAATTGGGCAAATCCAGCCCCTATGCAGGCTACTCCAAAGCAGCTCTTACCAACGTGATTGCTGACCAAAAGGTGCAGCTGGAAACCCAGAAGAAAGAAAACCAGGAACTGAAAGCCCAGGTGCGGCAGCAGCAAACCCAGATTGATGATATCCTGCGGCAATTGGCAGCGATGAAAAAAGCTTGAGAAACGAATAGGCAAAAAAATAGGCGGCCCAAAGCCGCCTGTTTTTATGCCTATTCATTTAATTTTATTTTTGTTCAGGTGAGCAGAAATCTTGTTGCCGATGGTCTGGACCAATTGCACCAGGACAATGAGGACGATGACCGTGGCAATCATGGTGTCGGCCTGGAACCGCTGATATCCGTACCGAATGGCCAAATCCCCCAGACCGCCGCCGCCCAAGGCACCGGCCATGGCAGAAGAACCAATCAAACTGATAATGGCAAGGGTAATACCCAATACAATAGAGTGCATGGCTTCGGGCAAAAGTACCTTCCAGATAATCTGTCCGGCACTGGCACCCATGGACTGGGCCGCCTCTATAACGCCGGGATCCACTTCCAGCAAAGAGGATTCAATAATCCGGGAAATAAACGGCGTACAGGAAATGGTCAGCGGTACAATGGCGGCTGTGGTGCCGATGGAAGATCCTACCACCAGACGGGTGAGCGGGATGATGGCTACCATCAGGATGATAAACGGCACGGAGCGCAGGGCGTTCACCAGGGAACCCAGCGTTTTGTGCAGGGCGGCATTTTCTTTAATATGGCCTTTGCCGGTGATGGTCAGGATAACCCCCAGAGGAATCCCACAGGCCGTTGCAATGAGAGCGGAGAGGGCCACCATGTAGATGGTTTCTCCCAGCGCTTTGACTAACAGGTTCATCATATTAGGAGACATACCCGATCACCTCATCTTTCACGCGTTTTTCATGCACATAGTCCAGGGCTTCTTTTAAATGCTCCTGGGCACCTTCCAGTTCAATGAGCAGGGTGCCAAAGGTAGTGCCCTGCAATTCTTCCATATTGGCGGAAATAATGTTTACACTCACGTCATATTTTTTGATGAGTACGGTCATAAGCGGTTCGCCGGCGCTTTCGCCCACAAAGGACAATTGCAGCAGTACCTTGTCCCCGGGGGCATAGGTATCGTGTATGGCCAGTTTTTTTACGACTTCCGGCAGGTCATTGTGCTGTACGCTGGCCACAAATTCCTTGGTGGTGCGTTTTTGGGGATTGGTGAAAAGGTCTACCATGGCGCCCTGCTCGATGATTTCCCCATTTTCGATAACGGCGACCTTGTCGCATACTTCTTTTACCACGTTCATCTGGTGGGTGATCATGACGATGGTGATGTGCAGCCGTTTGTTAATGTCCCGCAGCAGGGTGAGAATGGATTCCGTGGTCTGGGGGTCAAGGGCTGATGTGGCTTCATCGCTGAGGAGAACTTTGGGATTACTGGCCAGTGCCCGGGCAATTCCCACCCGTTGTTTCTGTCCGCCGGAAAGCTGGGATGGATAATGGTCTGCCCGGTCTTTTAAGCCTACCAGATCCAGCAGGGGTTCTACTTTCTTTTTGATAGCAGCTTTATCCATGCCCTGAATCTCCAGGGGGAACGCAATGTTGTCATACACCGTCCGGCTGGAGAGCAGGTTAAAATGCTGAAAAATCATGCCGATATTCTGCCGGGCCTTGCGTAGCTGTTCTTCATTCATGGCCGTAATTTCTTCGCCATTTACTACTACTTTGCCGCTGGTGGGTTCTTCCAGCCGGTTAATGCACCGTACCAGGGTGCTTTTGCCAGCACCGGACAGCCCGATGATACCAAAAATTTCCCCTTCGCCGATGGACAAATTGATATCTTTCAGGGCGTGTAAATCTCCCGTAGCGGTATGATAGACTTTGTCAATATGCTGCAATTCTATCATGGTGGTCACCTCCGAAAATAAATTCCATAAAAAAATCCTCTTCGGTTCTAAAGAGGAAATAGGGTATTCGCTCACTTTCATCTTTCAGGACCGATCCTGTTGGACTTAGCACCGTTCCCGGTAAACTTCGGGATGGTTGCCGTAACATCATAGGGCCAGTCCCTCCGTTACTCTGGATGAAATCCGTGTGACACTAATCATACTGTAAGAACCAGGTATTGTCAATCATTTTTCTAGGAAATAGAAAACATTGACTTTTCCACTTCATCGTAGTAAAGTAGTAACACAACTTCAGGAAAAATACTGGCTGTAAAGAAGAAAGGAGCCATACGATGCAGGAAGGATTGAACGGTCGGGAACTTGACAGGTTGGCAAAAGCATTAACGCTGTTAAAAAATTGTGAGGAAGCCCGGGCATTCCTGGATGATATTTGTACACCTACGGAACTGAAATCCCTGAGTCAGCGGCTGGAAGTGGCGGTGCGTCTTCACGCCGGCCAGAACTATGCCAAGATTGTCAAGGATACGGGCGCCAGCAGTACCACCGTATCCAGGGTGAATCGATGCTTGCATTACGGGGCGGGGGGCTATCAGGCCATGATTCCCCGTCTCAAGAAACTAAAAGGAGAAAAAACGGATGAATAACCAGGTACTGCGGCTCCCTTATGGAACCAAAGATTATCTCCCGGGGGAGGCCCGGACCAAACGTGTCATTGAAGATAAAATCGCCCAGAATTTTTTGTCATGGGGGTATGACGAGGCGATTACGCCGACGTTTGAATATGCGGATACTTTTGCTTTAAGCGGCGCCGGGATTACCAGCGAAAGCATGCAGTTTATCGGGATGGATAACCGTACGCTTATGCTACGCAGCGAAATGACAACGCCGCTGGCACGGATGGTGGCGACCCGGCTGCGGGATGACAAAAGTATCAAACGGCTGTTTTATATCGCCAACGTATTCCGGCATGAGGAAACCCAGGCGGGGCGGCAGAACGAATTTTCCCAGGCAGGGATAGAACTTATCGGCGCCGCATCCCCTATGGCCGATGCAGAAGTGTTGGCACTTGCAGTAGAGAGCCTGAAAGCTGCGGGATTAAAAAACTTTATTATCAGCGTAGGGCATAGCGGATTTGTGGCCGGCCTTTTGCAGGAAGCAGGACTCAGCGGTGAAAAAGAAGAATTTGTCCGCCAGATGATTTTGACGCACAATGCGGTGGGCCTGGAAGAAGCGGCGGACCGTTTTATCCCGGAGCCTATGCAAAGCCTGTTCCGGGAACTGTTGTACCTTCAGGGCGGGGTGGAAATCTTAGGCCGCCTGGGCAAACGCATTAAAAGCGAAACGTGCCAAAAAGCCCTGAAAAATCTGAAGGATATTTACCGCCTGGCGGATGCCTACGGCGTGGCGGAGTATTTGTCCTTTGATTTGTCTCTGATCCGCAACTTTAACTACTATACGGGCATGGTTTTTGAAGCCTATGCGCCTCAGGTAGGGTTTAATATTTGCGGCGGCGGGCGGTATGACCACATGATGGAAGCCTTTGGCGCACCGGCCCCGGCTACCGGTTTTGCTATGGGAATTGACCGGATTATTTTGTCCCTGCGCCGAGATGGACGCTGGAGCGATACGTCTTCTTGGGATATTTTTATTGCGTGGGGACCGGGCCTGCAGGATGAAGCCGTGAAAAAAGCGATGGAACTGCGCAGCCGTGGCAAAAGTGTAAAAGTGGCGACACGGGCCATGACACAGGAAGAAGCGGCCAAGGCCTGCCGGGACAGCCGCTGCGAAGCCGTTACATACGTAGGATAGGGGGCCGAAAGGATGGAGTATTTAACAATCGCACTGCCCAAGGGGAAACTATTTGCCCAATCGGTGGAACTTTTGGCCAAAGTCGGCTATGCGGCAGAAAACGTAGTGGAAGATTCCCGGAAACTGGTCATTGCCAATGGGGACACCAAGGTAAAATTTATCATCGTCAAGACCATGGATCTGCCCACCTATGTGGAATACGGGGCCGCGGATATCGGCATCATCGGCAAAGACGTGCTGAACGAGGAAAATAAAGACGTATATGAACTGCTGGATATGGGGTATGGAGCCTGTCATTTGATGATGGCCGTACCGGAAGCCAAGGCATTGCCAAAAATCACCGACTATGCCCATACCCGGGTGGCCACCAAATATCCCCATTCTGCTTCCCGTTTTTTTGAGCAGCTGGGGATGCAGATGGAGATCGTCAAACTCAATGGTTCCATTGAATTGGCTCCTATCGTGGGGCTCAGCGAGTCCATCGTGGATATCGTGCAGACCGGGCGGACGATCCGGGAAAATAAGCTAAAAGAGATTGCTACGGTGTATCCTAGTACAGCCCGGCTGATTGCCAACAAGGTCAGCTTCAAAATGCAGTACGAACGCATCAAAAAGCTGGTACGGGATTTACAGAAGGTGCTTAAAGAAGAAACGCCGCAGTAGAAAGCAGCGAGGGGGTAAAAAATGAGCCGCATACTTGTCCGGGACACATTAACCCGGATAGAGGACTATCAGGTAGAAACAGTGCCTGATGCGAATATTATTGTCAATGCCAATGAAACCAATTGGAACCAGCCGCCGGAAGTTATGCATGCGCTGCAAAGCCGGGCGGCGGATCATGCCTTTAACCGGTATCCCCCCATGCACGGGGAAGATTTGTCGGCAGCGATTGGGAAAAAACTGGGCATCGCCCCGGAGCAGGTCGTAGTGGGCAATGGGTCCAGCGAGCTTTTGGAAAAGGTTTGCTATGCCTTTGGCGGCAAAGGACGGAAAATTGCTGTTCCGGTTCCTTCTTTTTCCATGTACCAGACCTACGCTGTTTTGGCAGACAGCGAGCCGGCTTGCTTTTCTTTGACAGAAGAGGGTCTGGTGGATCCGGATGCAGTCATCGCTTTTTGCAAAAAGCAGCAGCCTTCTCTTTTAATTATTTGTAATCCCAATAACCCCACGGGCACCTTTACGGGGAAAAAAGCCATGGAAAAAATCATCCGCCAGATGGACTGCCCGGTAGTGATGGATGAGGCTTATATGGATTTTGCGGTGGAGGAAGGGACTATGGCAGAAATCTCTACACTGGATTTGGTAAACCAGGTGGATAATCTGCTGGTGCTGAAAACCTTCTCCAAGGCCTATGGATTAGCCAATCTTCGTATCGGCTACGGAGTGGGGAGCCCAGAGGTGATGCAAGTGCTGAAAAAAGTGCTCTTGCCCTATACTGTCAATGGGTTTTCCCTCATGGCGGCAGAAACATTGTTCCAGCTTCCGGGAGTGCTGCAGGGGCGGGTGCAGGCTGTGATCAAGGGCCGTAAGTATCTAGCGGAAAATCTGCAAAGACTGGGCTTTAAAGTCCTGCCCAGCGCCACCAATTTCCTGTTGGTGCAGCCCCAAGGTGCGGTATTGGACAACTTGGGTGCAAAAGCAGGGGCGAGCAGCCTGGCACAAGAAGAAAAAGCCAAAGCAGCCGGAAGCTATTTGTTTCATGCGCTGTTGCAAGAAAAAATTCTGGTGCGGGACTTTTCCCAACATCCTCTGCTGCCGGGAGCCCTGCGTATCACCGTAGGCACAGATGAAGAAAACGCACAGATTATTGCAGGCATTCGCGGCGTACTGCAAAACGGGGAGGGATAAGCATGCGGGAAGGATTTGTAGAGCGTAACACCAAAGAAACCCAGGTATCTGTCCGTGTTAACTTGGACGGCACGGGTAAGGCAGAGATTGCTACCGGGATTGGCTTTTTTGACCACATGCTGACCCTTTTGGCGGTCCATTCTTTTATGGATCTCACCGTCAAGGCCAAAGGGGATCTGGAAGTAGATTCCCATCACACCATTGAAGACGTGGGCCTTGCTTTGGGCAAAGCGCTGCGACAGGCTTTGGGAGATAAGGCTGGGATTCATCGCTATGGTAGCTATTTGCTCCCTATGGATGAAGCGCTGGCCCAGATTGCGCTGGATTTTTCCGGCCGTCCCTTTTTGGTATGGCATGCAGAGATCCCCAAGGTACGGCTGGGTGTAATGGATGTGGAAATGGCCGAAGAATTTTTCCGGGCGCTGGCCATGGAAAGCGGCCTGACGCTCCATATCAACTTACTCTATGGCAACAATGTCCATCATATGCTGGAAGCCATTTTTAAAGGCGTGGCCCGGGCTATGGCCAGCGCCGTGGCGAAAGATCCACGGGTGCATGGCGTCATGAGCAGCAAGGGGGCCCTGTGATGGATGAAAATACCATTGTTATCATCGATTATGGCAGGGGTAACCTCCATTCGGTGTATAACGGCCTGGTGAAAGCGGGAGCAACACCTGTTATTTCTGCGGATCCCCAGGTGATTGCCGCAGCACCCCGGGTGATTTTGCCCGGTGTGGGCGCTTTTGGAGATTGCATGGAGACCCTGCGGGGTAAAGGTCTGGAACCTGTGGTGCAGGAAGCGCTCCACAGCGGAAAGCCGTTTTTAGGCATTTGTTTGGGTCTGCAGCTTCTTTTTGAGAGCAGTGAAGAATCCCCTGGTGTAACAGGGCTGGGCTATTTTAAGGGGCAGGTAAAAAAAATCGTGACGCCTTACAAAATCCCCCATATGGGCTGGAATGCGCTGCATACGAAAACACCGTCCCCATTGCTGCAGGATGCCGATGGCAAATACGTATATTTTGTCCACAGCTATCATGCAGTGCCTCAGGATGAAGCCCTTGTGACCAGCGTGTGTGACTATGGCACGACCGTTACTGCCAGCGTGGGGCGAGGCAGCGTGCAGGGATTTCAGTTCCATCCGGAAAAATCGTCTGCTGTGGGGCTTGCTATGCTGAAAGCATTTAAGGAGTGGGTACCATGAACATCTATCCAGCTATTGATCTGCGGGGAGGGCGCTGCGTCCGCCTTTTGAAGGGCGATTTCGCTAAAGAAACGGTCTATAGTGACAATCCGGGTGCCATGGCTCAGGTGTGGTCTAACGGCGGGGCAGATGCCATCCATGTGGTGGATTTGGACGGGGCCCTTGCCGGGGAGAGCAAAAATCTTCCTGCGATCAAAGCCATCCTGCAAAACAGCACGATTCCTGTGGAGCTGGGGGGCGGTATCCGGACGCTGGAACAGGTGGAACAGTTACTCGCGTTGGGGCTGCACCAAGTGATTTTGGGCAGTATCGCGGTTAAAAACCCAAAGTTTGTGGAAAAAGCGGCGCAGAACTATCCGGGAAGAATCGTAGCGGGGATTGATGCAAAAAATGGTATCGTCGCCGTGGAAGGCTGGGAAAAAAGCGGCCAAATGGCAGCGGCGGATTTGGCAAAAGCCATGGCAAAAGCCGGTGTGGCACGGATTATTTACACCGACATTGCCCGGGATGGGACGCTGACAGGGGTAAATCTGGAAGAGACGATCGCTGTGGCTAAGGCTGCAGGGATTCCTGTGACAGCAAGCGGCGGCGTAGCAGGGTTAGCTGACCTCAAAGCTGTCAAAAAGGCGGAGCCCTATGGCGTAGAAGGCTGCATTATCGGCAAGGCCCTTTATACGGGAGCCATAACGCTTGCGGATGCGGTACGCCTGGCCAAGGAGGAACAGGATGCTGACTAAACGAATCATACCCTGCCTGGACGTCAAAGATGGCCGGGTAGTGAAAGGCACCAATTTTGTGCAGCTACGGGATGCCGGGGATCCGGTGGAGCTGGCTTCCCTGTATGAAAAAGAACAGGCGGATGAGCTGGTTTTCCTGGATATTACCGCATCTTTGGAAAAACGCAAATCCATGGTAAAAACCATAGAAAAAACGGCACGGGAAGTGTTTATGCCCTTAACGGTTGGCGGTGGCATTACTTCCATTGAAGATATGCGTGCTGTTTTATTGGCAGGAGCTGATAAAACCAGTCTGAATTCTGCGGCGGTGAAAGATCCTGATTTGCTACGAAAAGGCGCAGAAGCCTTTGGCAACCAGTGTATGGTTCTCGCCGTGGACGCCAAACGCCGGGGTGAAAATTCCTGGGAAGTCTATATTCATGGAGGGCATACGCCCACCGGATTGGATGCGCTGGAATGGGTGAAAAAAGCTGTATCTCTGGGCGCAGGAGAAATCCTTTTAACCAGTATGGATGCAGACGGTACCAAAGACGGGTTTGACATCCCTTTGACGCGGGCCGTAGCAGAAGCTGTTCCTGTGCCAGTGATTGCTTCCGGCGGCGCTGGCAGACTGGAAGATTTTTATGAAGTCCTGACCGTTGGCAAAGCCGATGCGGCGCTGGCAGCCTCGGTGTTTCACTATGGCACCTTTACCATCAGGCAGGTCAAGGAATATTTGCGGGAAAGGGGAGTGGAAGTGCGGCTATGAAAATCGACTATAGTCAATTGAAATTTGATGAAAAAGGATTGATTCCTGCCATTGTGCAGGACAGCAAAACGGATCAGGTACTGATGCTGGCCTATATGAACCGGGAAAGCCTGCAGCGCACAGTGGAAACCGGCTATACCTGGTTTTGGAGCCGCAGCCGGCAGGAACTGTGGAACAAGGGCGCAACCAGCGGGCATTTCCAAAAAGTCATGAGCATTACGTATGACTGTGATGGAGATACCCTTCTCATTAAAGCGGAGCAGACCGGAGCAGCTTGCCATACCGGGCATTACTCCTGCTTTTTCAACCCCTTGTGGAATAGCGCCAGTGGGGAGAGCTTGCCTGTGGCGCAACAGGACCTGCCCCAGGTGATGGATGCCCTGTATCGCCAGATCAAAAAGCGGGAAACGCCTACTGGCGGAGAAAAACAGCTGCCTGCCGGAAGCCAGGATACCCTCTTGGAAAAATTGGGCCAGAACGTAACCAAAACCCTACTGGCGTCCAAAAACAGCGACGCTGACGGGGTGGTTTACGAGATGGGGGATTTATGGTATCATTGCTTAGTACTGTTAGCCTACCATAATATTACGCCCGGCGAGATGCTGGTGGAAATGGCAGGCCGTAAGGTAGAAGCGGAAAAATAACAGCATAAATCTTACAACCTGGAGGGTTCTCATGGCGCGAATGTTTGGGACGGATGGTGTCCGTGGTGTGGCAAATGGGCCGGTACTGAATGCGGAGTTAGCGTATAAATTGGGCAGGGCAGCAGCTTTGTACTTTGGACGGGAAGTGAAAACGCCCAAGATCCTCATCGGGCGGGATACCCGTCTGTCCGGAACCATGCTGGAAGCCGCACTGGCAGCAGGTATCTGCTCCGCCGGCGGCAATGCCCATCTATTGGGCGTGATTCCCACACCGGCCGTTTCTTATCTCACAGAAGCGCTGCAGGCCAATGCAGGCATTGTGATTTCTGCCTCCCATAATCCTTTTGAGGATAACGGCATTAAATTTTTTGCTCGCACCGGGTATAAGCTGCCCGATGCGGTGGAAGATGAAATTGAAGCATTGGTCAAGCAACCCATTGATTATACGAAAACCCGGATCGGCAGCAATTTGGGCCGGGTCATCCGGGAAACGGATATGGGCGCTTTATATGTGCAACATATTGTGGACAGTGCAGATGCAAAGCTAAATGGCCTTACCGTGGTGATGGACTGTGCCAATGGTGCCAATAGTGATATCGCTCCCTCCATTCTTCGGCACTTGGGTGCCCGGGTGATTCCCATTTTCCATGAACCCAATGGCATCAACATTAATAATGGCTGCGGCTCCACCCATCTGGAAGCACTGCAGAAAAAAGTGGTAGAAGTGGGCGCCGACTGCGGAATTGCCAACGATGGGGACGCTGACCGCTGTCTGGCTGTGGATGAAAATGGACAAGTACTGGATGGGGACCAGATTATGCTGATCTGCGCCCTGGAACTGATGCGGCAGGGAAAACTTAAAGACAATATGCTGGTAACTACCGTGATGAGCAACGTGGGTCTTCACAAAGCCATGCGGGAGCATGGTGGCCATACGGTTAAAACTGCAGTAGGGGACCGCTATGTGCTGGAAGAAATGCTGCGCAATGATTATAAACTGGGTGGAGAACAAAGCGGGCATATTATTTTTGGGGATTTGGTACGTACCGGAGATGGCATGATGACCGCCGTCAAACTGCTGGGAACGCTGGTACGGCATAATCGGACCTTATCCCAACTGGGGGCCTTGATGGTGAAATATCCCCAGGTGCTTTTGAATGTCCGTGTAAAAGATAAAAATGGCTGGGAAGAAAATTCGGCTATCTGTGACGTTATCCAAACCTACACAAAAAAATTAGGCGAGGATGGACAGGTTTTGGTACGGGCCAGCGGCACCGAACCCCTTATCCGGATTATGGCCCAAGGCCCCAACCAGGCAGAGCTGGATACCATCTGTGAAGCCATTGCAGAAGTCGTGCGGAAGGAAATGGCCTGAAAAAATACTTGACGGATTCCGTTCTTCTATCGTATACTATGTAAGTCGGCGCTGTGTAGGTGCCGCATATTGGCCCAGTAGTTCAGTTGGTTTAGAATGCCGCCCTGTCACGGCGGAGATCGTCGGTTCAAGTCCGTCCTGGGTCGCCAAATGCCTCGGTAGCTCAGTTGGTAGAGCAAAGGACTGAAAATCCTTGTGTCCGCAGTTCGATTCTGCGCTGAGGCACCATTCATTTGCGGAAGTAGCTCAGTGGTAGAGCATCACCTTGCCAAGGTGGGGGTCGCGAGTTCGAATCTCGTTTTCCGCTCCATATTTTTTAGGAGTATAGTTCAATGGTAGAGCAACGGTCTCCAAAACCGTCGATCTGGGTTCGAATCCTAGTACTCCTGCCATGGTTATTGACGGTATGAGAAAGTATTTGAAAGTATGCAGTGACTTGAAAAACAAGGCCTGCACTGCCTGGAGGGGTTCTTGAGAACACTTTCTCGTACCGTTATATTATTTATAAAAGAGCGCTGAAAACCCACTTTTTGCCCACCTCGGTGAAAAGTGGGCTTCTTTTTGCCGTTTTAGTGGGCACAAATTCCCGGAAACGCAGGCGCAGCCTACTTCATTTGGTCTAAAACTTTTACAGCTTCCTCCTGCATATCCTGGGTTACGTGGGTATAAATCTGCATGGTGGTAGTCGGGTCGTTGTGGCCCACTCTTTGCATAATCGTTTTTATGGGTACTCCTGCTGCTGCCAAAAGGCTAATGTGGGTATGACGGAAAATGTGAGTGGTAAGACGCTTGTCACATTTCACTTTCTTTAGCGTGTGGTTCACGAAGGAAATATCAATAGGGCCACCTTCCCTAGTCGTGAAGATATATTTTTCTCCTGCTTTGTCGCGGGCAGTAGGGTACCATGTTCTGCGGCGTTTGTTCTTCAGTATGTAGAACTCTATTATTTCCTTGCTCCTGCGGTCCAGTGCAACATGCCGGATAGAGTAGACGTTCTTAGGAGTCCCTCTTACAGGTGCTTTTCTATGCCCCAGTCCCCATTCCAGAGTTCCGTTTACATAGACGGTTTCCCCTTCGTAGTCTTCCTCTCGCAGTGCTGCCAGCTCGCCAAAGCGCAGGCCGGTTCTAGATTGCAGTTCGCAGATGTCGGCAACAAGAGGGTATATGTTTCTGAGCTGCTGCAAGACTGAATTCAACTCAGTACGTGTAAGGAACTTCTCACGGTGTTCTTCTACGGCCTTGAGACTCTTCGGGGGCCGCTTTATTTCCACGCGGTTCACCAGCTCCATATTGCTAAGGGTACCGAGCTTGTATGACCGTTTAAGAGAACTGCGTATCATGGTCAAGAACTTTTCTGCGTAGACAACAGAGTTGTTGGTGACCACGTCATCCAGCGCCTTTTGCAGCATTGACGGGGTCATGTTGTTAATCAACGTGTCTTTCGGGAAATATTGCAGTATCTTCTTCCTTACTATCTCGTACATCTTGTAGGTGGTGGGCTTAACAAACGCTCTCTGTCCGGCCATGTATTCGTCTATAAGGGAAAATAGCAGAGTAGGGGCGTCTGCTTCCTGCTTCTCTTTTATCAGCTTAGCCAGTCGCTCTCTAGCTTCCTTTTGGGCCATGCGTGAATTACTGGGGAGCGAAACAGTAGCTTTCTTTCTCTTTCTAGTGAGGCGGTCGATATAATATTCCCGGTATGAATAACCGTTAGTTTTCTTTTCTATCCACATAAAATTTACCTTCTTTTGTTGAATCGAAGCGGTACTTTAGGTATAATAGAGTAAATTAGAAGGAGGTGCCATAAATGAAATCATTAGCCAAAATTACAGCGGCCATTATTTATGGCTTATCAACATTCACTATTTTCCCTGCTGATAACCAGCCAAAATATTCAAATGACCCTGAAAGCATTTCTAAGCAGGCCAATAAAATTACGGAGCAAGCATGGAAAATGACTGGTGATGCACTGCGAGGTGTTATGGGGCTGGATAGGGGTGCGTCATGAGACAAAATCTTGACGAGCTTCTAAAACAATGCTGCATGGAGATTGGAATTAAATGGGCCGATAATCCAGGGGTGTCTTTAATTGAAGGGGTACCTGCTGCTGACTATTTGAAAAAGCATGATATATTCCCATCTTCTTGTGACTTTGAAACTCTTAATATAATAACGACGAAAGGACACCGCCGGATAAAGCGAGGGTGAATTCACCAGCATGCTAGACATGCTAAAGCTGCTCCGGGGGTGTTTTTTATATTTCTGGGAAATAAAAAAATCAGGGACAACATCTTTCGATATCGTCCCTGCAAAACGTTTTGTCGTTTTTCCTTGTGTCATTATTTTACACGACGGGGAACCATTTGTCAATTAAAATTGATAAAATATCGAAAGTCGTTAAATGAAAAAGTAAATGCAGCTTATTCGAAATCTGGTGGCGTTTACTTCT
>CAJMHI010000042.1 GCA_905213155.1 uncultured Acidaminococcus sp. | reverse complement strand
CACGAGATATTCACTGTGGACTTTTTATGTGTTCCATTTCATCTTACAATTAACCAGTTTAAAGAAAAATACAAGAATGTATACTGTATTTTTGCGAATTTCAGCGGCTTTACTACAAGACTTTGCCCCTGTTGTTCTTCTTTGCTTTATTTCACTAACAGAGTGGCACGCTATTTGCAATATAATCTAATAAATAGTTATGGTTTCTATTCAGACTGGAGGGAGAATCATGTGCGGTACTCGTGAGAAACAGCGGAATATCCGCTGGAGCGTTTTCATTCCCTGCTTTTTAGTAATCGGCGGGGCGGCTCTTTTAGGGGTGGTCAACAACTCGTGGCTGACAGCTGTAACCAGTGCGGTTTTTGGCTGGTCGTTGGAAAACTTTGGATGGCTCTACCAATGGGTGGCACTGGGGACATTAATCCTGATTACCCTTTTGGCTTTTTCCCCAGTGGGCAAAATCCGTTTTGGAGGTCCGCAAGCTAAGGCAAAATTTTCTTTTGGGGCCTGGTTTGCCATGACCTTAACAGGTGGGATTGCTACAGGCCTTATTACATACGGGGTGAATGAACCTATTATTTATTACGGCAATATTTATAAAGAATTGGATGGGTTTGGGATAGCGCCCTATTCACAAGAGGCAGCGTTTTTTGCTTTAGGCCGCTGCTTTTATAACTGGACTTTTATTCCGTATGCGATGTATGCGCTTAGTGGGGTAATTATCGCATACATGTACTATAACCGGAAAAAAGAATTATCCGTTGCGGCATCCCTTACTCCGCTTTTTGGACAACGGGTGACACAAGGATTCTGGCGGGCAGCCATTGATACCCTTTCGGTGCTGGCTATTGCCTTGGGACTGGCGGCTTCGTTGGGGGCAGGATTAGCGCTTGTGGGAACAGGACTCACCGCTGCCTATGGCATTCAGCAAGGACCTGCTGTCTGGTTTATCCTCACGGCGATTATTACTGCAACATTTACTATAGCATCTGTTATGGGGATTGATAGAGGGATTAAATGGCTGGCCAATATGACCACAAAGATTTTTTATCTGTTACTCTTTGCCCTGGTGATCATCGGGCCGACGGTCTATATCTTAAATATGGCTAATGTGGGGTTAGGGTATTGGCTGGATCGTTTCTGGACGTGGGGCCTGGATCCGTATATTGCCGGTGGAAAACCACTTGTGACCTGGTGGACTATGTATGACTGGGCTATCTGGATCGCCTATGCGCCGCTAATGGGAATCTTCTTTGCGATCATTGCTTATGGCCGCACCATTAAGCAGTTTTTACTGATTAACTGGGTATTGCCCGCGGTTTTTGGCTTTGTGTGGTTCTCCGTCTGGGGCGGTACAGCACTGAAATGGCAGATTGATGGTGTCGTGAATATTGTAAAATCCATTCAGGATGGCGGAGCTGTCAGCGGTATCTGGTATTTCCTCCAGGCGATCCCCATGGGGAAGATTTTGGTGCCAGTGATCATTATCACTTTAATTGCCGCATTTTCCACTACTGCAGATACCATGAGTACTACGATTGCTGCATTGTGCACAGAGGGAGCAAAACATGATGAAGAACCGGCCCTGTGGCAGAAAGTGGTGTGGGGCGTATCCATTGGAGCTATTGCTGCCATCATGGTTGCCTTTGGCGGCGGCGAACAGGGTGTAGATGGTGTGAAATATTTAGCGGCCTGTGGCGGTTTTGTGGTTTTGGCAATTTTCATTCTCCAGATCGCGGCGGCGGTAAAGGTATTCTTCCTAGAGAAAGAGACAAAAAAAGAAATGGTGGATAGTGAAGATCTGGTAGAAACTGAAAACGGGGAAAACTGAAGAAGACGGGGTACAAAATGACTACAACAGAACAAGTGCTGTTAGGACCAAAACTCAGCTTAGAACAATTTATGGAAGTTGTGAGGGGCCATGCTCCGGTTGCTTTCAGTGAAGACTATAAAGCAAGGGTAAATCGCGCCCGGTCCATAGTGGAAGCCTGGGTCGCCAAAGATCGGGTCATGTACGGTGTTACTACTGGCTTTGGGGCACTGTCCACAAAAACAATCAGTCGGGAAGAAACTGCCAAACTACAAGAAAATATTATTTTGTCTCATTCTGTTTCCGTAGGCAGTCCTTTGTCAGAAGAAGCCGTACGGGGAACACTCCTCATGATGCTACAGAATTTGGGACAAGGATACAGCGGCGTGCGGTTGAGTGTACTGGAACAACTGCGGCAGTTCCTTAACAAAAATCTGGTGCCTTGGGCCCCAGGAGATGGGAGCGTGGGCTATCTTTCACCGGAAGCCCATATGGCACTGGTGCTTACCGGGCGGGGAAAGGCTTATTATGACGGAGTGCTGTTGGAGGGCAAAGCGGCTCTAGCCAAAGCGGGACTTACGCCGCTAACGCTTGCGTCCAAAGAAGGATTGGCACTTGTAAGCGGAACTACGTCTCCAACTGCTATGAGTGCGATTGGCTTGTACGATTTGCTGCAGGCTGCTAAAACAGCTGATGTGATCGGAGCTATGAGCGTGGAGATTCTCCAGGGTGTCATGAATGCTTTTGATGCCCGGGTCATGGCAGTACGCCCTCATCCGGAACAGAAAAAAACGGCAGAAAATATCCGCAATTTACTAGAAGATTCCCAGGTTATTGCAGCAGCTAAAGGTTCCCATGTACAGGATGCCCTTAGCCTGCGATGTATTCCCCAACTCCACGGAGCTGTGAAAAAAACGCTGGACGATGCAAGAAAGACTATAGAAATTGAGATGAATTCCTGCTGCGACAATCCGATTATCTGGACGGAAAACGGGCGGGAAGATGTGATTTCCGGCTGCAATGCCGATTCCTCCTATGTGGGCCTGGCCATGGACAGTTGCTGTCTCGGCGCCGCCATGCTGGGGAAAATGAGCGAACGGCGAAATAACCGTCTGATTGATAGCAGTCTGTCTGGGTATCCTTGGTTTTTAATCCAAAATCCAGGACTTAATTCCGGTGTCATGATTCCCCAGTATACCCAGGCGGGACTTTTAAACCAGATGAGGATTCTCTGCACTTCGGCGGTTATAGATAACACACCTACCTGTGGGAACCAGGAAGATTATGTGGCCATGGGGTATAACGCGGCAAAAAAGTCGTTGGCAGTGGCAGAGAAACTGGAGTATATCCTGGCCATTGAACTATTGTCCGTGTATGAGGCCCAGCCCTTTGTGAACGCAAAATGGCAGCGCAGCAGCGCCAGTCGGAAAGTACTGACGGAAATTGGACGGAAAATTCCTGAGATGAAGGAAGACATGTTCTTATATCCGTATATTGAATACCTGAAGAATAAAATTCATGATGGCAGTATCACGAGCTGGGCGGAAACTGGCATGGGGAAGAAATTACTTTAAAAAGTGAAACAAAAGACAAGACGGATCTTTCTATTACAAGAAGGATCCGTCTTGTCTTTTGTGTATAAATTAAAGAAAATTCAAAATCGTATTGCGAGGAGCTTCATTTTTGACATTTTTTTGACAAAGAGTGAGTACAATAAAACCATCGAACACGGGAAATAGCAGGGTCCTCGTATGGACAATCCCAGAAAAGGAGTGATCGACGTATGGAAATTTTGACTAACCCCATTGTAATATCAGTGGTTATCATGTCTGTACTCTGCCTGATTAAGATGAACGTATTGCTGGCCATCCTGGCAGCGGCGGTTATCGCTGGTGTGACTGGCGGCATGAGTATCTCCGACACGGTTAGTACAATGATTAGTGGAATGGGTGGTAACTCGGAAACGGCACTGAGTTATATCCTGTTAGGTGCTTTGGCAGTAGCCATTGGTCGCAGTGGTATTGCTGATATCCTGGCACGGAAAATCACTAAAGTGGTAGGCGATAAAAAAGTGGCATTTTGCCTGATGATTGCCTTCGTTTCCTGTTTTTCTCAAAACTTGATTCCTGTACACATTGCATTTATTCCTATTTTAATTCCTCCCCTGCTGAGTGTTATGAACAAAATGAAACTTGACAGAAGAGCCGTGGCCTGTTCTCTGACCTTTGGCCTGAAAGCTCCGTATGTGTCCCTGCCGGTTGGCTTTGGTCTGCTGTTTATGACGATCATCAAAGACCAGATGGTTGCCAACAATGTGCAGGTTGCCATTGCTGATATCGCTTCTGTAATGTGGATCGGTGGCGCTTCCATGCTGGTAGGACTTGTCCTGGCCATTATCTTCTACTGCAGCCGGGACCGGGAATATCAGGATCTGCCTGTTATGGGGCAGGATCCCAACGCCGGACATGCAGAATGGAATATTGACTGCTGGAAAGCCCTGGCGGGCGCTGGTGCGGCATTTATCGCCCAGCTGTACTTCCAGTCTTTGCCCATCGGTGCTATGTGCGGCCTTTTGGTCATGGTACTGACTGGCAGCATTAAGTGGGATAAACTGGATGATACCATTAACGGCGGCGTAAACATGATGGGCTTTATCGCCTTTGTTATGCTGATTGCAGCCGGCTATGGTAATGTACTCCGGGAAACCCACTCCGTAGAATCTTTGGTGGAAGCAACCACGCTGCTGGTTAATACCAAATTAGGCGGCGCTATTCTGATGCTGATGGTTGGCCTTATCATTACCATGGGGATTGGAACCTCTTTCGGAACCATTCCTGTTATTGCCTCCATCTACATTCCTCTGGGATTGAAAATAGGATTCCATATTCCGGCAATTATTCTGCTGATTGGTGTGGCGGCTGCTTTGGGGGATGCCGGTTCTCCTGCTTCTGACTCGACCTTGGGACCAACGTCCGGGCTGAACGCGGATGGACAGCACAACCACGTTTGGGATACCTGCGTACCCACCTTTATCTTCTTCGATTTAACGCTGTTGGTTGGCGGTACCATTGGTGCTATCATCCTGGGCTGATAAACAAAAAAACAACAAGGGGCTGGCCAGCCGGCCCCTTACTTACATTGCTAGGTACGACATACAATTAAGGAGGATCATCATGTTAAAAGACGTAAAAAGCATCAAAGAGGTTGTACTGGATGGCGATACCCTGACACTGGAGCAATTGATTGCTATCTGTCGCTATGGCGCCAAGGTCAGCATTGCACCGGCTGCTGTGGATAAAATCAAAGCATCCCGGGCCATTGTAGATGAAATCGTGGAACATGAACGGCCGGTATATGGGATTACCACAGGATTTGCTTCCCTGGCAAGGGTCAGCGTATCTAAAGAAGATACGGCACAGCTTCAGGAAAATCTGGTGCGGACTCATTGCTGCGGCTATGGTAAACCCCTTTCCAAAGAAGTGACCCGTGCTGTTATGACCATTCGTGCCAATGCCCTGGTTAAAGGATATTCCGGTGTGCGGCTGTCCACAGTGACGACTTTGGTGGATATGATCAATAAAGGTGTACATCCCTATATTCCTGAGAAAGGTTCTGTAGGGGCTTCCGGTGACCTGGCACCGCTGGCACATATGGCGTTGCCTATGCTGGGCTTGGGCCGGGCAGAATACAATGGAACCGTGATGAGCGGTAAAAAAGCCATGGATTTGGCTGGAATTCCCACCATCCGTCTGGCAGCCAAAGAAGGTCTGGGACTTTTGAACGGGACTTCCGTTTTGACGGCTATGGGCAGCTTCGCCCTGTGGGAAGGCATGCAGCTGTTGAAAGTCAGCGATATTTCTGCAGCACTTTCCATGGAAGCCCAAAGAGGCATTATTGATGTGTTTGATGAAGGACTGCATATCATGCGGCCGCACCAAGGACAGCTGGATACCGCTTACAATATGAGAGCCCTGCTGAATGGTTCTACTTTTGTTACCCACCAGGCAGAAATCCGGGTGCAGGATCCTTACTCCCTGCGCTGCATTCCGCAGATTCACGGCGCCAACAAGGATACCTTGGGCTATGTAAAGAGCAAAGTAGACATTGAAATCAATGCGGCTACCGATAACCCCATTGTCCTGCCGGACGGTCGGGTTCTCAGCGGCGGTAACTTCCACGGCGAACCTGTGGCGCAGCCCTTTGATTTCTTAGGCATCGGTTTGGCCGAAATCGCCAGTGTATCGGAACGGCGTACAGAACGGCTGCTGAACAATGCACTCAGCGGATTCCCCTCCTACCTGGTAAAACATCCTGGACTGAACTCTGGCTTTATGATTACCCAATATGCCCAGGCTGCACTGGTCAGTGAAAATAAAGTGCTGGCCCATCCATCTTCTGTGGATTCCATTCCTACCGGAGAAAACCAGGAAGACTTGGTCAGCATGGGGGCCTATGCTGCACGCAAGGCCGGCGACATTGCCTTCAACGTACGCCGGGTAGTTGCTACGGAAATCATGGCAGCCTGTCAGGCCATTGACCTGCGGCAGGAACAAGGCTTGAAACTGGGCCTGGGAACGCAAACTGCCTATGATGTAGTACGGCAGCACAATGCCTTTATTGAAAATGACAAAGATATTGAAATGTACGATGAACTGGAAAAAGTCACCAAGGCTGTAGAAGATGGTTCTATCTTGGAAGCAGTAGAAGAGAAAGTTCCCCTGAAATTTTTCTAATACCCTGCTTGTGTTATCCTGACAAAGGCTGCGGAGTACCCGCAGCTTTTGTCATTTATGGATTATAATTTGACGGAAACCGGAAAAAACGTCAATAATGGAAAAAATAACAAAAAAAGTTTTTCTAAAAGCAAACAAGATTTAGACGTTTTTTAGATGAATACCCGCTACAATAAAGCCATGAAACGACAAAAGTCCTCCAAAAACAACGAGTAAGAAAAAGGAGTGTATGCATAATGAAAAACAAAGACATTGCAGAAGCCATGACGATTAAATTGGAATTCCCAAATGGCTTGCCCAAACCCAAACCGTTCCAGGAAGGAATTCGTAGAGCCCCTGACCGTGGCTTCCGTCTGACTCCGGCGCAAACTGAGATTGCACTGAAGAACGCATTGCGCTATATTCCTGAAGAATACCATCAGGAATTGATTCCTGAATTTTTGGAAGAACTGACCACACGGGGCCGGATTTATGGTTATCGTTTCCGTCCGGAAGGCCGGATCTATGGCAAACCCATTGATGAGTACAAAGGCAAATGCCTGGAAGGCAAAGCGTTCCAGGTCATGATTGATAACAACCTGGACTTTGAAGTAGCGCTGTATCCGTATGAACTAGTTACCTACGGCGAAACCGGAAGTGTTTGCCATGACTGGATGCAATACCTGCTCATTAAAAAATATTTGGAAAACATGACGGTTGACCAAACGCTGGTAATGGAATCCGGGCATCCTCTGGGCCTGTTCCGTTCTAAACCGGAAGCCCCCAAAGTCATTATTACCAACGGCTTGATGATTGGTGAATATGACAATATGTGGGATTGGGAAATTGCTGAAGAAATGGGCGTTGCCAACTACGGCCAGATGACGGCTGGTGGCTGGATGTACATCGGACCCCAAGGCATTGTCCATGGAACCTTTAACACCGTATTAAACGCCGGTCGTCAACAATTGGGTGTGCCGGAAGATGGCGACATGGGCGGCAAGCTCTTTGTAACCAGTGGTTTGGGCGGCATGAGCGGTGCCCAGGGCAAAGCTGCAGAAATTGCCAAATGCACTGCCATCGTGGCAGAAGTCGACTACTCCAGAATCCAGACTCGTCTGGATCAGGGCTGGATCAGCGGCGTAAGCGATTCTCTGCCGGAAGTCATTGCTATGGCACAAAAATCCATGGCGGAAAAATCCGGGAAATCCTATGCTTACCATGGCAACATTGTAGATTTGCTGGAATATATTGTGGAACACAACATCCATGTAGATCTGCTCTCTGACCAGACCAGTTGCCATAACGTATATGGCGGCGGATACTGCCCACAGGGCCTGACCTTTGAAGAAAGAACCAAGATGCTGGCAGAAGATCCTGCTAAATTTAAGGATCTGGTTAACAAAACTCTGCATGCTCACTACAACGCTTTAAAGAAACTCACCGATCGCGGCGTATACTTCTTTGACTATGGCAACTCCTTCATGAAGGCTGTCTTTGATTCCGGCGTAAAAGAAATTTCCAAGAACGGCGTAGATGATAAAGACGGATTCATTTGGCCCAGCTATGTGGAAGATATTATGGGACCGCTGCTGTTTGACTATGGCTATGGCCCGTTCCGTTGGGTCTGCCTGTCCGGCAAACCGGAAGATCTGCATAAGACCGATATGGCCGCTATGAGCTGCATTGATGTGAACCGCCGGTATCAGGATCGGGATAACTATAACTGGATCCGGGATGCAGAAAAGAACAAACTGGTGGTTGGAACCCAGGCACGTATTCTGTACCAGGATGAAGTGGGCCGTGTGAATATTGCCCTGAAATTTAACGATATGGTACGCAGAGGCGAGATCGGACCTGTTATGATGGGACGTGACCATCACGATGTATCCGGTACGGATTCCCCGTTCCGTGAAACCAGCAATATCAAAGACGGATCCAACGTTATGGCCGATATGGCTGTGCAATGCTTTGCTGGCAACGCCGCCAGAGGCATGAGCTTGTGCGCACTCCATAACGGCGGTGGCACCGGTATCGGCAAGGCGATCAACGGTGGATTTGGTCTGGTACTGGATGGCAGCCACAGAGTGGATGAAATCATTCGCAGCTCCCTGTCCTGGGACGTGATGAGCGGCGTGGCACGGCGCAGCTGGGCACGGAATGAACACGCCATGGAAACGGCTGTGGAATACAACCATACCCGGTATGGTGTAGGGCAGATTACCATTCCGTATCTCACCGATGAAAAACAAATCAAAGATGCGGTGGCAAAAGTTTACCCCCATGCTCACATTGTGAAAAAAGCGTAATGAAAGAACAGTAAGACTGCCGCCATTTGGCGGCAGTCTTTTTCTAGGAGGATTCCCATGAGTGAACAACTCTTAATCAAAAATGCAGCCCAAATTGTTACCCCTACGGGAAAAAGCGCCCGGCATGGAAAAGAAATGGGCAGTTTGCAAGTCTATGAAAATGCATCCCTTTTGATGGAAGACGGAAAGATTGCCGCTATTGGCACGGATCCATCCTGGGAGAAAACAGTTCCACAGGAAAACCAAATTGATGCCACAGGCAAGGCTGTCCTTCCCGGTTTCGTTGATTCTCATACCCACTTGGTCTTTGGCGGCTATCGTCCGGATGAATTCTTATGGCGCATGCAAGGCGTGAGCTATATGGAAATCATGAATCGGGGCGGGGGGATCCTCAACACCATGGAAGCCACCCGGAAGGCTTCCAAGGAAACGCTGGCTGCCCATGCCATGGATCATCTGCGGAATATGCTGAAAATGGGCGTTACCACCGTAGAAGCCAAAAGCGGCTATGGGCAGGATCATGATACGGAAATCAAGCAAATGGAAGTGGTGGAGAAGTTAAACCAAATGCAGCCGGTAGAGCTGGTTTCCACCTTCCTGGGTGCCCATGCTGTGCCGCCGGAATATAAAGGGAAAGGCGATGCCTTTATTGAATTTCTCCTTAAAGACGTGATGCCAGAAGTCAAAGAAAAACACCTGGCAGAATTCTGTGATGTATTTTGCGAAGACGGCGTGTTTTCAATAGAACAAAGCCGTCATTTGCTGACGGAAGCCAAAAAGATGGGCTTTAAGCTGAAAATCCATGCGGATGAAATCGTCAGCCTGGGCGGGGCAGAGCTTGCAGCAGAACTGCATGCTACCAGTGCGGATCATCTGCTGCACGCTTCCGACGCCGGGATTCAGGCGATGGCTAAGAGCGGCGTGGTATCCACGCTACTGCCCACAACTGCCTTTTGCTTAAAAGAACCCTTTGCCCGTGCTCGGGAAATGATTGACAAGGGATGCGCTGTAGCACTTGCCACAGACTTTAATCCTGGCAGTGGCTTCACGTTCTCTGTACCGCTGATGATTGGGCTGGCTGTTATTTACATGAAGATGACGGCAGAAGAGGCGATTACGGCTCTGACCTTAAATGGTGCAGCGGCTGTGGACAGAGCAGACAGGATCGGCTCTTTGGAAGTAGGGAAACAGGCGGACGTTGTTATTCTGCATTATCCTTCTTACAAATTCCTGCCCTATCATACCGGGATCAATATTGTGGATACCGTTATCAAAAAAGGCAAAGTGGTCGTAGGATAAAAGTTTACAACATACCGAAAGACGAGGAATGACAGTGTTTTGTCGTTCCTCTTTTTTTTCTATTTCGTTTAGGATATAATAACAACTGACTACAACAGCCACACGGGCAGCCAAAAATTCGTGATAAAGGAGGAACGCAATGTCCAGTTTGATTGAAGCACGGTTCTTGGGAGCGCCCATACTGCGTAAAGACGGGAAAGAAGTGTTCTTCCCCTATAATAAGGTAAATGCGCTGGTTTATTACCTCCTGGTTAAAGAAACTGTTTTGCGGGATGAACTGTCAGGTATCTTGTGGGCGGATAAGCCAGATGCCATTGCTAAGAAAAATTTGCGCAATGCTATTTATGAAACAAAAAAAATTCTGGGGCCTGATGTATTTATCTCCCCACGGAAAGCGATTATCAAGGTTAACCCAGATGTGCAGATCCGGGTAGATGTGAAAGAGTTCGAAAAGGATCCTGAAGGGCAGCTCTCTCTTTATCAAGGATCCTTCTTGCAGGGCTTCTTTATTAAAGCTGCCGAAGAATACGAAAACTGGTATCTGACGGAACGGGACCACTTGGAAAATCTCTACACCGAAGTGCTACGACAGAAACTAAAAGCTGCGGTGGGGGTAAAGGATCTGGCGAAAACCAGCTATTACGGACGGATGCTGCTCTCCCATGATCCTTATGATGAAGATATTTATGTGGTCTTGCTGAAAGCCTATTGCGAACAAGGCAGTATGAAACAGGCTTCGGAACTCTACGAGGACATGCAGAAAAAATTCCGGGAAGAATTGCAAAGCGCTGTACCCCCGGAAATTGAGCAATTGATGCAGCAAAGTCAAAAATTCGTTTTACCAGTAACACCCAAAACGTCAGAACAGATTCCCTTAACCGGCCGTGAAAAAGAAACAGAGCAGCTAAAGACCCTCTTACAGCCATTTTTAGCGGGAAGAGGCGGGGAAACCCTGCTTTTGCAAGGGCCGGCAGGTAGCGGCAAAACTGTTTTGAAAGATGCGCTTGTCAAATCTTTGCCGCCAGACATTGTTGTATTACAGACAAACTGCTTTCAACCAGAACGCAATATCCTGCTCCGCCCCTGGTCAGGGATTGTGGAAGGCCTGGGGAAACTCATACGGCAGGAAAATCTGGCCGTGCAGAACGTGGATACGGTACGGCTTTATGAACTGCTGCCTCAGATGGATATGAGCGGGGATCGGGAAGCAGGCCTTGCGGAGGTCAAAGACCAACTCCGTTTTGATGCCATATTCCATTCCCTTTATACAGCGCTGGAAGCGGCTGCCACAAAAAAACAAATTCTCCTGATCTTTGAAGATATCCAGTATATGGATGTCTTGAGCTTATCCTTGCTCAGCAGCTTAATCCTTCACCAAAAATCTTCTCGGTTTCTCTTTCTCCTTACGGCTCAGCCTACCCAGGACCGGAATCTGCAAAAATTTGAGAGTTCTGTTACCATGTATCAAAAAATGCAGATTGTGGAACTGCAGCCGTTATCGCGGGATACCATCGAAACACTGGCAAAGCAGGCGATGCTTCCTGTCAAGGTAGATGACTCCCTGGTTGAGCAACTGGCAAAAGAGTCAGAAGGCAATCTGTTTCTTCTAAAAGAATGTCTGGAAGCTCTCCGCACCACAGGTCGGCTGGATAACCTGACGGAAAATATGAGAACGATTTACAAGAATAATTGCGTGGTACTGACCAGCGACCAGCAGAAAATCCTGGATTTTATTTCCCTCTTTTATGACGGGGCTCCTCTTGTTATGATTTCCGAATATATGCATATGAGCAGTCTCCAGGCACTGGAAAATTTAGAAGTGCTGCGGCAGCGGAATTTTATTAAGCCCGTACCCCAGCAGCCGGAAGTCATCTATAAAATAGTACAGTTGCGCCTTAAGGACTATATCCAGCAGCAAAGTTCTCCAGAAAAGCTACGAATCCTCCATGGCTATATTGCCGGCTTGTGGGAAAAACGCCTGACCCATTCTCCACAAGATATCCAGTTGTACCGGCATTTGGAATATCACTATGAAAAGGCTGGGGACCTGATTAATATGGGGCGGTACCAGCTGAAAATCCTGATGTACTACCTGAATTTCAATAATGAACTCTTCCCCGTGCTGTCGGCCGGAGATATGGTGCCGGATGAAGCCAAGAGCCAATATATTGAAATTAACCTGGACCATTTCCTGCGGGAAGTAGAGGAAATGATGCAGACCATCCGGCGAACCTATGGGGAAACGCCAGAAGTGAAGGAACTGGAAATGAATTACCTCCATATGATGGGGCGGCATTATATCCGGACCGGGGAGTATGTAAAAGGCGTTCGCAATATTTTAAGCCTGATTGAACAGGCTTCAGAAGTCCACAACCGGGATTATATGCTGATGGGCTATAAGCAGATGATTTTTTATGATATCCAGATTGGCAATACGGAAGAAATGAAAAATTATCTGGAAATCGCTCTGAATCTGGCAGATGAGTGTAATTATCATAAGGAAATGGGGATCCTGTTGCGCCTGAAAGGCCTCAATATGATTATGCAGGGAAAATTTGAGGAAGCAGAACGGCTGTTAAAAGAATCCATTTCTACCTTTATGGTGACCCAGAATGTGCAGCGTCGGTATGCCTTAAATATCGCTGGGGCTTATAACTATCTGGGGGAAATCAAGCGCGGACAGGGAAAATTTGAAGAAGCTCTGGAAGACTATCAAAAAGCCTTGGAATATGCGAAAAACCAAGAAGCCTTCAGCTCTTGGGTTGTGTTTTCCTGTAATGCCGGTGTTGTCTGTTATAATATGGGCAGGTACGAAGAGGCTAAAAAGTATTTTATGCAGGCCTATGAACTATTTCCCAAATATGCGTTTTACTGGCGGCACCCCATTGTAGAATCCTATCTGGCGCTACTTTCCTTGCAGGAAGATAAAGAAAAGGATGCCATACGGTTTTTGGATGACGCAAAAAGTAAACTAAGCAATATGAACAATCCACGGGAAGCAGGCTATGTGGCTATGGCTATTGCCCTGGCCAAAAAGCAATATCCGGACACGGAATTGGCACAGCACTACAAGGGAACGGCTCAGACCTATGCCAGTCAAGCCCTGCAGGCGCTGGATCCGTACCGGGATACGTGGGAGCGGGAACAAATGGACGGACTGTTTGTGTAAAGAGGGAGGAAGAAAAAATGATTCAGCTGAAAGATGTGGCGAAGGTATTGGACGCACAGATTGCGGTAGGGGCAGATGCTATGAACCGGGAAGTGCATTCTGCTTGCGGCAGCGATATGATGAGCGACGTGCTGGCCTATACCAAAGACGATGCGGTGCTGCTTACAGGGCTTTTAAACGTACAAGTGGTGCGAACAGCAGATGTCAGTGATGCGGCTGCTATTGTGTTTGTGCGGGATAAGCATCCGGAACCGGATGTGTTGCTCATGGCTAAAAACAAAGATATTCCCGTGCTCTATACCCGCTGCACCATGTTTGAGGCTTGTGGACGCCTATATACGTTGGGACTGCGGGGCTGTTCTCCCAAGGATAAAAAATAAATGGAAGAAGTGTACCGGGTAGTTCCCGATGATTTTGAGCGGGCGGGGATGGCGTCCGCTTCCCTGAAGACCCTTTTAAAACAGCTGGGGCTTGCACCAGAATTGATTCGCCGCATTGCAATTGGTACCTATGAAGGGGAAATGAACTGTCTGATTCATGGCGGCGGCGGTGAAATTCGGGTAAAAATGGAAGTCCCTGCCATCAAGGTTATTATTTCCGACCATGGACCAGGAATTCCTGACGTGGATAAAGCTATGCAGGAAGGATGGTCTACGGCTTCTGCCAAAATCCGGTCTATGGGATTTGGGGCCGGCATGGGATTGCCCAATATGAAAAAAGTATCGGACAAGCTGGAAATACAGACAAAAGTGGGGGAGGGGACGACCGTCACAATGACGTTTGCCTTTGCTTCCCCTTGAAGAAAAGAGGCACGGTGGAGTGGCTGAACACTATCTGAATTCTGTTCGGATCCAGACAGCGCTATGCACAGGCTGCCTGCAATGCGTAAAAAAATGCCTGCCGGAAGCGATCCGCGTGCGGGATGGTAAAGCACTGATCCTTTCTGATAAGTGCATTGACTGTGGGGAGTGTATTCGGTGCTGCCCGACCCGGGCTATAGAAGGCTGGGCAGACGCGCTGGACGAACTAAAAAAATACAAAGTAAATATTGCTCTTGCTACGCCTTCCTTGTATGCACAATTTGATGGGCATATTTCTGCTTCTGTGATTTGGCAGGCACTGCGGGAAATTGGGTTTTCCGATGTGTTTGATGTGGCTTTGGCCGGAGATTATGTCAGCCGGGAAATGGAGACGTATATCAAGGAATATGCGGGCCCATTTCCCCTTATTTCGTCTGCCTGTCCCGCCGTATTGCGGCTGATCCAGACCCATTATCCGGAACTTGTGAAGCAGGTTATTCCGGTACTGGCTCCGGCAGAAGCCGCGGCAATTTATACAAGACGAGAAACTATTTTACGCTTAGGGATTCCTCCCGAGGAAGTGGGGATCTGGTTCTTGTCTCCCTGTCCTGCCAAAGGGACCAATATCCATCAGTCTGTGGACGTAGCCCATACGGCTGTGACGGGATCCTTTACCATTAACTCCCTGTACGGGCCGCTGACGAAAGCGATTAAAAATGTACAAGAAAACTGCCATGAATTACCGGCTGCCACATTAGGGTCTTCCTACAGTCTTGCCTGGGGCAGCTGGCAGGGGGAACTGGAATCTACGGGGACTATTAATGCTGTGGTAGCGCAAGGCCCTGAGGAAGTGGATGAACTGCTGGAGCAGATCAGCATGGCGAAACTGACAGACGTGCGTTATGCGGTGTGTTATAGCTGCAGTGGTGGGTGCCTGGGCGGGCCCAACGTTGCAGTCAATAAATTTATTGCGGCCAAAAATTTGCATCAGCGGGTGCAGCAACGCCTGGACAGGGAGTCTGGCCCCCGGGAAGAAGTGATGCAGCGGGCGAGAATCCTGGAGCATTTCCCCACGTCCGAGGAATACGTGAAAGCGTTGGAGCCCAAACCTCACCCACCGCTATCTGAGAATTTCGGGGAAGCCTTGGAAAAGATGCAGCAGTTAAAAGATTTGGAGGAGAGCCTGCCCCATCTGGACTGCGGAGGATGCGGCTCGCCGACTTGCCGGGCTTTCGCGGAAGATGTAGTGCGGGGATATGTAAAAAAAGAGGATTGTATTTTCCTGAAACGCGTAACTTGAAAAAGTAAATGCCAGTGCACGAGTAAATGCAGTGGGGTATTTGAA
>CAJMHI010000041.1 GCA_905213155.1 uncultured Acidaminococcus sp. | reverse complement strand
GATGGTCCCAATGTTTACATGGGGTTTTGTTCTTTCAAATTTCTCTTTTGCCATTCAAATACCTCCCAACATATTCCTGTACTTTTCCCAGATTTTAAAATAGCCCCGTAACGGGGCTGGAGAAACAAAATGGTAGCGGCGCACGGATTTGAACCGCGGACAGGCCGGGTATGAACCGACTGCTCTAGCCAACTGAGCTACGCCGCCATAAAATGGAGCTGATGACCAGAATCGGACTGGTGACCTTATCCTTACCAAGGATACGCTCTACCAACTGAGCTACATCAGCATGTGGTTGCGGGGGCTGGACTTGAACCAACGACCTTCGGGTTATGAGCCCGACGAGCTACCAACTGCTCCACCCCGCGGTTATGGTGGAGAGAGAAGGATTCGAACCTTCGAAGCCAGAGGCGGCAGATTTACAGTCTGCTCCCTTTAACCACTCGGGAATCTCTCCACATTTGTCATTTACAGAACATGGAGCTGGCAAAAGGAATTGAACCCTCAACCTACTGATTACAAGTCAGTTGCTCTACCATTTGAGCTATGCCAGCACTATTCGTTCATAACAAAAGTAATTATATAGGATATCCAGGGATCTGTCAACATGTTTTTCTTCGAACTGTAAAAGAGGTTGCACTCTTCTTAAAGATAGAAGAACCACACCGTAACCACAGCCAAAAAAATCCGGTACACGCCAAAAGATGTCAGCGTGGAACGCTGCAAGAACTTCATAAACCAGACGATGGACAAATAGCCCACGATAAAAGCTGTAATAAAGCCAATGGCCAGTACCACCAGATCATTGCCAGACAGTGCCGCAAGATTTTTTACCAGCTCATACAGGCAGGCAGCCACCATAATGGGCAGTGCCATAATAAAGGTAAAATCGGCACCGGCTTTTCGGTTCACGCCGACTAAAAGAGCGCCACCCATGGTAGAACCACTGCGGGAAAACCCCGGCCACAGAGAAAGGAACTGGAAAAAGCCAATATAAAGGGCTTGTTTCAGACTAATATGGTCCACATCCTGGACCAGCTCCTGTTCATGCCCTTTGATTTTATGTTCTGCAACGATCATAAGAATGGCGCCCAGGACTAGACCCACTGCCACCGTAGCAGGAGAAAACAGGTACTGTTGGATAAATTTATGAACCAAAAGAGCAAATGCCATGGTCGGGACACACCCTGCCGCCACATGAAAGCCGGTCAGCCCATGGCCTAATCGCCAACCCCCTTTTGTAAAGAAACGGGCAAACCGCTTTTTATACAGCACCAGGACGGCCAAAATAGCCCCCAGCTGGATGACTACCTCAAAAATTTTAGCCAGCTCGCCCTGGAACCCGATCAAATGCCCCACAATAATCATATGTCCGGTGGAAGATACCGGTAGAAATTCTGTAAGCCCTTCCACAATCCCCAGCAGCACCGCAATGAGATTTTCGCTCACTCTGCTCACTCCTTCGTTTTCTGCAACACAAGTTTTCGAGATACGCTTTATACAGCCAGACCATTATATGGTATTTAGCGCAAAAAAAAAAGGAAAATCATAAAGTTTTCCCATTTAGTAATGAAAACTTATGATTTCCTTTATAAATGCTGAGTCAGGCTTATACGGTTTCATCCCCGAAAGAAATGCCCATGTTCCGGGCTGCACGGATAATATCGGAATCTACCGGCACCTTATGCGGTTCCGATGCCGCCTTTTCAATCGGCACCCGGACAATCTGGTTAGCCTGAAGGGCCACCATTACATTGAGTTCTCCGGCCATGACCGCTTCTACAGCCGCTTCGCCGTAACGGGTAGAGAGCACCCTATCAAAGGCACTGGGCGTGCCCCCTCTCTGGACATAGCCCAGCACGGTACAGCGGGATTCAATCCCGGTTTTGGCTTCAATTTCCCGGGACAGTTTTTCTCCGGCACCGCCTAAGCGAATGGCATCAAAACTGCCTTTTACGATTCTAGCCACGCTGAGTTTTCCGCCCACCGGAATTGCCCCTTCCGCAATGGTAATAATGGAAAACTTCTTGCCTTTTGCCCTGCGGTCTTCAATTTTGCGAATCACGGCATCAATTTGATAGGGAATTTCCGGAATCAAAATCACGTCAGCGCCGCCAGCGATCCCGGAATGCAGGGCAATCCACCCCGCGTAGCGCCCCATGACTTCCAAAATCATAACGCGGTGGTGGGATTCTGCCGTGGTATGCAGCCGATCCAGAGCATCTGTTGCGACCGCCATAGCCGTATCAAAGCCAAAAGTCCGTTCCGTACAGGGCAGATCGTTATCGATGGTTTTAGGGACCCCTACTACATCTACACCGCAAAACCGGTGGAGATCATAGGCGATTTTCAAACTGCCATCGCCGCCGATAACAATCAAGGTTTCAATCTGATGTTCTTTCAGAGTCCGGACCACCACGTCCCGTTTATCTTCATAGATGACGTTTCCGTCTTGGTCTTCTCCCACCTCAAACCGAAACGGATTATCCCGGTTGTTGGTTCCTAAAATGGTGCCGCCCCGCGGCAAAATGCCCGACACGTCCTCATAGCCCATCAGCTTCATATCATCTTCCACCAGGCCATGGAAGCCATTTCTTACGCCATAAATAGCATAGCCACGGCGGAGCGCCGTTTTTACCACGGCCCGAATCACTGCATTCAGGCCAGGGCAGTCCCCTCCGCCGGTCAGGACTGCCAACGTGCCTTTTTTCTCTTTCACCATTACTGCCTCTTATTCAATATTCCAAATCGTATAATCTGCTGCTGCCATACGAATGGATTCCGTACCATCAAACTTATCATAGCACAACAAACCGTCGCTCACATATCCCGGCCAAGCCAATACAATGGTATAAACCTTGCCCAGTGCATCAATTACGGCCTTAGGATCAATATTGAATACTGGCACAAACAAAGTCTGTACCCGATCCAGCATGATCACGTCGCCTTTATGGCCGGACAGTCCTTCCACAAATAATTCAGGTGCCTTTTCTTTTCTCTCGCTGGGCAGAAGCCGTAGAAATTCTTCTGTAATCAGCAGACGAGCATCCACATAATCCCAGCCCTGGTTTTCCGCTGCTTCCCGGAGCAGTTTGCTTTTCCCACTACCAGGTTTGCCCGTAACCACCAGGACTTTTTCTTCCTTTGCCCCTACCGCTTCTGCCTGCTTCATAAATTCGTCTAATTGACTCATCTCTATCGCCCTCCTGCTCCTATCAGATTGATCGAACCTGTTTGGATATTATTTTATTTCGTGCTCTTGCAGGTAAATTCCTGCAAACTTTCTTTTTTTCTTTCAAAGGCAAAATAGCACCCAATGAATTGTTACAAAATAAGCAGTATATCACAAAACTTTGTCATATCATTTTTTGAATCCAGCTTTGGCCGCCATCAATAAAAGGCCCTTGTTTAACGTTGAAAGATCCAGCTCCCGAGAGCGGCTGGCCAGAAACTTCTCCAATTTCCGCTTAACCCGTTGGAGCGCATTATCAATGGACTTACTGCTTCGCTCCAATGCGCTGGAAATTTCCTGATACGATTTACCTTCCAGATATTTACGCAGCACGTCCCATTCTAAAGGGCTTAGCATGGCGCTGACATTTTTTTCGATATCCGCAAAGGCTTCCTGATCCACCAAGAGGTCTTCCGGGTTGATGCCACCTCCCCCCAGCATATCCAGCAGCGTACGCTCTTTCCCGTCTTCAAATACCGGTTTATCCAGGGATACATAGCCATTTAAGGGTTTATGTTTTTGCCGGGTAGCGCTTTTTATCGCAGAGATAATCTGCCGGTTAACGCAGAGTTCGGCAAAGACTTTAAACGAGGCTTCTTTGTCAGAGCGGTAATCCCGGATAGCCTTAAACAGCCCAATCATTCCCTCCTGGATGATATCCTCCCGTTCTGCTCCAATCAAGAAATAACAGCTGGCTTTAATTTTTACGAATTTTTTATATTTCTCCAGCAGGTAATCCTGCGCCCGGCAGTCATTATCCTTGCGGATTTTCTCAATCAATGCCTCATCGGGCAAGGTGGCGTATCTGTTAGTTTCCGTTTGGGCTTCAATCACAGCCGTCACCTCCTGTAATTATGGTTTCATCTAGCCTTTTGAAGACGTTGGCGTACAATATCGTAAAGCAGAATTCCCCCGGCCACAGAGGCATTCAGGCTCTGCACCTGCCCCAACATGGGGATCCGCACAAGGAAATCACAGTTTTCCTTAACCAGTCTTCCCAAGCCCTTGCCTTCTGCTCCCACGACCAGCACCAAGGGACCGGACAGGTCCGCATCAAAAAATAAGTCACGACCGTCCATATCGGCACCTACAACCCAAAAGCCCCGTTTTTTCAGTTCTTGCAGCGTGTGGGGGATGTTGCCAATCTGGATAACGGGTACATGTTCCACAGCACCAGCAGAAATTTTTGCCACCACACTGTTTAATGGACAGCTGCGGCGAGAAGGTAGCAGGACGCCGTGTACGCCGGCAGCATTGGCCGTCCGCAAGAGAGCTCCCACATTTTGCGGGTCCTGCAGTTCATCCAGCAGCAGCAAAAGCGGTACTGCACCAGTTTTTTTCACGCGAGAAAGCACGTCATCCAAATCCTGAAAAGCAACTGGTTTTCCCTCAACGGCAACACCCTGATGGCGCACACCCGAGGAAAGATCGTCCAGGGTTTCCTTCGTAACATACATTACGGGAACGCTGCTTTGCTCTGCCAAGGTGATAATCTCTTCCAGGCTTTCTCCGTGAGCCGCTTCCTGCACCCATAGCTGCCGCAGGCTGCGCGAGCCTCTAAAGGCTTCTCGCACCGCATTGCGCCCTACAATCCAGTTACTCTTATTTTCATCCGATATAGAGAAGGTGTTGCCTGTGGTAGCAACACCTTTTCCCCGTTTTACGGGGTTATTCCCCTTTGCTGACTTTTTCTGCAAATTCATAGCCAAAATTTTCCGCAGCCTTGATTTCTTCCGGCAGAGGGCGCCATTTTACCGTATACCCAGGCAATAGATCCATGCCGGCTTCCTGGATCATCGCTTCAATTGCTTTTTCAGCACCGCCGTTCCACCCATAGGTGCCAAAAGCCGCCGCTTTTTTCCCCGTAGGTTTCAAGCCTTTCAAATAGGTCAAAAAGCCCCCGATGGTGGGCATCATTCCAGAGTTTTGGGTAGGAGAGCCAATCAGGACCGCTTTCGCCGTCAAAATATCACTCAGAATATTGGCCTCCTGGGTTGCATTGTAGCGATACAATTTGACCCGCATGCCCTGTGCGGTAATGCCTTGTACGATAGCGCGTGCCATGGTCTGGGTGCCGCCCCACATGGTATCAAACACCACAATAATCCGGTTCAGTACCTCGCCTTTGCCCCAGGAATCATATTTGTTCAGGATGTCCTTAACATGACTGCGCCAAATGCAGCCATGTCCGGGAGCAATCATTTTAGGAGCTAACGCCCGCACTGTATCGACTGTTTTGGGAACCAGTTTCCGATAGGGCAGCAAAATATTGGCAAAATACCGCTGTGCTTCAAAATACATATCTTCCACATCGGTTTCATCATCAAACAATTTGCTGCAGCACAAATGTTGTCCAAAAGCATCACTGGAAAATAAAATTCCTTCTTCCGGACAATAGGTTACCATAGAATCCGGCCAGTGCAGCATGGGCACCGGTTGGAAAGCCAGAGACCGTTTTCCCAAAGAAAGCGTATCCCCTGCTTTTACAACTTTTAGGTTGAATACGTCCCCATAATGTTCCTTGATCTCATTGGCACCCTGTGCCGTAATAAAAAACGTAGCATTGGGGCAAGCTTTGGCTAGTGCTGGCAAGCTTCCAGAATGGTCAGGTTCCACGTGATTGACAACAATGTATTCAATTTTTGCGGGATCAACAATATTCCGGATATTCCAAAGTTGCTCCCCCGTAAAAGGAGCCTTTACTCCATCAATCAGCGTGATTTTTTCATCCAGGATCAAGTAAGAATTATAGGTAATCCCCCTAGGGGTACTAAAACCGTGAAAGATTTCCTGTGTCCAGTCCCGAATCCCGACTTCAAAGATAGCATCCACAACTGTTCTAGGTTTCATTGCCATACTCCTTTCAGTTACAGTTCAATAGCACCTTCATTATACTATTTTCTCCCATTCTTGACAATTATACGCAATAGTAAAAAAGAGTGCCTAAGCACCCTTTTTACGCATCATTTCTTATTTGCCTGCTCCATTCGATATTGCTGGTAACGCTTGGTTTCTGCCACTACAACACCGGACAGCCCCAGGAGGGCAATCAAGTTTGGAATAGCCATCAGCCCATTCACAATGTCTGCCAAGATCCAGATAGCTTCCAGTTTCAGGAAAGCTCCGCAGGCGACCAGAATAATAAACCCGATTCGGTACGGTTTAATTCCCTTGGTTCCCACCAAATATTCAATGCACCGTTCTCCGTAATAGTTCCACCCCAAAATAGTGGTAAAAGCAAACAGTACCAGTCCCACCATGAGCACATAGCCGCCAAAGGTCGGATAGGCCTGCAGGAAGGCGGCATTGGTGAGCGCCGCGCCGTTTAAGTCAGTTTTCCACAGCCCGCTGATAGTAACCACCAGGCCCGTCATGGTACAGATAATAATGGTGTCAATAAAGGTTCCTGTCATAGAAACTAACCCTTGTTCAGAAGGCCAGTTTGTTTTTGCGGCCGCAGCAACAATCGGCGCGCTGCCAAGCCCCGACTCGTTGGAAAAAACCCCACGGGCCACGCCGCTACGCATGGCTAAAAGGACGCTGGCCCCAAAAAACCCGCCAATGGCGGCAGTAGGCTGAAAGGCATCCCGAAAAATTTCTGCCACAGCACCGGGGACTTTATCCCAAAAGACCACTAAAAAGCCAAAGGTAGATACTAGATAAATCACAGCCATCGCCGGCACAATCCGGGAAGCTGCTTTTGCAATACTTTGCAGCCCGCCTAAGGTAACTGCTGCTACCACGGCTGTTAAGGCCACGGCCGTATATACAATGGGAATCCCTGCATTTAACTGGGTAATTTCCACAATGGAATTAACCTGGGCAAAGGTACCAATACCAAAATAGGCACACAGCACGCCGAAAACAGAAAACAAAACAGCAAGAGGTTTATATTGTTTGCCCAGCCCATTTTCAATATAATACATAGGCCCGCCGGAAATCTGCCCGTTTGCATCCACCGTACGATATTTTACAGCCAGACAGCCTTCGGCATATTTGGTCGCCATACCAAAGAAAGCAGCAATCCACATCCAGAAAATGGCTCCTGGGCCCCCAGCTTTTACGGCGGTGGCTACTCCTACAATATTACCAGTCCCCACGGTAGCGGCAAGAGCTGTACATAGGGCCTTAAAAGAATCAATATCTCCTTCGCCCTGATTTTCCGCTTTGAAAATCAGTTTCAACGCCCGTGGCAGGCGTGCCACCTGCAAAAAGCCCAGCCGCAGGGACAAAAATACTCCCGTCCCCACAAGCAGCACCAATAGCGGTGGCCCCCAGACGAAGCTGTCAATCTCATTTAGTAACGCAATACTCATGATACTCCCCTTTCCAAATCTTCCTCATTATCACCATTTGCCCTCAGGCTGGCCTGATGGGTCTGTCTATCCAAAAGTAATGTTTGTGGATGATAGCGTTTTAGCGTGCTCCGATGCCCCACACTGACTACTGTTGTCTGCCGCATTTCTTCTGTCAGCAGTTGATACAATGCGGCTTCTGTGGCTTCATCCAGCGCCGACGTAGATTCATCCATAAATAACCATTCCGGCTGCATCAGATAGGCTCTGGCAAAAGCCAGACGCTGCTGTTCTCCAATAGAGAATACATGGGACCAATCCCCTTCTTCGTGTAAATGCACTCCCAAATACCCCACTTTGCATTTATCCAAAGCTTGTTGGAGCGTGGCATCCGTAAATTCTTTTTTGCCTGGGTACAGGAGCGCATCCCGCAAAGTACCCAGCGGCAGATAAGGTCGCTGGGGAATAAAAAGAATACGGTCTTGGAGCGGCAGGGCAAGACGTCCTTTGGCAAACGGCCATATTCCTGCCAGCGCACGAAGTAGCGTACTTTTACCGCTGCCGCTGCTGCCTTTTATCAGCACATTTTGCCCTTTGGTCAGGACAAAATCCATAGGCTGCAACAGAACTTTTCCGTTAGGTAAGTCCACCTCCAAATGGTCCAAGTGGACATTTCCATCCTGACTCTGCTCCCGCTGCATATGGCTTTGGGAATTGGTTGTCCGCATGGCGGCCATATCCTCTTCAAAACCGGTAAGACGGGTAACAACAGCCTGCCATTCGGCCAGGGATGTGTACATGTCCACAAAATAAGAAAGGGAATCCTGCACCCGGCCAAAGGCGGTAGCTACCTGCATCAGTCCCCCCAGCGTCAGTTCCCGGCTCAAGAAACGGGGAATCGCTACCACAAAAGGAAAGATAATCGCAATCTGGGAATACCCGGAGTTTAGCCACACCAGCTGTTTTTGTTTTTGTACAATAGCCCAAAAATTTTTTAGTAGCAAGGCAAAGCGCTTTTTGAATACTTGCCCTTCCACTTTTTCGCCGTCATAAAAGGCCACACTCTCCGCATTTTCCCGCATCCGCATCATGCTGAAACGGAAATCTGCTTCCCGGCGTTGCTGCAGGAAATTGAGGTCAACCAGCTTATGCCCCACCCGATGTGTCAGATAGGTTCCAAGAACTGCATAGGCCACAGCTACCCACACCATATAACCGGGAATATGAAAGGACTGACCAAAAAGCTGCACAGAAAAAGCACCGGACAGCTGCCACAGGATCACTACAAAAGAAACCAGCGTACACAGCGCTTTAACAATCCCAATGAAAAAGCCAAGGGTCTGTGTCACAAACAAATTGACGTCTTCACTAATCCGCTGGTCCGGGTTATCCATTTCTTTTCCGAACATTTCCAGCCGGTAGTAAATTTTTCCCGTCAGCCACCGGTCAATATACTGATTAGTGAGCCATCTTCGCCAGTGAAGCAGCAGCACCTGCTGGAGATAATAGGCATACACTGCCAGCACGATATACGCAAAAGCAAGACCGGTAAACCGCCACAACTGATGGAAAATTTCGTCTGTCTGGTAATTTTGGAGAGCGGTATAAAACGCATTGTTCCACTGATTCAAAAGCACCAGCATAAAAACCACCGCCAGCGTGAGCGCCAGGATAGCAGCCAAAAGCAGATACGCTTTTTTCTTTTCCTCACTCTGCCAATAGCTTTTGGTCAGCCGCCAAACCTGGCAGAGTAGTTTTTTTGTACCATTTGTTCGTAACACGTATTATCCTCCTTACAATCTTAGGAGTGAAATCTATTATAACTGTTTCTTTTGGAAATTGCAAAGAGTTTCTGAATGAAATTCTTAAATTGTACAAAATAATTCGGGATAAAAAAGGAGTGTTGCCTAGCGCAGCACTCCTCTTGTAAAAACTTCTATACAATTAATTTGTCTCTTTGGGAATCGGATCATCCACATCCCCCAGAGGTGTTTTAGGATGAAAGACTTTTTCAATGGTCAGGAACAAAACCGGAACAAGGAAAATACTCAGGCAAGTGGAAGCTGTCATCCCGCCGATAATGGCCGTCCCGATGGAAGTCCGGCTACCGGCACCGGCACCGCTGGCCCACGCCAGAGGAATGGCCCCCACAATCGTAGAAATAGCCGTCATCAGAATAGGACGCAGACGCACATGTACGGTATCCACCAAAGCAGGAAGTACTGCCCAGCCATCATCCACACGATCCTTCGCATATTCCACAATCAGAATGGCGTTCTTGGCCGATAGGCCAATGAGCACGATCATTCCGATCTGCATGTAAATATCACTGGTAAGTCCCCGGAGATACTGAAATCCCACGGCGCCCATCACTGCGCAAGGCACGGAGAAGATAATGCCAAGCGGCAAGCTCCAGCTCTCGTACAGAGCAGACAGGCACAAATACACAAACACCAAGGAAATCCCAAACATGATAACAGCCGAGTTACCAGCCGATTTTTCATCCCGGCTCTGATCCACCCATTCATAGGTGTAGCCGGTAGGCAGTTGGGTATTGAGGACATTTTCCACGGCTGTGATGGCTTGCCCGGTGGAATACCCACTTGCCGGGGATCCTGCAAATTTTGCGCCCCGCGCCGCATTAAACCGGGTAATGGTAGCCGGTGCCTGCATTTCCTGGCTGGTCACCAGTGCGCTTAACGGGATCAGATTGCCATCTGTGCTGGAAACATACATATTTCCGAAGTTTTTCACATCGTCCCGGTATTGCGGTTCCGCCTGAATAACAACTTTCCAGGTCTGGTTCAGCAAGTTGAAGTCATTGACTTCACTGCCGCCCAAGAAGGTCTGCAATGCGGTGAACACATTGGCAACTGGCACGTTCAAGCTTTCCGCCTTAGCACGGTCCACGCTAAACTGCAGTGCCGGCGTATTATCACTAAACGTGGTATACATATTGCTGACTTCCGGCAGCTGGTTCAGTTCCATCATGACCTTTTGCATATCCTGTGCCATGACACTGACGTCGTGCCCGGTATTGTCCATGATATACAGGGACAGGTTCCCGGTATTGCTCATGCCCGGCAGTACTGCTGCGTTAAATGCCCGCACTGTACCTTCCGGAGTTTTTGCGCCAATTGTGTTTAATTTATTCAGGATCGCATAAACAGATTGATCACTGCTTGTCCGCTTTTCTACATCTTCCAACTTGATACCCATTAAGGCTCCATTGGATTTCATGGCTTCTGCCAGTACATCAAAGCCCACCACCTGGAAGACTCTCTGTACGCCGGGGATATTTTTAATCTGTTTATACAGATCGTTCGTCACTTTAATCGTCCGGTTGGAAGAAGCTGCCTCCGGCAATTGAACAGCCATTAAGGCAAAGTTCTGGTCCTCATCCGGAACGAACCCGGTAGGAATCAGTTTAAAGAAGCCGCCAATCAAGACCAAAATGACTAAGAGCCCGCACAGGCCCACACGGAAATGCCGTAACAACTTTTTAACAAGTCCTACGTAACTTCCTGTTGTCCGTTCCAGCCAGCGGTTAAAGTAGCCGAAGCATTTCCCAATGATCCCATTCGCCGGTTTTTTCGGTTTTATCACCGCAGCACACACGGCAGGAGAAAGGGTCATAGCAACCACGGCCGAAATAGACAGTGCCACCACAATACTCAGGGCAAACTGCTTATACAATACGCCCGTCGTCCCGCTGAGGAAGGCAACCGGAAGAAATACAGCTAAAAGCACAAAGGCTGTGGCTACAATAGCCCCGGACACTTCCCGCATAGCGGTATAGGTTGCCTCTTTGGGGCTCATGCCCAGTTCGTCCACGTTATGTTCCACGGCTTCCACCACAACGATGGCATCATCTACCACCATCCCGATGGCTAGCACCAGTGCAAACAAAGTCAGCGTATTAATTGTGAAGTCAAAAACATAGAACGAGGTAAATGTTCCCATCAGGGACACTGGTATAGCCAAGGTCGGCACCAGCGTTGCCCGCCAGCTTTGCAGGAACACCCAGGTAATCAGGATAACCAGCACCAGAGTTTCAAATAACGTTACAACAATTTCACCCATGGAAGAGCGAATGATGTCGGTATTATCCTGCATGATGGTCAACTTCATATCCGGAGGGAAATTCTTTTCCGCCGCGGACAAGACTTCCTTAATCCCTGCCACAGAATCCAGTGCATTAGCATCGGCATTCAAGCTGATAGCATAGTTCATGGCATTCTGTCCATCCATCTTACTGACCACGGGATCAGAACGGGCTCCGAATTCTACCCGGGCCACATCCCCCACTTTTAACAAGTTGCCATCTTTGTTTTTAATAACGATATTTTTAAATTCGTCAATATCAGTTAAGCGCCCCTTAACTCTTGCGGAATACTCAAATTCCTGATCCGGGCCATTGGGTCTAGCGCCGATAGAGCCCACCGGTGCTTGGATATTTTGGGTCGTAATGGCATTTTGTACATCGGAGGCCGTAACACCCAATTGTGCCATTTTCATCGGATCAAGCCAAATCCGCAGTGCCAGTTCAGGACCGTATTCGGAAACAGTAGAAACGCCCTTCACACGCTTCAACGCATCCACGAAAGACGTGGTGCCGTAAGTTTTCAGGAACATGGTGTCATACGTACCATGAGGAGACGTTAACGCCAAGTACATAATGGTTTCTGCAGACCGTTTGGTTGTCGTTACACCGTAAGTGCTTACGTCGCTGGGCAAGGAGGCATTAGCCTGTGCTACCCGGTTCTGCACCATAACGGAGTCCATATCGGGATCTGTTCCCAATTCGAACTGTACTTCCAGGTTGTAGTTTCCCTGGTTATCGCTGGTGGAGGTCATGTCCACCATGTTATCCACGCCGTTTACTTTTTTCTCAATAGCCTGGGCAACACTCTGCTCAATAACTTCCGCATTGGCGCCTACATAGTTCGTGGACACTTCAATACGGGGTTTTGCAATTTCCGGATACTGAGCAATCGGGAGTGTGTATGCTGCAATAGCACCGACCAAAAAGATAATCAGAGAAATAACGCAGGCGAATACAGGGTGATCTATAAAATATTTTGCCACTTACTCACCCCTCCTTATTTCCCGCTATTGTCGGAGGTACCCGTTGCTGTATCCGTAGTATCCAGATCTGCTTCCGTCATAGTTGTAGCAGTGACTTTTGTCCCTTCCTGTAGCTTCTGGACACCTTCCACTACAACGGTTTCAGAACCATCCAAGCCGCTCTTGACCAGCCACAATTTTCCAATCCGGGGCCCCAATACGACCTCTTTCATGGTTACTTTACCATCGGACCCGATAACATAAACAAAGTGTTTATACATAACATCGGTTACAGCCCGCTGCGGAATCAAAATCGCATCCTTGACCGTAGAACCTACTAACGAAATGTTGGCAAACATCCCCGGTAGCAGTACACCGTTGGGATTGGCAAAATCAGCTTTTAGGGTCAGGGTTCCTGTAGTGTTGCTGACACCCCGGTCTACCTGTGTCACCGTTCCTTGTTCAGGATAGGTAGACCCATCGCTCAATTTTAATGTCACATTCTGCAACCGGGTGCCATTCCCTGTATTGCCGCCCATCATGTCCAGGTAATCACTTTCCGAAACGGAAAACCGGACACGCATGGGGTTGCTGGCGCTGATACTGGTTAAGGTGGTAGAGTTGGCCGTTACAAAAGCGCCCTCTGCCAGCGTATTGGTATCAATTTTCCCAGTAAAAGGTGCCACAATTTGCGTATCACTCACATCCACTTGGGAAGATGCCAAGATTGCCTGTTGGGCATTCACGGCTGCCTGGGCTTGCGCCAATTGGGTATTGTACTGATCAGCGGTCTGTTTGCTCACAGCCCCTTGTTCGTACAGGGTCTGGTAACGGGAGGCATCCCGCTGGGCGTTAGCCAATGTCGCCTGGGCATTCGCCAAATTTGCCTGGGCGTTTAGCACAGAAGTCTGGTAGCTGCGAGGGTCAATCACATAGAGCAGCTGTCCGGCTTGTACCGTGTCACCGCCATTAACCAGTTTTTGCACAATCGTACCGGTTACTTTGCTTTTGAGTTCCACGTCATTAGCGGCCTCAACGAACCCGGTGTATTCATAGGTAATGGGCGTATCCCGTTTGATGACTTTCATGGACTTAACTGCCACGTCCCCTCCTGTGGTGGCCGACTGTTTGCCGCAGCCCGCAAGGCCCACCAGCAAGAGGAGTGCCATCCCGATGGATAACATTTTTTTCTTTCCTTGCATGGACAATCCTCCTAAATATGCCCTACCGGGCATGCTTTGCTTTAAGAAACACAACTGCATCGCATTTCCCAAAAAATTATAGAAAACCTTGTATATTATAGCCTATGAAAAATCTAGTTTCAATCTTCCGTTTCAGCAGTTTTTGCTTCTTTATCTTTCGTTTTCACGCTTTTATTCTTCGGTTCTTCGTTTGACTGGTCGGTCAAAAATTCTTCTCCTGGCACATTTTTCACCAGGAAAGGCACCACCTTTTCCCAATCCAGGTCATATTCTTTTCTATCCCCATAAAATAAACCTAAAACATTGCCATCCAGGTAATAATCCGTCACGTTTTTCTCGCTAACGGGCACATCCTTGCCTTCTTTACCGACCATTTTCCAGAATTTCCCCCATGGCCGGATCATATCCTGCAAAGAAACTGTTTCCCCAGTCCCCAGGTCAAAGTTAAAGCATTTGGCAACAGCCTCGCTGTTATCCTTATCGTTAAAAAGGCCCAGCATCATAATGCTGGCATAATGCGTTCCGGAATATTTTACATCATACGTAAGATTGAGCTGTGTCCCCAGATTTACTTTTTGTAAATTCTGCCGGACGAAGTCTTCAATTACATGATTGACTTTCCAGGCAATCCGCCCATCCAGCTTTTGGAAATGCGGATACTCAATTTCTCCGACACCAGCAGCCACTTTCAATTTAGCAATTTCGTACCCTCCGTCCCCTTTAACCAGATCGGTATTCTGGTATGTTGGCCGGCTGTATAATTCTGCGGCAAAATGCACTTCCCTTGGTTGCCATTGCCCTGCCCGATAGTCCCATACCGTGCGCACCATGCCAAGGGGTGTTGTGTTGGGAGCGCCCAGAACAGGCTGCAGTGTTACAACTTCATCCACGCCATTTCCATCCACATCCAGCGTACTTAGCTGGCTGATATCCTGGATCACAGGCCTAAGTCCGGATTCTTTCAGCATTCCATCTGTGTCATATACATTAATATTTCGATAGGTATCCTTTTGATTGGCAAGATCCACCGTCACTTCCTGGTTGAGGCTGGGAAATTGCAACGAAGCCTGAAAGTCCGGTAAATACGTTCCCACCATAGATACGCCCCGGTTATCGGCTGCCGTAAAAATTTCTTCTGGTTTTCCATTGGAAAAATCCAGGATCCGGTACTGCGTCACTCCTGCCGTACCGCCGCTAGGCGCAGCAATGATGACATCCGGAGCACCGCTGCCGGTTACATCCGCTAGTGTCAGATAGGCATCATAGCCGCCCAAATCTTTGGGGCGATAATAATATTTCACCTGGGCCGGATTTTTAGCGCCCGTTTCCCGGACAATCAGATACATATCCCCCTGATAGCGGGACTGATCCACTGCTTGGTTTCCCAATAAGCTGATGGTTTCTTCTTTGCCATCCCCGTCAATATCCCCTACTGCCTCACTGATCAGTTCTCCCCGCTGCAAAACGGGGGCTCCATCCTGACTGGTAACAGGTGCTTCCTGTGGCTCAGTTTCTTGGGATGCTGTTTTTTTCAACTTTTTGGTATTTTTCTTGGTACTTGCTTTAACTGCTTCTCTACCGGTATTTTTTGCGGTCGTTTGTACTACCACAGCATCAGTTTCTGGCGCCATTGCCCCGGCAGAGGACCAGGCCCCTCCTATAAACCCTAGTAGCGTCAGCAATATACCGATTTTTCTTCCTCTATCATTGTGCATCCCTATCCAGATCCTTTCTTATATTCTAAGGAATTCGAAATTTGTATTTTTGTCCATTATACTATAAATTTTGTCCCCGGTCTGCCCCGACTTACCTTTTTTCATTATTCCGTTAAATGAAAAAGTAAATGCAGCTTATTCGAAATCTGGTGGCGTTTACTTC
>CAJMHI010000040.1 GCA_905213155.1 uncultured Acidaminococcus sp. | reverse complement strand
ACAGAATCTAAAGAAAGGAAAATGGTGATTTTGCTTCTGTAATTATCATACAAGGGTAACAATGAGTAAAATAATGGAAAAAAACATAAATGATGTATACCTTTAGTGAATTTCTTGCGTTAAGCGGGGAAGGATGACCTGCATCTTATCTCCTTGGTTCCAAAGCGGCAGCGGTTTCCACCAGGCAGCAGAAAGCTGCGGGTTATTAGCCAGCGCCTGAAATCCTGTGAGCCCTGTAAGCATGCCAGACTGCTGCCAGCTGTAAAGCTGGAGTGATGGACGGTACACAAAAAGCTGCGCCTGTTTGGTCAGCCCAATTTCAGCGGGCATCATTTGGCTCGTTTGCGGAAGGGTGGCAAGAGTACTAAGTTTGGGGGTAGGAATGGGGCGTGGTGCAATGGGAGAATTTACGGGTCTAATCATAGGAATGGGGATTTTTCCCGGATGCTGGTAATTGCCAATGGGAACGGTAGGGCGCGGCAAATGGGTGCCGATAGCACCTGGTTTAGGTACATGGATCGCGGTACCGGGTACCGGCATAGCCCAGGATGCGCTACAAGAAAATAACGATATGGCTATGAAGGATAGGATTTTAGTCCACAATGAATGTGTCATGTTGATCACCTCACAATTTTATTATACTCCAATTTAAATTGTAAAAGTGTGAAAATTATAATGAGGGAAAACACGAACGATACTGTAACTATTTTAATAAAAGTTCGATATTCCATTGACAGCCTACGGCCCTATTGATAGAATAAGGGTAAGTTGAAAGTTGTGTCAGCGAAGATCCCTGAGAAGCATATACACAAGTGGGTGGAATGATTCCTGGGGCTTTTTTCTTGGAGGTGTCAATGATGAAGGTAGCAATCATTATGGGAAGCAATTCGGACTGGCCAAAACTGGAGGCAGCAGAAAAAGTCCTGAAAGAATTTGGGATTGAAACCGAGGTACAGGTTGCCAGTGCCCATCGGACTCCGGAACTGGTCAAAACGTTTGCCGAAGGCGCCCGGGAGCGTGGCGTGGAAGCTATTATTGCGGCAGCAGGTGCTGCAGCGCACTTGGGCGGATTTATCGCTGCGTATACTACACTGCCGGTGATTGGGATTCCTATTGATGCTACGCCTTTGGGCGGAATGGATTCCTTGCTGAGCTTTGTGCAAATGCCGTCTGGGATTCCTGTCGCTACCATGGCTATCAATGGCGCTAAAAACGCAGGAATTTTTGCTGTAGAGATTTTGGCTGGAAAACATCCGGAATTGGTACAGAAATTGGCGGCGTATCGTGCCAAAATGAAGGAAGAAGTGAAAGCCAAGGGAGAAAAACTGGCCGCTACCCGGGCTGTCGCGGAAAAAGCCTGAGCAGGAGGACTTATGTGGGAAAAAGAGCTGCAGGGTGATACACTACACGAGGAATGTGGTGTTTTTGGCATTTATTCCAAAAATGATGATGTAGCATTAAATACTTATTGGGGACTTTTTGCCCTTCAGCATAGGGGACAGGAGAGCGCCGGAATTGCGGTAAGCAATGGCCGTAATATGCACATCAAAAAAGGTATGGGCCTGGTGAATGATGTATTTAAAAGCGGACTGCAAGGCCTGGATGGCTATATGGCCATCGGGCACGTACGCTACTCGACTACGGGTTCCAGCCTGTCCTATAATGTACAGCCCCTGAAGGTATTTTATGATGGGGGCAATCTGGCATTATCTCATAACGGCAATCTGACGAATGCGGTACAGTTGCGGGATGAACTCAGTAAAGAAGGGCATGTGTTCCAAACCACGGTGGATACAGAAGTGGTCTTGGCGCTCATTGCCCGCAGCCGAAAGAAAACACTTCCGGAACGGGTGGCAGAAGCAGCTAATACCATAAAAGGTGCATTTAGTATCCTTGTGATGGGGGACGATCAGATTGTTGCCTTCCGGGATCCTTATGGATTCCATCCACTGTGCCTGGGACGGCTGCATCATGGCTGGGTGCTTGCCAGTGAAACCTGCGCCTTGGATCAGGTGGGGGCAGAATACGTGCGGGATATTGCTCCTGGGGAAATGATAATTATAAAAGATGCAGAAAAAGAACCGGAAAGCATTATGTATTGTGAGCATACCCCGGAACACTGCGCTCACTGCGTATTTGAATATGTGTATTTTGCCCGGCCGGACAGCGTTCTTGATGGGGAAAGCGTGTATCGGGCGCGCCTGAATATGGGGCGGATCCTGGCACGGGAGACCAAAGATATCAAGGCGGATATTGTGATTTCTGTACCAGATTCCGGAACACCGGCGGCTATCGGGTATGGCCTGGAAGCAGGGATTCCTTTTGTAGAAGGACTGACCAAAAATAAATACATTGGCCGTACATTTATCCAGCCGACCCAAAAGCAGCGGCTGAATTCCGTTCGCCTAAAACTCAACGCCAACAGGAGTCTGGTAGCTGGCAAATCCGTGGTGATGGTGGACGATTCCATCGTACGGGGGACCACCAGCGGCCTGATTGTGCAGCTATTGCGGGATGCAGGGGCTACTGCGGTGCATGTGTGCATCAGTTCTCCCCCGGTGGTTGATTCCTGCTACTATGGTATTGATACCTCTGAACGGAAAGAATTGATCGCGGCCATCAAAAATGAGGAAGAAATCCGGGAATATATTAAAGCTGACAGTCTGCACTATATTACCATGAAAGGGCTGCGGGAAAGTTTGTCCGTCTTGAAACCGGACGATATGTGCTATGCTTGCTTCAATCGGATCTATCCGGATGGTGCAGATAAAGAAATGAAACTTGGCAATAAGTTCCAGTTTGAAGGGTGAGGAGGAAACGCTGTGACCGAAAAAAAAGTGATAACCTACGCGGAAGCCGGAGTCGATATTGATGCGGGCAATAAGGCTGTAGAATTAATGAAGGACAGTGTACGGGCTACGTATCGTCCTGAGGTCATCGGGGACCTGGGAGGCTTCGGAGGCCTGTTTGCCCTGGGCAGCAACTATAAGGACCCGGTACTGGTTTCTGGCACCGACGGTGTGGGGACGAAGCTGAAGCTTGCCTTTTTAATGGACCGGCATGACACCATCGGGCAAGATGCGGTGGCCATGTGCGTAAATGATATTCTGGTACAGGGTGCGGAACCTTTATTCTTCCTGGATTATATTGCCACGGCAAAAGTGGATTCCCAAAAGATCGCAGATATTGTCAAAGGGGTAGCCCGTGCCTGCAAGGAAAGCGGATGCGCCCTGATCGGAGGGGAAACCGCAGAAATGAGTGGCTTCTACGCTCCGGGAGAATATGATATCGCCGGTTTTTCCGTGGGGGTAGTGGAAAAAAACAAAATGATTACCGGAGACAAGGTTAAGGCCGGGGATGTGCTTTTGGGCCTGCCTTCTACCGGTGTACACTCTAATGGGTATTCCCTGGTGCGGAAGTTGTGCTTTGACGTAATGCAGTTTAAGGTAGATACCTATATTCCGGAATTTGGCAAAACGCTGGGAGAAGAATTGCTTACGCCTACACGCTTGTATCCTAAAACAGTGCTGCCTATGATCAAACAATTCGACCTTCATGGTATGGTACATATTACCGGCGGCGGGTTTTATGAAAATATTCCCCGGATTTTGCCGCAGGACTGTGATGCCGAAGTGCATGCGGATGCCTGGGAAATGCCAGCTGTATTCCGTAAGCTCCAGGAATGGGGCAATGTGCCTTGGAAAGAAATGTACCGGACCTTTAATATGGGCGTAGGCATGGTGCTGGTCGTAGATGCTGGAGAAGCAGAGATCGTACGCCAATACCTGAAAGAAAACGGGGAAACGTATTATGAACTGGGACACGTAGTGCCTGGTACTAAAAAGACCGTGATGAAAGGCGGCGTATTCGGCCATGAATAGAAAAATCGGCGTCCTGGTGAGTGGCAGGGGCAGTAATTTTCAGGCTATCGTAGATAAAATCAAAGCCGAGCATCTGCCGATTGACATCACCGTAGTGATCAGCGACAGCGTGGAGGCCTATGCCCTTAAGCGGGCAGAAAAAGAGGGAATCCCACACTATGCCATTGCCCGGCAGGATTATCCGGATAAGGCCTCCTTTGAGGCGGCTATCAACCAAAAACTTCGGGAAGCCCAGGTGGAACTGGTGGTTTTGGCAGGCTTCATGCGGATTTTGTCCGCAGATTTTGTGAATGCCTGGCCGGAAAAAATCATCAATATTCATCCTGCGTTGCTCCCCAGTTTTACCGGACTGGATGCGCAGGGACAGGCTTTAAAGTATGGCGTAAAAATCGCCGGCTGTACGGTACATTTTGTGGATGCGGGTATGGATAGCGGCCCCATTATTAAACAAGCGGCGGTTCCTGTACTGGATGAAGATACGCATGATACGCTGGCGGCACGGATTTTGGTACAGGAACACACCATCCTGCCGGAAGTGGTAAAACTGTGGGCGGAAGACCGGCTGGAAGTTCGCGGCCGTCATGTGCGGATTCGGAAATAGGAGGAATTCAGATGACGATACAAAGAGCGTTACTGAGTGTTTCGGATAAGACGGGGATTGTGAAGCTGGCAGCATTTCTTAACAAAAAAGGTATTGAAATTATTTCTACCGGCGGAACCATGAAGGCCATTAAAGCTGCAGGAATCCCTGTGACCTACGTGAGTGACGTGACCGGCACACCGGAGATGATGGATGGCCGGGTTAAGACATTAAATCCTAAAATTCATGGCGGCATTCTGGCAGTGCGCAGCAATCCGAAGCATATGCAGGATATGCGGGATAATGGGATTAAACCCATTGATTTGGTTGTGGTGAATTTGTATCCCTTTGAGGCGACCATTGCCAAACCCAATGTAACAGAAGCAGAGGCCATCGAAAATATTGATATTGGTGGGCCGGCGATGGTACGGGCTTCTGCCAAAAATTTTCATGATGTGGTGATCATTACCAATCCGGATCGGTATCAGGATCTGATGAAGATGCTGGAGGAAAAAGGAGATATTGACCTTAAAACCCGGAAAGCACTGGCGCAGGAAGCATTTGCTCACACGGCGGCATATGATACCGCAATTGCAGCGTATTTGAAAAAACAGCTGGCGAAAGATTAACGGGAGGCAGAACATGCAGGTACTGGTCATTGGCGGCGGCGGCAGGGAACATACCTTGGTATGGAAACTGGCGCAAAGCCCAAAGGTAGAAAAAATTTATGCAGTCCCTGGCAACCCAGGTATGAAAAATTTAGCGGAATGCGTTCAGCTGGATGTGAACGATCGGGAAGGATTGGCCGCTTGGGCTCAAAACCACCATATTGATCTTACGGTGGTGGGGCCTGAGGCGCCGTTGGTGGATGGTCTTGTGGACGTATTTCAGCAACATGGCCTGACGGTTTTTGGCCCAACAGCGAAAGCTGCTGCCATTGAAGGCTCCAAAATTTTTTCCAAAGAACTGATGCAAAAATACGGCGTTCCTACCGCCTTCTTTAAAGTTTGTGATACGCTACAAGAGGCGAAAGCTTTTGTGGAAGAAAAAGGAGCCCCCATTGTCATCAAAGCTGATGGCCTGGCTGCCGGCAAAGGCGTCGTAGTGGCCATGACCAAAGCAGAAGCCATGGAAGCCCTGGAAGAAATGATGGCCGGCCATAAATTTGGCGCCGCTGGCAATAAAGTGGTGATTGAAGAATTTATGGAAGGGGAAGAAGCATCCCTGTTTGCTTTTACAGATGGTAAAACCATTGTGCCCATGCTGGCAGCCCAGGATCATAAACGGGTTAATGATGGGGACAAAGGACCCAATACCGGTGGTATGGGTGCTTATTGCCCTGCTCCTGTTATGACTCCGGAATTAAAACAAAAAACTATGGATATTATTCTGCGCCCCGTAGTGGATGCGATGGCTAAAGAAGGGCGGCCTTATGCCGGTTGTCTGTATGCAGGCCTTATGATCAAAGGAGACAGCGTAAAGGTGGTAGAATTTAATGCCCGTTTCGGAGATCCGGAGACCCAGGCCGTTTTGCCGCTGCTAAAAAGTGATCTGCCTACGATTATGGTAGCTTGCGCCAAGGGAACTTTGCAACCGGATATGGTGGAATGGGAAACAGATAAAGCAGCCGTGTGCGTAGTCATGGCAAGTTCTGGGTATCCCGGTTCCTATCCCAAAGGACTACCCATTAGCGGACTGGAAGCAGCAGGGGCCATGCAGGATGTTGTGGTGTTCCATGCAGGAACGCGGGAAGAAAATGGACAAATTCTGACTAATGGCGGAAGAGTCTTGGGCGTCACCGCCGTGGCAGAAGACATCTTAGCAGCACAACGCAAAGCCTATGCGGCAGTAGAAAAAATCCACTTTGAAGGGGCACATTATCGGAAAGATATTGCATGGAGAGCCCTGCGCAGGATAAACAATAAATAAAGTGTTGCATTTGTGACGGTCGAGTGGTAAAATAGGAAAAATATTTTAAAGGGGGATCTGTCATGGCATTTATTTATGATGAGCCTGCGCATACTTTTAGTGAGTATCTTTTAGTTCCTGGATATTCTTCCAGCGAATGCATTCCGGCAAACGTGAGTCTTAAGACGCCTCTGGTGAAATTCAAAAAAGGCGAAGAGCCGGCAATGACGTTGAACATCCCCCTTGTTTCCGCTATCATGCAGTCCGTGTCCGATGACAAGATGGCCATTGCTCTGTCCCGTGAAGGAGGGATCTCCTTTATCTATGGATCCCAGAGCATTGCCAGTGAGGCAGCGATGGTAGCACGGGTCAAGAGCTTTAAAGCGGGTTTTGTGGTCAGTGATTCTAATCTGCGCCCGGATAGCACGCTGGCGGATGTTCTGGCTCTTAAAGAAAGAACAGGGCATTCCACCATGGCTGTAACCAGTGATGGCACAGGTAACGGCTACCTGGAAGGGATTGTAACGAGCCGTGATTACAGAGTCAGCCGGATGCAGATGAGTGACCTGGTCAAAGATTTTATGACGCCCGTTAGTGATATGGTGGTGGGAACCAGCGATATCACCTTAAAACAGGCCAATGATATTATCTGGGACCATAAGCTTAACACCTTACCCATTATTGATAAAAGTGGGCATCTGCTTTATATGGTGTTCCGGAAAGATTATTCTACCCATAAGCAATATCCTTTGGAATTATTGGATGACCAGAAACGCCATGTGGTAGGGGCAGGGATTAACACCCGGGACTATGAAGAACGGGTTCCCGCTTTGGTAGAAGCAGGTGCGGATGTTCTGTGTATTGATTCTTCCGAAGGCTACAGTGAATGGCAGAAACGGACACTGCAATGGATCCGTGATAAATATGGAGACAGCGTAAAAGTAGGGGCCGGCAATGTGGTCGACGGTGAAGGCTTCCGTTTCCTGGCAGAATGCGGCGCTGATTTTATTAAAGTAGGGATTGGCGGCGGCAGTATTTGTATTACCCGGGAACAAAAAGGCATCGGTCGCGGTCAGGCAACGGCAGTTATCGACGTGGCCAAAGCCCGGGACGAATACTACAAAGAAACCGGAATCTATGTACCCATCTGTTCTGACGGTGGTATTGTCTACGATTACCATATGACCTTGGCGCTTGCCATGGGGGCTGATTTTCTGATGTTGGGAAGGTATTTTGCACGGTTTGACGAATCTCCCACCAACAAGGTCAATATCAACGGAACGTATATGAAAGAATATTGGGGCGAGGGCAGTGCTCGTGCCCGTAACTGGCAACGTTACGACCTGGGCGGTGATAAAAAGTTGTCTTTTGAAGAAGGCGTGGATTCTTATGTTCCCTATGCAGGGGGACTGAAAGATAATGTGAACCTGACGATTTCAAAAATTCGTTCTACCATGTGCAACTGTGGATCTCTGACAATTCCGGAGCTCCAGAAAAAAGCCAAGTTGACGTTAGTATCTGCGGTCAGCTTGACAGAAGGCGGCGCTCACGATGTCTTGCTGAAAGATACCGTGAATAACAGCTATCCAAAATAAGCATACTTACACCCGTATCCTCAAAGGATACGGGTATTTTGTTTCTCTTGCTACTTCTTGACTGTGGTATAATGAATAATAACGGTTAAAAAAGGGGAGTGGCGATAGATGGATTATAAAGAGGTTATGGAAAAGGCAAAAACGCGGCTGGGAAAATGTGTGGGGTGCCCTGTGTGTAATGGCATTGCTTGCAAAAACAGAGTGCCAGGACCAGGTGCCAAAGGCATAGGGGATACGGCAATCCGCAATTATGCGAAGTGGCAGGAAGTGCGTGTGGTGATGGATACTCTCTGTGCCAAAAAACAAGTAGATACGTCTTTGGTATTATTTGGACGCAAGTTCCGTTACCCGATTTTCGCAGGGCCTGTAGGGGCAGTGGCTATGCATTACAGCGATGCATATAATGATGTAACATACAATGCGGAACTGGTGCCAGGATGTGCGGAAGCGGGCATTGCTGCTTTTACAGGAGATGGAATGGATGCCCAAGTGATGCAGGGCGCTACAGAAGCGATTAAACATTGTGAAGGCTTTGGGGTTCCTACTGTAAAACCCTGGAATGCCCGGATGATTGCAGAAAAAATGAAACTGGTAAAAGATGCCGGTGCCTTTGCCGTGGCGATGGATGTGGACGCTGCAGGACTTCCCTTTTTAAAGAATTTTGAGCCTCCGGCAGGCAGCAAATCTGTGGCTGAGATGAAGCAAATTATCCAAGACGCAGGACTACCCTTTATCGTAAAAGGGATCATGAGTGCCAAGGGCGCTTTAAAAGCAATGGAAGCAGGGGCTTCTGCCATTGTGGTGAGTAACCACGGGGGAAGGGTACTGGACCAAAGTCCGGCGACGGCAGAAGTATTGGAAGAGGTTGTAGCGGCGGTAGGAAACCGCATGAAAATCCTGGTGGATGGCGGTATTCGCACAGGCGTGGATGTCTTTAAAGCCTTGGCACTGGGAGCGGATGCAGTTCTTATTGCCCGGCCATTCGTGACTGCCGTGTATGGCGGCGGTAAAGAAGGTGTCAAACTTTTAGTGGAAAAACTAGGCGGAGAACTGGTAGATACCATGGAGATGTGCGGCGCAGCATCGCTTTCGGAAATTACACGGGATATGGTCAGACGGTAATATGAAGGGCTTGCGTGCAAAATATCTCTCACCGTCACGGCTTATCGCCCTGACATTTGTTGGTCTCATCCTTACGGGGACTGTTCTTTTGATGTTGCCGATGGCTAGCAGCACGGGACAGTCACTGTCCTTTGTGGATGCGCTGTTTACAGCAACGTCTGCCTCCTGCGTTACTGGACTTGTAGTGGTGGATACGGGAACCTATTTTTCCTTGTTTGGACAAGTTGTCTTGTTGCTTTTAATTCAGCTGGGTGGCCTGGGACTAATGTTGTTTGCCACGCTGTTTTCTGTTTTGTTAAAGCGGCGGCTGGATTTGCAGGGACGGCTGGCACTGCAGGTGTCCTTAAACCGGGACGAACTTAGTGGTGTGGTTCGCATGAGCCTCAAGATCGTTCGCTATACTGCTGTGATTGAAGGCGTGCTGGGGACGCTGCTTGCATTGTATTTTCTGCCTCGCTACGGCCCAAAAGGGATTTATTATGGCTACTGGCACAGTGTTTCTGCTTTTTGCAATGCAGGGTTTGATTTATTTGGGAACTTTCAGAGCTTGACACTGTTTGTGGGAGATCCGGTAGTCAATCTGCTTATCAGTCTTTTGATCATCCTTGGCGGGCTGGGCTTTGCCGTGATGAGTGACCTGCTGCAGGTAAAGACTGCATTTGCCCGGTTGCAAACCCACAGTAAATTAGTGCTGGCAACAACAGGGCTCTTGTTAGTTGTAGGGACTGTGGGATTCTTCGTTTTGGAAAAAGATAATCCAGCTACAATTGGAAATTTGTCCGCAGGGACTTCTTTTATGGCCAGTTTTTTTCAAAGTGTAAGTCCCCGTACTGCAGGCTTTAACACCGTGGATTTAGGGAGCCTGCAGCCTGCTACCATGCTATTTCTATGTCTTTTAATGTTGATCGGTGCGTCTCCTGCATCTACGGGCGGCGGTATTAAAACGACCACCTTCGCACTGATCCTTTTGCATATTGCCCAGATCGTACGTGGGGAAGAGGATTGTACGCTGTTTGGACGGCGCGTTGGCCGGGAAACCATGGATCAGGCGTTTGCTATAGCAGGATTGTCCCTTTTATGGATTGTAGCAGCTGTATTTTTGCTGACGCTTTTGGAACAGGCATCCCTGCAGAATATTGTGTTTGAAGTGGTATCTGCTTACGCGACGGTAGGGCTTTCTACAGGACTTAGCCAGCATGCAGGAACCCTTAGTAAGCTAATTCTTATTTTGTCCATGTACATGGGGCGGGTGGGGGTTATGACCTTTGCCCTAGCCCTTACCGCGCGCAAACGTAAAGAGCATATTCGGTATCCGGAAGGACACATTATGGTGGGATAGGAGAAGGTATGGCGAAAAAGAAACAATTTATTGTATGGGGCTTGGGCCGTTTTGGTAGCAGTATTGCCCTGACTTTGGCAGAGCTGGGACATGAAGTCATGGGTGTGGATAATAACGAAGATGTAGTAGAAACCCTGGCGGATACCCTCACCCATGTGGTATTGGCAGATGCCATTGATGAAAAGACGGTGCAGAGTCTGGGTGTAAAGCAATTTGATGCGGCTATTGTAGCCATTGGGACGCTGGAACCTAGTCTTTTATGCACTATGCTGATGAAAGAAGCCGGCGTGAAAACGATCATTGCCAAGGCATCCAATGTCTTGCACGGCAAAATGTTAAAGCGTCTGGGAGCGACCCAGGTAATTTCCCCGGAAATGGATATGGGGCGGCGGGTAGCACATGCATTGGCGCATCCCAATATTCAGGACTATGTGGAATTGTCCGATGATATGTGCCTGGTAGAGGTGATTTTGCCTCAGAAAATGGTGGGAAAGAGTCTTGTGGAATTAAATATTCGACAGACCTACCAGCTGAACGTGGTGGCTGTAAAACACCCGAAAGGCAAAACAGACTGGAACGTGAATCCCAAAGTTCCTTTACAGGCGAAAGATGTACTGGTGGTACTGGGAAGCCGAGAAGGGGCAGAAAAGCTGGAGGGTGGTATATGATCAAGGAACTGGCATCCCTGCAAAATGAAGTGGTGAAAAAAATTGCCTCTTTAAAAACAAAAAAATATCGGAAACGGGAGGGCTTATACCTGTTGGAAGGAAAACGGGCCTTGGAAGAAGCGTTTGCGGCAAAAATCCCAATGGAAAGTATTTTTTACACCCAGTTGCCTGTGGATTGGCCTGAAAATGCGGAAACAGTGAGCCGTCCATACTACCATGTTACAGAAGCTGTGCTGAAAAAAATCACGGACACGGAAGACCCTCAGGGTGTGGCTGCGGTCCTGCCCCTTACTTACCCGGATTTAGCAGATCTCCACGTGGAAAAAGGATTGGTGCTGGTGCTTGATCAGATCCGGGATCCTGGCAATCTTGGAACGCTTATTCGTACGGCGGATGCCATGGGGGCTTGTGCTGTTCTGCTTATGAAGAATACGACAGATCTGTACAATCCCAAAGTGGTTCGCGCCACTATGGGCTCCTTGTTTCATTTGCCCATCTGCTGTGATGTAGAAGAGTCTGCGCTATTTTCCTTCTGCCATCGGGAAAAGATGCCGCTTTGGGCGACGGCCTTGGTGGGAGCTAATGATATCACAATGCTTCCTTATCCGGAAAAGCTGGCGCTCGTGTTAGGCAGCGAAGCCACAGGGGTATCCGAAACCCTGCTGCAACAAGCAGACCAAAAAGTAAAGATACCCATGTATGGCAAGGCAGAAAGCCTGAATGTTGCCGTGGCAGGAGGCATGTTGCTCTTTGCGGCAGCCCAGCACATGCGGTAAAATAGTTGACTTCTGTTTTAAAGGACAGAAGTCAATTTTTTGTACCATGAAGAGGTATTCTTTATGTAATAGTAGAACGTTCGATATAAAAAATAAGGGAAATGTTCATGAAATTCACTCTGAGCCCTTGCAGAAAGTTGCAGGACAGGATACAATGAATACAAAATACAGGGAGAGGGGAGAATATATGGAGGAAAACGCATACGGGAAAATTAATTTAGGGCTTTCCGTTGGCGTGCGGCGGCCCGATGGTTACCATCAGGTAGATACCATCCTTCAGAGTATCTCCCTTGCTGACAGGATAACGCTGGAACCTGCGGCCACGTTTTCTCTTTCATCCGATAACCCGGACCTTCCTTGTGATGCAAGCAATCTAATGGTCAAAGCGGCCAAGGTCTTTCAAAAGGTTACCGGTCAATTGCCGAACGTTCATCTCCACGTGGAGAAGAAAATCTTTATGGCAGCGGGTCTTGCTGGTGGGAGTGCGGATGCAGCAGCAGTCTTGCGGCTTTTGAACCGGTACTGTGGAACGAAACTTAGTCGGAACCAGTTGGAACAAATGGGGGCGAAAATCGGCAGCGATGTCCCGTTTTGCCTTTATGGCGGCATTCAGCGAGGCCGGGGACGAGGAGATGCACTAACGCAGCTAAAAAATGCACCGGATTTTGCACTGGTGCTGGTGAAACCCCGGCAGTTATCTGTATCGACAGCCTGGGCGTACCAGACTATGGATCAATTGCCAAAGCGCGTGCCCAGTTCTGTGGACAAATTGGAAGAAGCGCTGCGCAGTGGGGAGCGGGAACAGATATTTTCTGCTATGAGAAATGATTTGGAACTGGTTACGCTAACGGCTTACCCGGAAATCGGGAAACGAAAAGCGGCACTGCTCCAGCTAGGAGCAGAGTTTGCCATGATGAGCGGCAGCGGGCCCACGGTTTTTGGGATTTTTCCCACAGAGGAGAAAGCGGTGGACGCAGCCCGTGCCTTAGCAAAACAATTTGCTAAGGATCAGGTTGCATCAGTACAAATGATGCGGGAAGGTTGATCAATTATGGTACAGCATTTGAAACAAATCCCTATAGACAGTTATAAGCCTTTGCGGGATGTAGTGGTAGAAAGTATACGACAGGCAATTATCAGTGGGCAGTTCCCGCCGGGCATGCGGCTCATGGAGTTGCAATTGGCAGAAGAAATGGGTGTTTCCAGGACACCTGTGCGGGAAGCCATCCGCAAAATGGAACTGGAAGGACTCGTAGTTATGATCCCTCGGCGGGGTGCCTATGTGGCAGATATCTCTATTAAAGATATTAACGAAGTCTATGAAGTTCGTACCGCTTTGGATGTTTTATCCGCAGGTCTGGCTGCCGAGCGCATTGATAAAAGTGAAATCCAGGAGATGCGGGAACTATTAGCGGAAGAAGCTGCTCTCGTGGAAGCGAGAGATTACCCGAAAATCATTGATAACGATACGGCGTTTCATGACGTAATTTATCGTGCTAGCGGCAATACCCGGTGCATGAACATTATCAGCAACCTGCGGGAGCAGATTACGGCCATTCGGGGACGTAGCATGCCCTATCCTGGCAGAGTGGAAATCATGCTGAAAGAGCATCGGGCCATTTTTGATGCCATTGCCGCCGGCAAAGTGGAAAAAGCCCAGGAAGCTGTGCGGACTCATATGGAAAATGCGGAACAAACACTGTTAAAAGTCATTAAAGAACAAAAACTGATGCCATCGGAAAATAAGAAAGAGGGAAAATAATGGCTCGAGTAAAACGTATGGAACGGATTGTGGCACTGACCAAGGAACTCAATGATCATCCGCACTATCTATTCTCATTTAATGAATTTTGTGACCGGTTTGATGTCGCCAAATCCACCCTCTCTGAAGATGTGCAGACCATTCGCAACGGTCTTGCTACCTACGACCTGGGGGTGATTGAAACCGTGGCGGGTGCTAGTGGCGGGGTGCGGTATATTCCCTCTCATGCCACACAGTCTAATAATGAATTTCTTAAGGACTTGGCAGAGCGTCTTAGCAAGCCTTCCCGGTTGTTGCCCGGCGGGATGATTTATATGAATGATATCCTCTTTACGCCTCGGATTTCTTTCCGGCTGGGAGAGATGATCATGCAACGGACCATTGAACTGCGGCCTGAATATGTGATGACGGTGGAGGCAAAAGGGATTTCCCTGGCTTTTTCTACGGCCCGGGCATTTAATATTCCCATGGTAATGGCCCGCAAAGAAGCGAGGATTACAGAAGGGCCGGCCGTCAGCATTAGCTATGTCAGCGGTTCCAGCAAAAAAATCCAGACCATGAGCCTACCCCGGAAAGCACTGCCGGAAGGAGCAAGAGTTCTCATTGTAGATGATTTTATGCGTGCGGGCGGCACGGCCAGAGGCATGCAGGAGTTGGCAGAAGAAGTGGGAGCCAAGGTGGTGGGAACCTATTTATTCATTGCCAGCCGGGAGCCGGAAGAAAAAGTGGTTAAGGACTATGCGTCCCTGCTTACCTTAAAAGGTGTGGACGATGTCACTAAGGCCATCAGCATTGTGCCGGAACGGCTGTAAACAAAAAAGTAGTAAATGCAGGAGGCAGATCCATTATGGCAGAATTGGCTGCAATTATTTTAGCAGCAGGTAAGGGAACCCGGATGAAATCCAAACTCCCAAAAGTACTTCATAAATTATCTGGTAAACCTATGCTGGAACATGTACTGGATGCAGCAGATGAAGCCGGGGCCGATGATCAAGTTGTGATTGTAGGCTTTGGCAGTGAAAAAGTAACAGAATTTTTGGGGACCCGGGCGCGTGTGGCAATCCAGTCCGAACAACTGGGTACCGGCCATGCAGTGCTTCAAGCCAGGGACCTTTTGGGAGATGAAGAAGGAACGGCCCTGATTTTATGCGGGGATACCCCTCTCTTGGAAGGGGAGGAACTGCGTAAATTTTACGAAAAACATCTTCAAAGTGGTGCCAAAGTCAGCGTATTGACCGCTATTGCGCCTGATCCGTTCGGGTATGGACGGATTTTGCGGGATGACTGCGGGCAGGTGACCGGGATTGTGGAAGAAAAAGATGCCACACCGGAGCAAAGAAAAACCCAGGAAATCAATACCGGAATTTACTGTGCAGAAATGCCGTTGCTTTTTGACCTTTTGGCTCACCTGAAAAATAATAATGCCCAGGGAGAGTATTACCTGACGGATATTTTGGCAGAATGCTTGCGTCGTGGTGGCAAAGTATCCGGCATCCGAACCAATGATTTTGACATGGTGATGGGGGTAAATTCCCGGCGGCAGCTGGCAGCAGCCCAGAAAATCATGAACGCGCGGATTGTGGGACGCCTTATGGATGAAGGGGTTACCGTAATGGATCCGGATAGCACCTTTGTGGAAAAAAGTGTCAAGGTGGGACGGGATACAATTTTGTATCCTTTTACCTGGCTGGAAGGCAATACGAAAATAGGAGAAGACTGTGAAGTTGGTCCCCAGGTCCGTTTTACCAATGTAAAAGTGGGGAATGCTTCTCATATTCAATTCGTCTATGCCCATGACTGTCAAGTGGGTAATGCGGTGCAGATGGGACCCTTTGATCACCTGCGGCCCAATACGGTGATCGGGAATTATGTAAAGATGGGGAATTTTGTAGAGGTAAAAAATTCCCATGTGGGAGAAGGAACCAAGCTGCCACACCTGCAATATATCGGGGACAGCGATATTGGTAGCGGTGTCAATATGGGCTGTGGAACCATTACGGTTAACTACGATGGCAAAGTGAAACATCGCACCGTTATTGAGGACGATGCCTTTGTAGGCTGCAATAGCAACTTGGTGGCACCAGTACGGATTGGCAAGGGAAGTTATATCGCCGCCGGCTCCACCATTACTAAAGACGTGCCGGATAACGCACTGGGTGTGGGCCGCAGCCGGCAGGTAAATATTGCAGGCTGGGCGGAAAAACAGCGGAATCAAAAATAAGCGCCTTGCCAGAGTTGGTAATGCGTTGTATACTTTGAGTAGATTAAAAACTATACGTGGGGGATTGATTGTATGTTGGGTGATAAAACAGGCGAAGATATGGCCATTTTTTCCGGTAATGCCAATCCTGATCTGGCACGGGAAATCGCTGCCTACCTGGGCACACAGGTAGGGGATGCTGTTATTAACCGTTTCAACAACGGTGAAGTACAGGTCATGATCAATGAAAGCGTGCGGGGCAAAGATGTATTTGTCATCCAACCTACTTGCGGACCGGCTGTCAATGACAATATCATGGAGCTCCTGATTATGTGTGACGCCTTTAAACGCGCCAGTGCCCGGCATATTACTGCCGTGGTTCCTTTCTACGGCTATGCCCGCCAGGATCGTAAAGCACGGGGACGGGAACCAATTACGGCTAAACTGATGGCGGATCTGATGGATGTTTCCGGGATTACCCGCTTGGTGACGGTGGATTTGCATGCAGCACAGATTCAGGGATTCTTTGATATCCCTGTGGACCATATGCCCGGCGGTCCGATCTTGGCCGACTACATTAAAGAAAAAGGCTTTTCACCAGAAGAATTAATTGTGGTTTCTCCGGATCTGGGCGGTGTGAGCCGTGCACGGAATATTGCAACCCGTTTGGAATGTGGTATGGCCATCATTGATAAACGGCGTCCGGAACCCGGTGTGGCGGAAGTGATGAACCTGATCGGTAATGTAGAAGACAAGATCTGCATTATGGTGGACGATATTGTGGATACGGCGGGCTCTCTGTGCGAAGGCGCCAAGGCACTGAAGAAGTTTGGTGCCAAGGACATTTATGCCTGTGTAACCCATCCGATTTTGACGGATCCGGCACTGAGCCGTATTGCCCAGTCCGAAATTAAGGAACTGGTGGTGACCAATACCATTCCCCTGCCTCCCAACAAGAAGCATCCGAAGATCATCCAGCTTTCCGTAGCGCCCATGCTGGCAGAAACGATCCTGCGGATTTATAATCACCTGTCCATCAGCGCTTTGTTTAAACAATAAGCATGCGGAGGCCGTCTTTTAGGGCGGCCTTTTCTCGTATAAGGAGTCGATCGTATGAAACTTGTGGTTGCCCTGGGCAATATCGGCAAAGAATATGCCGGGACGCGCCATAATATTGGATTTATGACGGCAGATATCCTAGCCAAGCGCTGGTCCGATACCGAGCATTGGAAGAAAGCGGACAATGCACTGTATTTGGAAAAACGGATGCCGGAAAAATGTTATCTGCTTAAACCTACCACCTATATGAATAACAGCGGCGTTGCCGCAGCGGATTTTGCCAGGTTTTACCACATCCCTCCGGAAGAAGTGCTGGTGATCCAGGACGATATGGATTTGCCGGTGGGGGCGCTGCGGATCCGCCGGAAAGGTACCAGCGGCGGGCACAATGGGCTAAAATCCATTGAAAACGCGTTGGGTAGCCAGAATTACCCCCGGATTAAAGTAGGCATAGGCCATCCTGCCCATGAAGAAGCCGTAGTAATTTCCCATGTGCTCCATCCCTTTCAGGGAGAGGATAAAGAAAAGATCCGAGAGGCTCTGGAGCATGCAGCGGATGCGGCACAAAAATGGATGCAAGGCGTGGATATCGGCCTTCTCATGCAGGAATTCAATAAAAAGCCCTCGTCCAAACAAACAGAACCTGTTGTGTAAAAAAAGGAGACCAGCTATGAAAAATCAAGCAAAATTTAGCCCATAATTACTTTCTC
>CAJMHI010000039.1 GCA_905213155.1 uncultured Acidaminococcus sp. | reverse complement strand
CAGAATCTAAAGAAAGGAAAATGGTGATTTTGCTTCTGTAATTATCATACAAGAAGAACTATGAACAACGGCGTTTATGTAGGCAAAGTCATTGCCGTGAATAAACAGCGGGCAAAAGTAAAAATTGAGCAGCAGCCGGGACAACAGCGTCCCAAAATGCTGGACTGCTGGAATGCCTGTGAGGCAAAACGAGGTACCCGGGTCATTGTGGGGAAACAGACCCTGGATGAAAAGAAAGCAAAATGGATTGTCCGAGGGATTCCTACCCTGGCACTTTTGGCAGGGCTTGCGTTTGGCCGCGCTATTGCCCATTTTTTTACTGCAGTAGCGACCTGGCAGATCATGCTACTCAGTGCGCTGGTATGGCTGGTTCTTGGGCTTATCTATGCCAGGAATTTCAAGAAAAGCGTGCGGACGCAGGCAGAACAGTGGACCATTACTGGCTACTACAGTGATGGGGATATTTATGATATGAAGGGAAAGAAAGTCGAGGTTTAAGATGCCTGGAAGAAACCGATTCTGGCTGCTTCTCTTTCTCTTGGGCGGAGCTGTTATCGGCGGCATGGTAGGAGAAAACCTGAAAACAATCCTCGTTGCAGGCCCTGTTACAGATTTCCTTACCCGTTCCTACCTTTTGGTGGATATTCCTCCTGGCGTCGTGGATCTTTTTGTTTGCAAAATAAGTTTGGGATTTTCTTTTACCCCTAATTTGCTGGCGATGCTGGGGATGATCTTGGGCGCCGCAGCATATCATAAGTTTTAGGAGGCAGTATGAAACTTATTCTGGCATCTGGGTCGCCCAGACGGTTACAATTGTTGCAGCAGATTGGTATTACGCCTCAAGTCATTATTAGCGACTCGGAAGAAGAGCAAACCGATCTGACGCCGGAGCTCCTGGTACAGCACAATGCTCTTGCCAAGGCAAGGCGTGTGGCAGAAAAAGTCGGGACAGAGACCATGATCCTGGGTGCAGATACAGTAGTGGCGCTGAGAGGAAAAATCCTGGGAAAGCCGGGAACTCCGGAAAAAGCAGCAGCTATGCTGCGGCTTTTATCCGGAGAGACCCACCAGGTTTTGACCGGTGTGAGCCTGCTCTATCGGGACAAAACTCTCACGCGGGTAGAATCAACACTGGTGGCTATGGCACCTCTCACTGATGCCCTGATTGCCAGGTATGTACGTTCCGGCGAGCCGCTGGATAAAGCAGGTGCCTATGCAATCCAAGGGGCGGCAGCACAATTTATTCCTCATATTATGGGCTCCTACAGTAATGTGGTGGGGCTTCCTCTTTATACCGTAACACAAATGATCGCAGAAATGGATGGAACCATAGATGACACAATATTTGATCAAAGAGATGCTGCCGGAAGAACGTCCTCGTGAACGCCTTTTGGCTTATGGGCCCAATGCGCTCAGTATGACGGAATTACTGGCAATTTTAATTGGCACGGGTACAAAGGGACGCTCTGCCCTGGATATCGCCCGGGAACTGACCGGAGATTTGTTAAAAGATACGCAGCTGGCACGCACCCAAAATCCCAGGGAATTAACACGGGTCCAGGGACTAGGCACGGCTAAGGCTTCCGTGATTATGGCAGCGTTGGAATTGGGACGGCGGCTGGCCGAAGCAGGGACCAAACCTTTCAAGGCGATTCATAGCCCTGAGGATGGCGCAATGCTGGTCATGCCTCGCCTGCGCTACGCTACCCATGAGCATTTTTGGGTGATTCTGCTCAATACCAAGGGAAAAGTCATGAGCATTGAGAAGATTTCAGAGGGCTCTCTGAATTCGTCTGTTGTGCATCCCCGGGAAGCCTATGCGCCGGCCATTGTGCAGCATGCAGCCGCGATTTTGGCTGTACATAACCATCCTTCCGGAGATCCGTCCCCCAGCCGGGAAGACCGGGCATTGACAAAGACCTTGCGGGAAACGGGTAAAGTCATGGGAATACCCTTGTTGGATCATCTGATTATTGGGGATGGGATTTATTATAGCTTTAAAGAGCAGGGTTTCCTGGATTAAGTAAAAGGAGCAGCAACATGTTTGATTTTTTCGGCACAGCAGACCTGGGTGTGGATTTGGGCACCGGGTCTACCCGTATGGCAGTCGTGGGCGAAGGACTTGTTTTGGAGGAAGCCTCTGTGGTTGTTCGCAGCCGCAGAAATGGGACTACTATTGCCGTTGGCGACAAAGCTTGCCCTATGCTGGGGCGAGTGCCGGAAGACTGGGAAGCCGTGAGACCATTACGCAATGGGGTCATTGCGGATTTTGATCTGACAAAAATTATGCTGCGCTCCTATCTCAAAAGAATCCTGGGGAAACGATTCTTTTCCAGGCCACGGCTGGTACTTAGTACCTTCAGCGGCGTGACCAGTGTGGAGCGCCGGGCTGTTTTAGATGCGGCCACAGAAGCAGGAGCCCGGGAGGCATACCTTTTGGACGCACCCTTGGCAGCGGCACTGGGGGCTGGAGTGGATGTTAAAGGCACCCGGGGAACATTGGTCGTACATATGGGAGCGGGTGCTATGGAAGCCGCAGTTTTTTGCCTGGGCCGCATTGCTTTGGTTCGCTGCCTGCGTCAGGGTGGCGAAGCACTGGATTGGGCTCTTGCCCAGTACCTGCGGAAAAATTATAATCTGGTTGTAGGAAATAACCGGGCAGAGCAGGCAAAAATCGAAATAGGGACCGTATGGGAAAGCAATCCGCCTGCCTCCATGGAAATTAAAGGAAAAAACCTTTTGACGGGAATGCCGGCAGCGGTGAACCTGAACCAAAATCAAATGCGGGAAGCCTTTCAAGGACCTGTGCAATCCATGCTGGAACTGGTCCGCTCCGTGCTGGAAGACCTGGACGAGGAATTGCTGACGGCAGTGAAAGAGCAGGGAATCTTGCTCACAGGAGGCGGTGCCCAATTGCGGAATTTTGACAGCTTGCTCAATTGGGCTAGCGGATTGCGGGTTCACGTTGCAGAAAACGCTCCGCATTGCGCCGTGCGTGGGACGGCGATGGCGGCAGAGAATATGAATGCATTTCGGCGCAGTGGGTATACCCGGCAAAGTGAGTAGGAAGGCTTGGAAACTATGATGCAGCAAAAAAAGAAAGTGAGACTGGCGGGATTGGTCTTGGTCCTGCTCATGCTGGGAGGGCTGTTTTGGGATGCCTACCATCGCTTTCCCATGGTGAACACTGTGCTGACTACGTTGACGCGCCCGCTGTCGTTTGTTGTAAGTGGCTTCAGCGGCGGCGTGCGGGGCATCGGGCCCTATTTTGCCTCCAAAGCGTCTTTGGAAAACGAAAACAAAGCACTACAAAAAGAAAACGAAGAATTGCGGCAGAGCAATGTGGAACTAGCCGGGATAAAGGCAGAGAATGAACGGCTGGCAAAGCTTTTACATTTCTCGGAGCTGCATCCGCAATGGGAAATGCTTTCGGCGAAGGTAATCAGTCGGGACTTAGGAGATTTTCGGGATGTGATTTTGCTGGATAAGGGAACTAGCGATGGCCTTAGAATGAACATGCCCGTGGTCAATGCCTTTGGGCTCATCGGGATCATTGATGGAGTCTATCCCCATATGTCCAAGGTCCTTCTGATCTCCAGCCCGCGCAGCCGCATTGGGGGCCTGAATCTCCGGGGGGCTTCCCGGGCCGCTGGTATCGTTAGCGGCGTAGCAGGACCGGATTTACTATTGGAAATGCGTGATCTTTCCCGTGGCGCAGACGTGCTTCCCGGCGATACTATTGTAACCAGCGGCTATAGCGGGTACCATCCGGAAGGATTGGTGATTGGTACCGTAGAAGACGTGCAGATGGATGCGGGCGGCCTTACCAAAACAGCGACCATTGCGCCCGCAGTAGATTATTCTCATTTGGAAGAAGCTCGGGTCATTACCAATTTCCAAGGGTTTGCTGATTTTCTGCAAAAGGAAGGAAAAGATACGGATGCGGGAGGAGGAGACTCCTGATGGTTATCGGCTTATTGTGGTTTTTTTTAACACTATTTCTTTTTATTGTTGAAAACCATTGGTTTCTCTTTTTCCCCGGAAGCCAGTCTCCTGACCTGCTACTCCTTCTCCTTGTGGTATACGCTTTGGATCAAGGCGCACGCAGGGGAACTTTTTACGGACTGGGGGCGGGGTTGCTCCTTGATATTGTGACGTTTAGTTATTTTGGCTGGCATACCATTACCCGGGGATGCATTGGGCTTTTAGTAGGGCATAACCGGCAGAACATGTTCGCGGATCGGCTGGTTACCTATGAAATCCTGGTTGGCATGCTTACTCTCCTGCTACAGGTGGCACGGGGATTATTTTTGTGCCTGGCACTAGGACGGTGGCTTCCCTTCTTTCCTCTTGCCTTCCTTACCCTTAAAACCTTATTCTGGAATCTGGTCGCTGGGCCTGTTGTATGGGTGGCCTATCGAAAGATGAAACCCAAAGTACAACGGCGCCTGGATTATTATTATCACGTAGAATAGTGAAATTGTGCGGGGAGAAAAAAGTTGCTGAATAAAAAATTCGCTTATCGACTGAATTTTATGCTGGCAGCCGGTATGGCACTGATTGCTATACTGATTGGACGGATGTTTTACCTGCAGATTTTGGAAGGACGTACCTATAGCCGGCAAGCAGAAGGAAACCGTACCCGGTATACCCGCATTCTGGCACCCCGAGGGATCATTTATGACTGCAATGGGGAAGAAATTGCCAATAATCATCCCGGTGTAAATATTTCCTTGCTTCCCAGCAATGGCACTTATAAAAAAGAAACATTGGAACGGCTAAGCCAGCTCTTAGGCATACCGTTAGCAAAATTACAAAAAGCTGTGGACAGCCACGATGGCAGCGGGGAGACTGTTCGTTTGGTGCGGGATGCCAAACCGGAAATGGTGGCTAAGGTGGAGGAAAATCTCCGCTATCTGCCTGGCGTTACCTTGGATGTACAGCCAGTGCGAACATACCCCAATAAAGAATTGGCGGTGCATGCCCTGGGGTATGTGGGGGAAATCAGCGAATATGAAATTTCTCAAGGTGCCTACAGCGGCCTGAAAGCCGGGGATATTATCGGCAAATTTGGCCTGGAAAACTATTATGATTCCTATCTCCGTGGGGAAGATGGGAGCTATCGGGAAGAGGTGGATGTGGCTGGCCGTGTGATCCAGATTATGGACAAAGTAGATCCTAAGCCGGGGCAGGGCCTTGTCCTGACGATTGACGCCAAGCTGCAGCGGGTAGCGGAAGCCGCTGTGGACAGGCAGCTTAAGGCGATTAACGCCCATGGCGCGGCCGTGGTGGTCCTGGATCCCAATACGGGAGAAGTCAAGGCACTGGTGTCACGGCCGGGATTTGATCCCAACTGGTTTGTGAATGGGATCAGCGAAAAAAACTGGAGCTATCTGAATACGGACCCGTTCCATCCTATGACGGATAAGGCGATTGCCGGAGAATACCCTCCTGGTTCCACATTTAAAATCGTGACGGGCAGCGCAGCCCTGGAAGAAAAGAAAGTAACCCCGGATGAACTCATCTATGATTCCGGCCGGCATTGGCTGATTGACATGCGCAATGCCGGCGGAGAAGCACTGGGATATATTAATTTTAAACGGGCGCTGGCGGCCTCTGATAACGTGTATTTCTACGAAATGGGGAACCGGCTGGGGATTGACCTTTTGGACAAATATGCCCGGAATTTTGGCTTTGGACAGCTGACGGGTATTGACCTCCATGGAGAGGCAAAGGGCCTTATCGCTTCTCCTGCCTACAAACAGGATACCTTTAAGGAAGAATGGTATCTGGGCGATACCTTTAATACCGCCATTGGACAGGGCTTTACCCTTGCGACACCCATTCAGGTGGCGGAAATGCTAAGTGCCGTAGCCACCGATGGTAAACGGTATAAACCGTATCTGGTGAGTAAAATCTTAAATGATGATGGCAGCGTAGTGAAGACCTTTGATCCAGTGGAAGAAGGCAAACTTCCTGTATCAGAAACCACATTGAAACTGGTACAGGAAGGACTGGAAGCCGTAACGGAAGAAGGCGGTACGGCGGCTGCCTTAAAGAGCCTGCCGGTGGCCGTGGCTGGTAAAACGGGGACGGCGGAAAACCCCCATGGCATGGATCACGGTTGGTTTATTGCCTATGCGCCGGCGAAAAAGCCTCAGCTGGTCGTTGTCTGTATTGTAGAACAAGGCAGCTATGGGGCCGTTTCTGCAGCGCCTATTGTGCAGAGTATCCTGGAGTATGCGTTTACAGATCCAAGGGCACGGCGGCAGGAAATGGCAAAGTAAGGTGGATGCAGATGCGACTATCTCTGAAAAAAATGTTTCGTAATATTGATCTTTTGCTCCTGGGAAGCGTTATCGCGCTCATTACCATAGGGATTGTTCTGATCGGGAGTGCTACCCATGCCAATATTCCGGGGGCCCACCGTTACAGCTTTGTGCTACGGCAGACCGTATTTGCGGCCATTAATTTTTTGTTGGGAGCCTTTTTACTGCGGTTTGATTATCGTATCTTAAAAAGTGTGGCACGGCCTTTGTACCTGTTTAATCTGGTCATGCTGCTGCTAGTGATGCTGGTAGGTAAAAGCGCACTGGGGGCCCAGCGCTGGCTGCAAGTGGGGCCCATTACCATCCAGCCCAGTGAATTTGCCAAAGCCATTATGATTGTCAGCTTGTCCAGCTATGTGGATGATCGTCTGCCCCTTCTGACGGATTTTCGCAGCTGGCTACCGGTCTTTGGTTACGTATTGCTGCCGTTCATTCTTGTCATCCGGCAGCCGGATTTAGGGACCAGTCTGGTGTTTTTGGCGATTCTTTTGGGAACGATCATCACTTGTGGTTTCCGGTTTCGCTATTTTCTTGTAATGGGCGGGGTGGGTCTGGCGTCAGCACCTTTAGTGTGGAGAATGCTCCATGAGTACCAGAGAAACCGGATCCGGGTGTTTCTCAATCCAGGCCTGGAACCCTATGGCAGCGGTTACCACGTGATCCAATCCATGATTGCTATCGGGTCTGGGATGTTCTTTGGCAAAGGCCTTTTTGCCGGGACACAGAGCCAGCTGAATTTTTTGCCGGAGAACCATACGGATTTTATCTTTGCGGTGGCCGGAGAGGAATTTGGTTTTATTGGCGTTACGCTGATTCTATTGCTGTATGCCTTGTTGATTTACCGGGGCATTTTAATTGCTATGCGCAGTTCTGATGATTTTGGTACGCTCCTGGCTGTAGGGATTGTCTCCATGTTCATGTTCCACATTCTGGTCAATGTGGGGATGACGAGCGGAATTATGCCGGTCACGGGGGTGCCGTTGCCCTTTATGAGCTATGGGGTGAGCAGCCTTACCACCAATATTCTGATGGTCTTTCTGCTGTTAAACATCAATGCACACCGTCAGACGCTGCGTTTCCAATAAGAGGAGAGTCCTGCTGCATGAGAAAAGAATTACCGATAGATATTTTAAATAGCGTGGAAAAACCGGCCCGGTATACGGGTATGGAATTTGGCAGTATTATAAAGCCGGAACAAGAAGTAGATACTACCTTTTGCCTGGCTTTTCCCGATGCCTATGAGATCGGCATGAGCTATTTGGGATTTAAAATTTTATATGACTGTCTTAATGTTTTGCCCGGTGTCCAGGCGGAGCGTGCCTTTGCTCCCTGGGTGGATATGGAAGAAAAAATGCGGCAGCGTCAGCTGCCTCTTGCTTCCCTGGAAAATACCCGGCCTCTAAAAGACTTTGACCTTTTGGGGTTTACTCTTTTGTATGAAATGTCCTACTCCAATATTTTGAACATGATGGATCTGGGCGGTGTCCCTCTTTGGTCTAAAGACCGGACACTGGACGATCCCTTTGTATGTGCCGGCGGCTGCTGCGTATTTAATTGTGAACCGCTGGCTGATTTTTTGGACTTTTGCATGTTGGGCGACGGAGAAAAAATTATCCAGGAAGTCACAGTGCTGTACCAGATCTAGAAAAAAGAGGGCAAACCGGGAGGAAGAATAGAATTTCTTCGCCGGGTATCCCGGATTCAGGGAATTTATGTGCCTTCCTTTTATAAGGTAACGTATCATGCGGACGGGACCCTCGCCGGTACAATTCCGCTGGAGCCTACAGCCCCGGAAGTGGTGTATAAACGGGTAGAACAAGATATGGATACCTTGGATTTCCCCACGCATCCTATTGTGCCTTATAGTGATACGGTGCACGACCGGATTATGTTAGAAATCTTTCGGGGATGCAGCCGGGGCTGCCGCTTCTGTAATGCCGGTATGATTTACCGCCCCGTACGGGAACGCCGTCCGGAGACGCTTATGAAACTGGCAAAGGAATTGGTCCCTGCTACGGGATACAACGAAATTTCCCTGTTCTCCCTTAGTACAGCGGATTATTCTTATTTGGAACCGCTGACACGGGAATTATTGGCGACCTTCCAAAAAGACCGTGTCAGTGTTTCTCTCCCTTCATTACGTATTGACAGCTTTTCTGTTAAACTGGCCCAAGAAGTGCAGGCTGTGCGAAAAAGCGGGCTGACCTTTGCCCCGGAAGCGGGCAGCCAAAAAATGCGGGATGTGATCAATAAGGGCGTAACGGAAGAAGATTTAATGAATGCCGTGGGGGCTGCGTTTGAAAACGGCTGGTCGGCAGTAAAATTATATTTTATGATTGGGCTTCCCACTGAGACCGACGAGGATGTGCTGGCGATTGCCCAGTTGGCACAAAAAGTGCAGTGGAAATACAAAGCAGTTACAGGGCATGGGGGCGCCAAGGTCACGGTGAGCGTTTCCAACTTTGTGCCTAAACCCTACACCCCGTTTGAGTGGGTGGGACAAAATTCCAAAGCAGAATTTGACCGGAAACATATGCTGCTGAAACAGGCTTTTGCCGGTTTGAAAAATATTCACTATCAGTATCACGACTCCCGTACCAGCCTGATGGAAGGCGTGCTGGCAAGGGGAGACCGGCGGCTGGGAAAGGCGATTTATCTTGCCTGGCAGAGAGGTGCTAAATTTGACAGCTGGAGCGAATTCTTTGATTTTGACCGCTGGCAGCAGGCCATTGAGGATTCTGGGCTGACGATGGAGTTTTATAATACAAGGCCTCGTGGTAAAGAGGAAATCTTTCCTTGGGAACACACCAGCTGCGGGGTATCACGAAAATTTCTCCGCAATGAATATGAAAAAGCCCAACAAGCAGCCCTTACCCATGATTGCCGGCGCTCCACCTGTACGGGATGTGGGGTCTGCCAGCAGCTTGGCGTACAGATCGTGGATTGGAAAGCGAGGGAAGAAAAGGCATGAAACTGCGGATGCAGATCACTAAGGAATCGGGGATCCGGTTTATCTCCCACCTGGAGTACCAGAGGACCATTGAAAAAGCGATCCGTCGCGCGGGGATTCCTGTGGAGTATTCCCAGGGCTTTAATCCTCATATGCGCTTTTCTTTGGCTACGGCGCTTGGTGTTGGCATCGTTTCTCTTTGTCAGTTTGCAGAAATTAAACTAGCCGCTACCTGGCAGGAGGAAGGCTGGACCTTGGAAAAACTGCTGCAGGCTTTGCAACAGGCGCTCCCTATGGGGATCCACGTCCTAAAAGGAGCGCTTACCGATGACCACGCTCCCAAACTCATGGCGGTAGCTCAGGGGGCCGCTTATGAAGTACTGGTCCCTTGTACGGTAAACCCGGAAGGCGGTCTAACACAATTTAATGCAACAGAAGAGGTCCCTTTTACCAAACCCCACAAAAAAGGAAAAGGGGCTCCTAAAAGTATTAATGTAAAAGCATATATTCCTAAGGTGGCGGGCATTTGGGCTCAAGGCCGTTTGACACTTTGTTTCGATATTGCCATTACACCTACGGGCAGCATGAAAGCCTTAGAGCTGCTGCAGGTCCTGCGGGACCAGTTTGGCGTACCACTTGTTATAGAACAGGCTGATATCCGGCAGAAAGAGTTGTACGGAAAAGATGCCAAGGGGCAGAAAACAGACCTGATAGGAGCATAACATGGAACCCAAACAGAGTGTTTTTATCAGTGTCCGGCCAGAAGAAACCCGTCTGGGACTTTGCGAAGAAGGCAGGTTGCGGGAATATGCCGTGGAACGCCGCAACGGGGAAAATCTGGTGGGCAATGTGTACCGGGGCCGCGTGTGCAATGTGGTCCCTGGGATTCAGGCTGCCTTTGTAGACCTGGGGATTGGTAAAAATGGATTTTTGACGCTGAAAAAAGAGGAACAGGTTACGGAAGGGCAGATGCTCCTGGTCCAGGTTACCAAGGATGCCCGGGGAAACAAGGGCCCTGCGATTACCCGGCATATTACGCTGCCAGGACGCTATGTGGTGCTGGAACCCAATGGAAAAAGGATATCCCTGTCCCGGAAAATCGCCTGTAAAACAAAGCGGAATGCTCTTCATGCTTTTGCAGAAAGTCTTTTGCCTCCCCATATGGGCCTTGTGATTCGGACTGCGGCGCTGCGGGCCGAAGGGGAAGAAATCAAGGCTGATCTATCTCAATTGCTTCGCAATTGGGATGTATTGCTGCGCCGTAGCAAAGTGGGCCGGGGTCCGCAGCTTCTATATCGGGAACTGGATTTATCCATCCGTATGCTGCGGGATTATGCCACCAGCAGCATAGAAGAAATTGTGGTGGATGAGCCGGAGACACTGCAAACGGTAGAAAAACTTCTGGAAGAAATGGGCCTGAAACAAGTGCCCGTTGCTTTATATACCGGGGAAGAAGATATATTCAGCCATTATCATTTGGAAGAAGCCATTGCCGGGATTTCTGATCGTGTGGTATGGCTTCCCGGCGGCGGGTATCTGGTCTTTGATTATACAGAGGCGATGACCGTTATTGACGTCAATAGCGGCAAGGATGCGCATGGCGGCAGCAGGGAGGAAACCAGTTTTCGTACCAACCGGGAGGCAGCAGAAGAGATTCCCCGGCAACTGCGACTGCGGGATATTGGCGGTATCATTGTGGCGGACTTTATTGACATGGATACCCGGGACGAACAGGATGCAATCCTGCAGATCCTGAAAAAAGGATTTGCCACGGATAAGATGAAACCCAAGGTGATGGATATTACGTCCCTGAATCTGGTGGAGATGACCCGGATGAAGGCACGGCGCAATTTATCCAGTGTGCTCTATACTACCTGTCCCATGTGCCAGGGATCAGGACACGTAGATGCGCCGGAAACGGTATATGTGGAAATTCGCAGAAGGTTGCGCTCCAGTTTTATGGCCGGCTCTATGAGTCATACCCTGCTGCTTACGGTGCATCCTCTGGTTTATAGCTATTTGGTGGAGCACGGCGTTAAAGAAATGGAACAGGAATTTTCCTGCACGCTGCAAATTAAAAGTGATCCGGGGCTGGATATGGGCGTTTTTACCCTGACTTCGCTAGAACGTTGATGGAGAGGTGAACTGCATGGAATTTGTTTTGCCTGGTTACGTCAAAACGGTCATGAAAGCACTGCAAAACAGCGGATTCCAGGCCCATGTCGTAGGGGGTGCTGTGCGTGATCTGTTGTTAGGAAAAATCCCGGATGATTATGATGTGGTGACCAATGCCCGCCCTGATGAAATTAAGCTGGTCGCAGAAAAGAATAAAATCCCTGTGGTCAGTGAACTGGGGCAGAATTTTGGGGTCGTCATCCTCCGGGTAGGAAACCATGGGGTTGAAGTCGCCTCGTACCGGAATGAGGCGTATGGGCAGGAAGATTCTCACCGTCCTGCAGAAGTTTGGTACTGCGAAACACTGGAGGAGGACCTGGGGCGAAGAGATTTCACCATCAATGCCATGGCAGTGGATTTGGAAGGGCATTTCACGGACTGCTACAATGGCTTGGAGGATCTCCGTGGCAAGGTGCTGCGCACAGTAGGCAATGCGAATAAACGGTTTGAGGAAGATGCCCTGCGGATGTTCCGGGCCTGCCGCTTTATTGCTCAGCTGGGATTTGCACCGGATCCTAAACTCCTACCTGCAATCACACGGAATTTGCAGCGGGTACGGGGCCTTTCGCTGGAGCGGGTACGGACAGAACTCAATAAATTGTTAGCGGCCCCCTATGCAGGAAAAGGCATGGACTTGATGGTACAAAGCGGTCTGGCAGGAGAGACCTGCCGAGTACGGCACGAAGGGGAACTTTTTCCTGTGCCTATTTTGCCAGAGGTACTGGATTTGGTGGATGTACCGCAAAACCCTGCGTTTCATCGCTACGACGTGTGGCGGCATACCATGACGGCTTTGGATAAGGGAGACCACAGCTTGGCTACTGGCTGGGCAATTTTGCTCCATGACATTGCCAAAGGGCGTCCTGGCGTACGCGGTATCAATAAAGAGGGACAGGTCTGTGATTATGGGCATGAAACGGTGGGGGCAGCAATGGCCCAAAAAATTCTGCACAGGCTGCAGCTGCCGGAAGCTCTGGTGAAACGGGTAGCCTGGCTGGTAAAAAATCATATGCATTTTGGCTTTATCAGTGGGCAGGATGATGGGAAAACCTGGCACTGGCTGCGAAAAGAGGCGCGGAGCGGACATTTTCGCAGCAACCGGGAAATGACAGAGGCATTTACACAATTGACGGCTGTGTGCATAGCCGACACTGCAGCGACCAATGCCACGCCAAACGATATTCTACATGCCCAGATGTATGGCAAGCGCCTGATGATGATGGCCTGTCTCATGCCCGTTCATACTTCGGACTTACAAATTACCGGGAGGGATGCCTTGCAGCTGGGGGCAGAAAAAGAGCAGCTGGGGCCTCTGCTTTCCGTTTTACTCTTGAGAGTGCAAAGCGGCGAACTAAAAAATACAGAAGAAGTGCTGAAGAAAGCGGCTACTCGCTGGATAAAACGGCAAAAAGAGCATAATGACAGCGTAAATTACAGAAGAAAAAGGTAATTGTTTCAAAACACACTGTAATTTTAGTAAAATAGCCGAATAAAATGGTAATAAAAGTGACAAGTTAAAGCAAACTGTTTGAATTTTTGATTATTTGAAAAAGCACTGACAATACCGTTCAGAAAGATTTTAAAAAAAAATTATTTGTGTTATAATCAAATTGTACAATGAATACCGGAATGCAAATTAAAAAAACTCATATAAAGGGGGATGGATTGTTTCTTTGAGGCGGGTTCCGGGGGTTTCACAATCTAGTAAGGAGCTTAAGGAGGTTTTTGCTTTGGGTAAAGTAATGACATTAAAGGACGCAGTTGCCAAGTATGTGCATAGCGGGGATCATATTGCCCTGGGCGGGTTTACCACGGACCGCAAACCCTATGCCGCGGTAGCTGAAATTTTGCGTCAAGGAATTACTGATTTGACCGGACTCGGCGGAGCAGCCGGTGGTGACTGGGATATGCTGATCGGCAATGGTCGTGTGAAAGCATATATTAATTGCTACACCGCTAACTCCGGGGTGACCAACGTTTCCAGACGGTTCAGAAAATGGTTTGAAGCCGGCAAGCTGACCATGGAAGATTACTCCCAGGACGTTATTTATATGATGTGGCATGCGGCTGCCTTGGGATTGCCTTTCCTGCCTGTTACCCTGATGCAGGGGTCTGGCCTGACGGACGAATGGGGCATTAGCAAAGAAGTACGTAAGACCCTGGACAAAGTGCCCGATGACAAGTTTAAGTACATCGACAATCCCTTTAAACCGGGACAAAAAGTTGTAGCAGTGCCTGTTCCGGAAATTGATGTGGCCATTATCCATGTGCAGCAGGCTTCTCCTGATGGCACTGTTCGGATTTGGGGCGGCAAATTCCAGGATGTGGATATTGCCATGGCTGCCAAACACACTATTGTGACCACGGAAGAAATTATCAGCAACGAAGAAATCAGAAGAGACAATACCAAGAATGATATCCCTGGCATGTGCGTGGATGCCGTCGTTCTGGCTCCTTATGGCGCTCATCCATCCCAATGCTTTGGCCTGTATGATTACGATAATCCGTTCCTGAAAGTCTATGACAAAGTATCCAAGACACAGGAAGATTTTGATGCGTTCTGCAAAGAATGGGTCTTTGATCTGAAAGATCATGACGAATATCTGAACAAACTGGGTGCTACCCGCTTGATCAATCTGAAAGTAGTTCCTGGCTTGGGCTATCATATCGACATGACTAAGGAGGACAAGTAAGAATGGCTGATTATACGAATTATACCAATAAAGAAATGCAGGCTGTGACCATTGCCAAACAAATTAAAAATGGCCAGGTGGTCACCGTTGGGACCGGGCTGCCCCTCATTGGCGCCAGTGTTGCAAAGAGAGTATACGCCCCGGATTGCCATATCATCGTGGAAAGCGGCCTGATGGACTGCTCCCCTGTAGAAGTACCCCGCAGCGTAGGCGATTTACGGTTTATGGCCCATTGCGGCTGCATTTGGCCGAACATTCGGTTCGTAGGATTTGAAATCAATGAATACCTGCACAAAAACAACCGGCTGATCGCTTTCATCGGCGGTGCGCAGATTGACCCGTACGGCAACGTAAACTCCACCTCTATCGGCGATTATCATCATCCCAAAACCCGTTTCACCGGCAGCGGCGGTGCTAACGGCATTGCTACCTATTCCAACACCATCATTATGATGCAGCATGAAAAACGCAGATTCATGCAAAAGATTGACTACGTGACCAGCCCGGGCTGGATTGATGGCCCTGGCGGACGGGAAAGATTGGGACTGCCTGGCGACGTAGGTCCGCAAATGGTTGTTACCGACAGAGGCATTCTGAAATTCGATGAAAAGACCAAGAGAATGTACCTGGCTGGCTACTATCCCACCTCTTCTCCGGAAGACGTACTGGAAAACACCGGGTTTGAACTGGATGTATCCAAAGCTGTTAAACTGGATCCGCCCGAGCCTTCTGTTATTAAACTGATTCGGGAAGAAATTGATCCGGGACAAGCTTTCATTCAGGTCCCTGTAGCAGACGCTGCGAAATAAGAACAACTGTAGGAGGAAAATAATCCATGGGTTTTTACTCTATGCCTAGATATTTTCAGCACCTGCCCCAAGTAGGGAAAGAGCTGAAAAAAGAAGATACAGCCAATAAAGAACAGCTGAAAAAGATTGAAGCAGAAATCCACGCTCTGATCCAGCAGGCACAGGAAGCCGGTAAGGCAGATGCCGACGTTAATAAAAGAGGGGAACTGACCGCTCTGCAGCGTGTGGCAAAACTGGTGGAACCGGGAACCTGGAGACCGCTAAACAGCCTGTTCAACCCCCAAAACAATAAAAATGGTTCCGTGGCCATTGTTAAAGGGTTGGGGAAAATCAACGGCAAATGGTGCGTTGTCTGTGCTTCTGATAACAAAAAACTGGCTGGTGCCTGGGTACCGGGACAGGCAGAATGCCTGCTGCGGGCTTCTGACACTGCAAAAACACTGCGCATCCCCCTGGTGTATGTGCTGAACTGCTCTGGCGTAAAATTCGACGAGCAGGAAAAAGTATATCCCAACCGGCGTGGCGGCGGTACTCCGTTCTACCGGAACTCCGAACTGAACCAACTGGGGATTCCCGTCATTGTAGGTATCTACGGGACAAACCCTGCTGGCGGCGGCTATCATTCCATCAGCCCGACCGTTATTATTGCCCATGAAAAAGCCAATATGGCTGTGGGCGGCGCCGGGATTGTTGGCGGCATGAACCCGAAAGGCCATGTGGATATGCAGTATGCCAACGAAATCGCAGACGCCGTAGATAAATCCGTTAAGACCGAACCCCCTGGAGCCGTAGACATTCACTATACCGAAACCGGCTTTATTCGTGAAGTCTATGCTTCTGAAGAAGGCGTACTGGAAGGCATCAAAAAGTATGTCGGCATGCTACCGAAATTCGATCTGGACTTTTTCCGCGTGGATGATCCGAAAGAACCGGCTCTGCCCACGGAAGACCTGTACAGTCTGCTGCCCATGAACGACAAACGGGCCTATGACATCTATAGCATTCTTGGCCGTCTGTTTGACAACAGCGAATTCAAGGAATACAAAAAAGGCTATGGACCTGAAATGGTTACCGGTATTGCCAAAGTCAATGGCCTATTGGTCGGCGTTGTTGCCAACTTCCAAGGCCTTTTGATGAATTACCCCGAATACAAAGGGGAAAACGGTGTCGGCTCCGTGGCTATTGGCGGCAAACTGTATCGCCAAGGTCTGATGAAGATGAATGAATTCGTGACCCTGTGCACGAGAGATCGTCTGCCCATCGTCTGGATTCAGGATACCACGGGCATTGATGTAGGCAACGATGCAGAAAAAGCAGAACTGCTGGGTCTGGGACAATCCTTGATTTACTCCATCCAAAGCTCTCATATCCCTCAATTTGAAATCACCTTGAGAAAAGGTACCGCTGCTGCCCACTACGTACTGGGTGGCCCGCAGGGCAATACCAACGCCTTCTCTATCGGCACCGCTGCTACCGAAATCGACGTTATGAACGGCGAAACCGCAGCCAGCGCTATGTACAGCCGCAGACTGGCAAAAGACCGCAAGGCTGGCAAGGATCTGCAGCCCACCATCGACAAGATGAATGCGCTGATCCAGTCCTTTGTGGATAATTCCCGGCCGCAGGCTTGCGCAAAACTGGGGTTGGTGGATGAAATCGTAGATATGGACAAGTTGCGTGACTATGTGATTGCCTTCACGGAAGCTGCGTACCAGAACCCGGACAGCATTTGCCCATTCCATCAAATGCTACTGCCGCGTGCGATCAGAGAATTTGATACGTACGTAAAGAAATAAGCCCTTAGGGGAGGAAAACGCTACATGAGTATTTATACCTTGGGTATTGATGTGGGATCGACCGCTTCCAAGTGTGTCATCCTGAAAGACGGTCAAGATATCGTTGCAAAATCCTTGGTAGATGTGGGGACCGGAACTTCCGGTCCCGCACGTTCTATTGAGGAAGTGCTGAAAAATGCCAATATGAAAAAGGAAGAGATGGACTTTACCCTGGCTACAGGATATGGCCGCAATTCCCTGGAAGGAATCGCTGACAAGCAGATGAGCGAACTGTCCTGTCATGCGATGGGGGCGTTTTTTCTGTTCCCCCATGTGCATACCGTTATTGATATCGGCGGGCAGGATGTAAAAGTCATCCATGTGGAAAACGGCACCATGACCAATTTCCAGATGAACGATAAATGTGCAGCTGGTACAGGGCGGTTTCTGGATGTTATGGCAGGAATCCTGGAAGTGAAAGTGCAGGATCTGGCTGACTTGGGCGCTAAATCCACAAAACGGATTTCTATCAGCTCCACTTGCACGGTTTTTGCAGAAAGCGAAGTCATCAGCCAGCTTTCCCAGGGCATCAGCAAAGAAGATATCATTGCCGGTGTACATCGCTCTGTAGCGAGCCGTGTTATCGGTCTGGCACACCGGGTCGGAGTGGTTCCGGATGTGATTATGACCGGCGGCGTTGCAAGAAACTATGGAGTGCGCAATGCCCTGGAAGAAGGACTGGGCGTTAAAATCCAGTTCTCTCCTTTGGCACAGTACAATGGTGCCCTGGGTGCGGCTCTGTATGCGTACAGACAAGCATTAAAAAAAGCCAACAAATAATTTTGAAGCGTTGCATAAAAAAGGAAGGATAAACAATGGCAAAAGTGAGTCCTGGCGTACAAGCGCTGAGAGATGTTGTAGAAAAAGTGTACCGTGAACTGCGGGAAGCAAAAGAAAGAGGAGAAAAAGTAGGTTGGTCCTCTTCTAAATTCCCTTGTGAACTAG
>CAJMHI010000038.1 GCA_905213155.1 uncultured Acidaminococcus sp. | reverse complement strand
AGAAAGTAATTATGGGCTAAATTTTGCTTGATTTTTCATAGCTGGTCTCCTTTATTGGCTGCACATTGCTGATGAGGCCTCGCTGTTTGGCAACTCTGAGGATAATATTACCCGTGCGCTGTCCATTGGTAAGGGCGGCAGCCACCGCATCCCGTGCCACTTGGGGCGTATTATTTTTTTCGCTGAGATGGGCCAGGAATACTTCCAATGGCGGCGCATCCAGGCTGGTCAAAAAGTTCCCCGCAGCGGTATTGGACAAGTGTCCCAGGCTCCCCAAAATGCGCTGCTGCAGGGCGTAAGGATAGGGGCCGCTGCGTAGCATATCCTCGTCATGATTGGCTTCCAAGATTAAGACTGCCGCCCCGTCTACCGCCTGCTCCACGGTTTTGGTGACGCTGCCGCAGTCCGTCAGGTAGGTACATTTCTCGTCCCCGAAAAAGATCTGGTAGCCTACCGGATCCACGGCGTCGTGGGGGATTTTAAACGAGGCAATCCGCAAAGCCCCCAAGGTGCAGCCCCGGGGAACAATCCGCACCTGACTGCGGGGCATTTGCCGGCGTACCGGCAGTTTGGACCAGGTTTTTTCATTGGCAAAAATTGGCACCGTAGGATGTTGCCGGGCAAAAACCTCCAGCCCGGCCACATGGTCTTTATGCTCGTGGGTTAAAAAAACGCCCCCTAAGTCTTCCGGTATCAGCCCACATTGGGCCAGCCCCTGGACAATGCGGCGGCAGGAAATCCCCACATCGATTAAAATAGCGGTATGTCCTGCCTGTACCAGTGTGGCATTGCCCTTGCTGCCACTGGCGAGTATATCCACTTCAAAATTTGTACGTGTCATTTTTATCTCGTGCCCCGCTTAGAAGTCCTTGGGAGATCCTTTTCTCAATAGTATACGTTTCATTATAGCAAATTTCATTAAAAAAGTGTAAAAAAACACCGAACTCTCCTGAGCTCGGTGTTTTTTACTTAATGCTGGCTGCGGCACTTGGGGCAGACTCCATAAAAGTAAAACTGGTGCCCGCTCACTTCAAAACCGGTATCCTCCGCAATCTTGGCTTCTGCCGCTTTGGCATCCACTGGATCCAGATCCCACACCCTGCCGCACTGCACACACTGGATATGGGGGTGTTCATCCACCCGTGCGTCGTACCGGAAACTATCCTCGCCGGTATTGAGCACCTGAATAATATGCAGCCGGCTGAAAATCTCCACAGATTTATAGACGGTAGCAAAACTCATGCTGGGATATTTTTCCTTAACGGCATCAAAGATCATCTCTGCCGTAGGGTGCTCCTTCGTATGCGCCAGCATATCATACACTGCCAGGCGCTGCGGTGTCACCTTGCAACCATTATCCCGCAGGAGTTTGGCTAACTCTTGCATTGTAAGCATTTTAAGGCCTCCTTCTTATTCCAGATTCATTTAATCTTAATAATGATTACTATCTAGTTTAAATATACCTGTTAAAGGTATTTTTGTCAATTCTTTTTTAGTCCTGGATGGTCACCGGCATGCCGATATAGGTCACGTCTTTCAGTTCCACCAGGTGGGCATTGAGAAGGCGTACGCAGCCTTCAGAAGCATCCGTCCCCAAGGACGCCGGATCATGGGTACCATGGATGCCGATGCCATCCCACTTTCCTTTGCTTAGGTCGTAGGTATTTAAGGACAAAAACCAGGGACCATAGGCACCTGCAATCTGTCCCTTGCCGTCACCGAAATCATGGGTCCAACTAGAGGCATCGTCAATCTCATCCACGAGGAACGTCCCCAGCGGCGTGATATTGTCCCCCCGCCGCTGTTTCTGCCCCAGGCCGCCTTTGCCTACGGCGCAGTCCCAGATGCGGACAACGGTTTCCCCGTCCTTGATATAGACTTTGTGCTCGCTTTTATCCACCAATACCGTATACCGGATACCTGCTTTAAGCGGCGCCGTAAGATCCTGCTTTGTTTCTTCTGGATGTCTTTTTTATGCTGCAAAGCCTGGAGGGGTGACTCCTGCTTTTCTATAGGTTCTGTCGTTTCCTCTGCTGGTGCAACTGGTTTCTTTGCCGTACTGCGGCCACGATAGCCCAGGGCAAAGCAACCGCTCATCATAAGAAGCAATAGCATCCCCAATAGCCCTGCAACCACAAATTTATGCCATCTATGATGTAGATTTCCTTTCATCAGTCGTCATACTTCCTTTTCCCTGACAAATTGTATTTCTCCTATCTTACCATTCCAGTAGTATATTGACAAGAAAAAAATCGTACACAAAACGGCTCTCCCAAGCCACAGAAGACTTAAGAGAGCCATAGTTTGATTTATGTAATTTTCACGCTAACTTGCAGATACCTCATCTCTACACAAGCGACTATTACTTCGATCTTACTTGTTCTGTATCCTCCGCAATCTTTTTCTTTCCATGCAAAGTTAGCCCTGTATCCCACGTGAGGTTATAGGCATCGCTGGTCAAATCATACCGTTTATCATAAAAATTTGAAGGCATGTGAAGAATCCCAGAAAGGGTATCAAACAATAGGTCATTGGTAAAAGGCACGTTCTCATGCTGCCGAAGCTGCTGAATAATAAGAGGATATTCTTGCTGATACGCTGAGGAAAGATAAATCCATAGAGGAACCCTGACCATATTATATAAGAACGGAGACGCAGTATGGGTCAGTTTCATATCTTCTCCATGATCAGAGAAGTAGACCATAGCCTGCAGAGGAAGCCGTTGGCTTTCTTGAAAAATTCTCGACAGCACAAAATCCGTATAGTATAAAGAACGCTTATACCATTGGGTTTTATCCCCTTTATCTACTGGCAACCAGTTTTGCTTTTGTATAAAAGAGTCCGGCACACGATGGTCATAGCGGAAGTGGCTTCCCATGAGATGTAATACGACAAAATTATTTTCTCCAGCAGGAATCTTGGCAAGCTCTTGCAGTACCTCTTCGTCATACCCATCTACCCAAACCGTGTGGTCTGCCTGTTCTGCGATAATCGTTACACCGGCATCAGAGACACTGCTCTTTTCCTGTGTAGAAATCCACCATGTAGTATACCCGGCTTTTTTCGCTACTGTTAACATATCAATAGCATCCCGTAACGGTTTCCCATTATATTGGTTCGCACTGCTAAGGGCTGATGTCAGTGCCATTACCGTATTGGGAAAGTTGGCATAGGCATAAGGATAAAAGAAGAAATTTTGGTTCCTGCGCATTGCTTTTTCCCATGGGGTTGTATCGACAGCAGTCGGTGCAAAGGCAGACATCATGTCCCTGTTCGCGCTCTCCCCAATCACCAATAAGATAGAACCAGGAACTACTTTGCTGGTAGGAAGCTCTATGGAAGTGCCTCGAAATTTCTTCTTATTCTTTGGCAAATTATTGCGCAATTCCACAAAAGCCCGTAGTGGGCCATCTTTGCGATACAGGTGAAGCATTCGGTCCGCCGGAAATACGGACAAGCTATAATTGATAAAGAAATAGGACACCAGTAAAAAGATGACGCCAATCTTTTTTCTCGGCACGATGGTAAGCGAGGATGTCTCACTGCCCTTGACGAGCAGACGAAAGAGGAGGAAGAAGGCCAGAGACAAAAGGGTGCAAAGCCCCAGCAGCACGGGAATGGAGAATAAGGCTGTAATATAATTCTCCATTTCTGAAACAGTAGTAGCCAGGATACACAGGACAATATATTCATCCAGCTCTTTTCCATAGTGAAGAAAATAATAGAGGTAAACAAAACCGGATGCTATCAGGAAAAACAAAAGCACCGCATATAGAAAGGACAACAGCTTCCGCCATTTCCCGCAGTGAGAAAAAAGTTCCATCAGGAAGGTCGTAACCGCATAGAGAAGCGGTGGAAGGATAAAATAATTGCCGACGTCTTGTTGGAAATAGTTCGGGACTTTAGAAAAGACTATCCCGTAAGGAAGAAACCATACCAACGCGACTAATAGTGCTATACGTTTTTTATATATATTTTTCTGTCATGCAAAAAAACTATATCTGTGACTAAAAGGCTGCCCCACAAGAAGATTCCACTACGCACCAGACGCAGAATCGTAATATGATGTACGTTCGTAAAAGGAGACGAAAAAACGCCTAGAAAAAGGAACACCACACAGACGCAAATTGCCAGTGTGATTTTTAAGCTGTGAGACAGGTTCTCTTTAGTGCAAAATAACCTCATTTTTCTCTTACACTCCTCCGTTGCTTTCTTTTGCTCATGACAAATCATACCGCCCCTATCTTATCAGTCCCTCTACTATCCTGACAAGAACAATCAACGGATAAAACGGCTCTCCAAAGCCATAGTGGACTTGAAAGAGCCGTTTTATTTTTTCTTTCTTGACAGTTTCCGACAAATTCAGTAAAGTAAACTTGAAGCTAGGAAAGAAGGGAGGAAATTATAATGACCGCACTGCAAGAACAAGCCGTAGCGCTGATCCGTCAAATGTCGGATGACCAAGTTTATTATCTGGTACATATGCTAAAAAGCCTGGGCACAGATTCTATCGCTTCTCCAGCCCCTCTTTCTCAATCCATGCAGGCATATCAAGCCCTCCAAAAATATAGGAAAGCCAGTAAGGAAGAGTTGAATTATAAAGTGGAACTAGCTGCTGCACGGGAGAAAAAGTATGCGAATATTAGTTGATACCAACATCCTCTTGGATGCAATGATTGGCCGCGAACCATTTTATCAAAATGCAGACACAATCCTTCATCTTTGTGCTTCAAAAAAGATAGAAGGGTATATTGCTGCTCATTCCATACCCAACATGTTTTATATCCTACGTAAAAACTATTCTGAAGAGGATAGGCGTGCCATTCTGCTAGGTCTGTGTCAGATACTCCGAGTGGAAGGGATTGATACCGAAAAGATTTGTTCTGCTTTGCAAAACAGTGCATTCTCTGATTTTGAGGATTGCTTACAAGCAGAGTGCGCCATGCAGCACAAGTGGATTACATCATTTCAAGAAATACAGATGATTTTAAATTAAGCCAGGTCCCTTGTCTGACAGCAGAGGAATTCTGCAAAAAATTTATTTGATTCACATACCGATAGCACAAGCTTTACACTTAGGGAGCCCGATATCTTTAGATAGCAGGCTCCTCGATTTTTACCACTTTAAACGCCTGACTTTCTTTGCTGAGCTGGAATAAAAGCTGCTGGATCCAGCTCTCACTGGGATCACACTGAAGGGTGACCTGAAAGGTGACGGTGCTATCTGCCGCATTTTTGGACAGCTGGGTAAGGGTCTCCAGGTTGACGTCATAGTCGCCGATCATGGACAACAATTTTCCCAGTCCATTGGGGCAATCAGAGCAGGCAAACTGCACAGTTACGTTCTTTGCACCTCTTTCCATAGAAAACCCTTGGAGCAAAGGGGCAAGAATGCCCGGGTTCCAGTCAAACAACAGGCCATACTGGTACATCCGGCTGGCTTCCATAATTTTCCGCACTACAGCGAGATAGGCAGCTCTGCGTTCCGGGGGTACTTCCTTTCCCAAGGTATCCAGGATTTTCTGTTCCCGGTCTGCTCGGAACACAGTGGTGCTACCATCCTGCTGCTTCACTTCGGCGACCTTATGAGAGCAGTCCATCCGTTGCAATAACAGGTCACGGATTTTAGGGTCCAGTGTATCAATGGTTTTACGAATCTCTTCTAATGTCATGGTCATAGGTATCCTCCATCCTATAGGAAAGAAAACTCCCCGAAGGCTACTGCTTTCAGGGAGCTTTGTGTCGTTATTTTGCGACTTTTCGTGCCGCTTCCGTGCCCACTTCTGCCGTGGTGGCATGTCCCCCCAGATCGGGTGTCAGGACTTTCTTTTCCACCAGCATGTCTTCAATGACCTGCAGGAGCTTAGCGCCCCACTTTTCATGCCCAAAGAAATCCAGCATTTGGGACGCCGACCAGATGCTGGCCAACGGATTGGCTTTTCCCTGCCCGGCGATGTCTGGGGCAGAGCCATGGATAGGTTCGAACATGGAGGGATATTTCCGCTCCGGGTTCAAATTGGCGCCGGCAGCCAGCCCCATTCCGCCGCTAATGGCAGCGCCTAAATCTGTCAGGATATCGCCAAACAGGTTAGAACAGACGATAATCTGATACCGTTTGGGATCTTTCACCATAAACATGCTGGCCGCGTCCACCAGATAGGAATGGGTTTCCACTTCCGGGTATTCCTTGCCCACTTCGGCAAAGATCTGATCCCAGAACACCATAGAATAGTTCAGGGCATTCCCTTTGCTGATACTGGTAAGAGTCTTATGCTGGGCTTTTGCCATTTCATAGGCATAGCGGATGATCCGTTCGCAACCAAAGCGGGAGAAAACGCTGTCTTGAATGACCACTTCCCGGGGGGTTCCTTTGTACAGCCAGGCTCCTTCTCCGGCATATTCCCCTTCGCTGTTTTCCCGGATAAAGGTCATATCGATATCTTCCCGTTTTATCCCTGCAATAGGCGTAGGCGCTCCCTTTAACAGTTTCACAGGGCGCAGGTTGACGTATTGGTCAAAGCCTTTGCGGATCTTAATCAACAGTCCCCGCAAGGAAATATGATCCGGGACGCCAGGATAGCCCACCGCCCCCAGGTAAATCGCGTCGAAATGGCTTAAGGTCTCAATGCCGTCTTTTGGTAGCATTTCCCCGTTTTTCAAATAGTACTCACATCCCCAGGGAAAATAGGAAAAATCAAAGGCGAAGGTGCCATCCAGCTTGGCCACTTCGTTAAGTACTTTTATGCCTTCTGTCAGGACTTCCGGGCCAATGCCATCGCCGGCAATGACGGCAACCTTATGGATTTGCTTTGTCATCGTACTGCCTCCTTGTATTACATAGCCGCGGTGCAGGGTGCGCCGTGAAACGCTGTGGACTCCTGGGTTCTTGCTGCTGCACGGCTAGGAGCTATCCGCTCCAGCCAGCGCAGGTCATAGGGTTCAAACTTCACATGGGCATAGGCTGCTGTATCTAAGACCGTACCATCCCAGTCGGCATCAATGCGTCCATTTTGTTTAATCAGGATATCATATAAGATCGCATAGGTTTTGCCATCTTCGATGTCTTTTTCCACAATGGTGCTGTAGGGCAATGTTTTGTGGTAGACCAGTTCCAGATCCTTATACCGGAAATGGAAGCCGCAGCGCATCCGGCAACCATCCAATCCCGTATAGTCCGCCACCTGCATCAGATCCTGCAAGATCTGGTCATGGGGCCGGTCATACAGGTTTTCCGGCGTGGTTTCCGTGTAGTCAAACCGGAACTGGATGCTGGGGGCATGGATTTTCCGGAAGCGTTCCATAAAGGGCACCAGCTGCTGACGCGGATAGTGCTTATAGAGAACGCAATTGATCCGGAATTTTACCGGCAGCTTGGTTAAGAGCCCATCATTGGACTCCACCACATAATGCTGCATGTGCCGGGAAATATTCACGCAGGTGATTTTCTCCTTGTTCCGCTCCATAAAGGCCAGGAGTTCTTCCTCTGTCTGGGTCTCGGAGACGGGCAGGGTGGTATTGATGTACACCTTGTGAGTTGTGGGCACCTGATCCAGCATTACTTGCAGGCTCTGCAAATTGGCTAGTGGCTCTCCCCCTGTGAAGACAAAATCACAGTACGGAGTGAGCTGATCCATGGTGCGGATGCTGCGGCAGATGGCATCCAGGGAAAACCCCGTGGTGTCTGCGTACTCTTCCTTATTGACGCAGAACGGACAGTGATTCTGGCAGTCATAGGGCACAAAGACCGTCACCGTAGCGCCGCCCTTTCTGGTCTTGTACGGATGGAAGGCGGCTTCCAGCGCAGACTTTTTTCTAATAATCATGTAAATCCCCTCAAACTATAAAAGATGGCTTGGAATTTCCCAACTGTCATCCTAAAACTTACAAAAAGCATTTCATATTATTTTACCATAAACGGCGTAGGTGTTCCAATGATTTCATGAAAAAATGCTATAATAGACTTATTACCAACACATGCATCAACAAAAGGGGATTTTACCATGCGTTCAATCATTCCCGACGGATTTACCGCTTTTTGCTGCAAAGGCGGTACCTGCCGCCACACGTGCTGCCAGGTATGGGAAATTGATATTGATCCGGATACCGCCGCCTATTACCAGTCGCTGCCCGGGAGACTGGGCAAAGAGTTGCAGCAGGCCATGGCCCAAAGTGCAGATGGGACCTGGCATTTCACGCTGAATGAAAAGGGGTATTGCCATTTTCTGGAAAAAGATGGACTCTGCCGGGTCATTAAGGAACTGGGGGAAGAAGCGCTATGCGATATCTGTGCCGTGCACCCCCGTTTTTTTACCTACGTAGGAGACAGTATCTTGTGCGGTACCGGCTTATGCTGTGAAAAGACCTGTGAGATCTTGCAGCACTTATCCGGTCCTTTGGGATTTACAGAAGAAGATACCGGCGTGCGGCTGCCCTTTTCGGAACTATTGTCATCCCTGGGCTATACTCTGCCGGAAACAGCCTGTCACTTCACACCAGTGCCTTCTTTCCCCCTTTACGCCAAAATTTTTCATCGCCTGTCTGCCACGGAACCCATTGATGCCGCATGGACAGCGGATATAGACACGCTGCCCCATAAGCTTCCTGAACTGGTCCGGGCAGCCAAAAACGCTATTGCAAAACACTCCCTTGACACCGCCTTTTTAGAGCGGCTGTACCAATATATTTTGTACCGCCAACTGGACAAAACCGCTACCTATGGTCTGGATGCCCTTATCACCTATGCCCGGGAGAGCACGGAATTTATTTACTGTATGGCAGCGTATCGGGGTGATTTATTAGAGCAGGCCCGGCGCTGGTCCGAGCAGATTGAATACGACACGGACAATGTGGATCTCCTGCTGCAAAGCATACAGGCCTAACAATAAGAGCTGTGACCAGCCAAAATGACTGCCCACAGCTCTTATTTCATTTCTTTTCTTTAAATTCCACCAGTTCCATCTCCATGTCGCTATGGAGCATCTCCTGGGCCAATTTATCCGGGTAGGGATGTCCATAGACGATCCGCTTAATCCCCGCATTAATCAGGATCTTGGAGCACACCACACAAGGCTGATGTGTGCAGTACAAGGTAGCGCCCTGGGTAGATACCCCGTTTACTGCCGCCTGGATCACCGCATTTTGCTCCGCATGGAGTCCCCGGCACAATTCGTGGTTTTTCCCGCTGGGTACATGCAGTTTTTCCCGCAGGCATCCGGTCTCCTCGCAGTGGGGAAGTCCTTTAGGGGCCCCGTTGTATCCGGTAGCCAGGATCTGCCGGTCTTTTACCAGGACGGCTCCCACATGCCGCCGTAGGCAGGTGGAACGTTTGGCAATCACCTGGGCAATTTCCATAAAATAGCTGTCCCAATCCGGTCTGTCCATTAGCCCTCCACAGTTCCGAATACCCGGTCACCCGCGTCGCCCAGCCCGGGAACAATATAGCCCCGTTCGTTCAGGTGATCATCCAGCGCCGCCGTATAAATGGGCACATCCGGATGGACTTTATTCACCAGCTGCACCCCTTCCGGTGCGGCCACAAGGCACATAAAGCGGAAATGCTTGTAGCCCCGTTTTTTCAAAAGGGTAATAGCCGCCACGGCACTGCCGCCTGTAGCCAGCATAGGGTCAATGAGGATGACTTCCGCTTCGGTGTCATTAGGGATTTTGCAATAATATTCAATGGGTTTCAGGCTTTTTTCGTCCCGGGTAAGGCCAATATGCCCCACGCGGGCTTCCGGCACCAGATCCAGTACCGCATCCAAAAAGCCCAAGCCGGCCCGGAGAATCGGCACCACGATAATCCCGCTGATATCCAGCTGGTAGCCCGTCGTCTCTGCCAGCGGAGTTTGTACTTTTACTTCCTTCACCGGCAGGTTTTTGGTCACTTCAAACAATAAAAGCTGGGCTATCTCATCCAAAAGTCGTCTGAAATTCCTTGGCTGGGTCTTTTTATCACGCAGATGGGTCATTTTTTCTTTGATCAGGGGATGGTCCACAACCCGAATTTGCATAAAAGGTCTCCTTTCGTTTCTACAACGGTTACTTATATACGGCCCGTTCTCCCCCGATCAAGGGCGGACGGGTTCTTGCTGCTGTAAGTACTGCATTGCCCAGTTTCTTTCTCCCCAGGCGCACCGGCACGGCCACTCGTTTCAGATGCATGCCGATTAAGGTCTGGCCGATATCAAGCCCCAGATCTGCCTGGATAGCTTCCACTACCACAGGATTTTTCAGCTCGTTATAGGCGGTCGCGGCAAAGGCGCCGCCAGCGTGTTCAATAGGACGCACGGTGACCTGCTGCCACCCATATTTTTCCATGACTTTTTCTTCGACCACCAAGGCCCGGTTCAGGTGCTCACAGCACTGGGCTGCGACGGCAATCTTGTATTTCCGGGCGACTTTCCGGATGGTAGTATAGAGAATTTTGGCCAGCTTCATGCTGCCTCCGGTGCCGATCTTGTTACCCAGCACTTCACTGGTGCTGCAGCCTACCACCAATACCTGCCCCGCTTTGCCACCGGCTTTGCTGATCAGCTCCTCAATATCTTCTTCAATTTCCTGTCCGATTTTATCCAGATCCAGTTCCGTCATAACGCTCACTTCTTTTCCAGGTTCATGATTTTCTCTACCCGGGTTTCATGGTAGCTGCCCAGGAAAGAGGCATTTAAAAAAGCATCCACGATTTGCTCTGCCAGCCCCGTTCCCAGCACCCGTCCACCCAGACAGATGACGTTGGCATTGTTATGCTCCCGGGCTTTTTGGGCGCTGTAGCAGTCGCCGCACAGGGCTGCCCGGACGCCGTGAATTTTATTGGCTGCAATGGACATCCCGATTCCGGTGCCGCAGACCAAAATTCCCAGATCCGCTTCGCCTGCCGCTACATTTTCTCCGACTTTTTCTGCCATGTCCGGGTAATCAATGCGTTCTTTGGTAAAGGTTCCGGCGTCGTCCACGTCGTAGCCTTTATCCGCCAAATACTCTTTCAAGACTTCTTTCAGTTCAAAGCCGCCATGGTCACAGCCCAGCATAATTCTCATTGTCTCGTGCCTCCCTTGTGGGGGTCTGCCCCTCATTCTTATCTATTGTATCACAAAAGCCGCCGATTATTCCACGAGGAGCCCTTGCAAAAAAGCAGGTGCCTGTCCGCTCTTTTTACGAAACATCCCGTGCTCGTAAAACAGCACGTTTTGACCCGCACTTTTTTGCATCCGGTTCATAATGGCAAGCCCCAAGGCCCGGTCTGTGACCCCTTCTCCCAGAATAAGGTCCACCTTTTCCCGGTCAAACTGCCGCAGATCCGTAAATAAATGCTCTGCCAGCTCCTCCAGGCTTTTTCCTGCATCGCACACCACCAGATTGGCTGTGCGGGGCAAATGCTGTGCAGTCTCGGAAAGTGCCAGCACCCCAGTTTTTAAACCGGAAGCTTCCGCCAAAATCGCCGCCCGGATGACCCCCAGGCCGGCCTGCTCGCCCGCAATCAGGTACATGGGTGCCTTTGGCGCATAATGCCGGTATTTCATGCCCGGCGCCTTGGGTTTTTGGTCTGCACGCACAAGGCCTGGATCCAGCTGTACATCCCCCATCACGCTGCGAATCATCTCCGCCGTGATACCCCCCGGACGCAAAATCGTTGGAACAGATTCCGTGGTATCAATGATGGTGCTTTCCACTCCGATGGCGCAGGGGCCGCCGTCCACCACGCCTGCAATGATGCCATCCATGTCCTGCAGCACATCGGCTGCATTGGTGGGGCTGGGTTTTCCGGACTTATTGGCGCTAGGCGCAGCAATAGGAACACCAGCCAGGCGGATTAACTCTCTTGCCACCGGATCACTGGGAAACCGCACGGCGACCGTTGGTTGCCCTGCCGTTACCGTTTCCGGCACTGCATCACTTTTAGGTACGATCAGCGTCATAGGCCCCGGCCAAAAGGCTTTCATTAATTTTTGGGCCATAGGCGATAATCCGCTGGTAAGCTGCGCCATCTGGTCAAACTCTGCAATGTGCAGGATGAGTGGATTGTCCGCCGGTCTGCCTTTAGCCATAAAGATTTTTTGGCAGGCTTCCCCATTCAGGCCATCAGCCCCCAGGCCGTACACCGTTTCGGTGGGAAACGCCACCACTTCGCCCTGGCGCAAAAGCGCTGCGGCAGGGACAAGAGATTCTGCCAGGTTATCCTTTTCTGTTATTTTCCAGCATTTCGTTTCCATAATCCGATCCTTCTTTCACTGCAAAAACCATACGCGGGATATCGCCGTAATCCTTGACGACCTGCACGGAGGAGAAGTCGGCCTGTGTGCATAGTGCTTTCACTGCATCCGCTTCCTCCACACCGATTTCAAAGGCCAGAAGACCCGTTGGTTTCAGATAGGCCCATACACGGCTTAGAATCCGGCGATAAAATTCCAGTCCATCCGCGCCCCCGTCCAGGGCCCCCTTTGGTTCCCACTGCACTTCCTGCTGCAAGGCAGAAATATCTTTGCGGGGAATATAGGGAGGGTTGGATACGATCACATCAAAATTGGCAGCTTTGGGAAGATTAGCATAAAGATCGGATACGACAGCCGTCAGCCGGTCTGAAACTCCCAGCACTTTTCCGTTTTCTTCCGTCACCTGTACGGCTGCGGGGCTGATATCCACCGCCGTCCCCTGTGCCTGGGGCAGTGCCGCTAACAGGGACACGATAATGGCCCCGCTGCCGCAGCCCAGGTCCAAAATATGCCGCACACCTTTGGTGCGATTCATGTGCACCAGGCGTTCTACCAGCGACTCTGTTTCCGGGCGGGGGATCAGGGTATCTTTTGTCACTTTGAATTCATGCTGCAAAAAGCCCTTGCTACCTAAAATGTAGGCCACCGGTTCCCGTGCTCCCCGCCGGGCTACATACTGGCGGTATTGGTCCAGTTCCTGCGCTTCCAGGGGTTCGTCAAAGTGGGTGTACAGGTCAATCCGCTTTTTGTGCAGTACGGCACACAGAAGGAGCTCCGCATCCAGCCGGGGATTTTCTATCCCCCTGCGGGCAAAAAACTGCTGGGTCCACTGCAGGATTTTCAGTATGGTCCATACTTCCCTAGGCATTATTGCACCTGCTTCAATTTCCTTGCTTGTTCGTCGGTACGCAGCGCCTCAATGAGCGGGTCCAAGTCCCCGTTTAAAATATCCGTCAGCTGGTGGAGTGTCAGGCCGATCCGGTGGTCGGTGACCCGGCCCTGGGGATAGTTGTACGTACGGATCCGTTCACTGCGATCCCCTGTCCCCATCTGGCTGCGACGGTCCGCATCCAGCGCTTCCTGCTGCCTCATCTGCTCCATTTCATACAGCCGTGCCCGCAGCATCTGGATACACTTTTCCCGGTTTTGCAGCTGGCTGCGCTCGTTTTGGCACTGGACCACAATCCCGGTGGGGATGTGGGTCATCCGCACAGCGGACGATGTTTTGTTGACATGCTGGCCGCCGGCCCCGCTGGCCCGGTAATAATCCACCCGTACGTCCTTCATATCAAGCGCTACGTCCACCTCCTGAGCTTCCGGCATCACCGCCACGGTCACAGTCGAGGTGTGTACCCGGCCCTGGGCTTCAGTTTCCGGCACCCGCTGCACCCGGTGCACCCCGCTTTCAAATTTCATATGGCTGTACACATCCGTGCCGCTTACCATAAAAATCACTTCTTTAAAGCCGCCCAAGCCGGTGGGACTGGCATCCATCAAATCCACTCTCCAGCCTTTGCTCTCGGCATAGCGGGTATACATTCGGAACAAATCCCCGGCAAAGAGCGCCGCCTCATCCCCGCCTGCCCCGGCGCGGATCTCCATGATGATATTTTTTTCATCGTTGGGATCCTTGGGGAGCAGCAAAATAGTGAGCCGCTTCTCATAGTCTTCGATGGCAGGCTGCAGGGACTGCATTTCCTCTTCAGCCATCTCCACCAGTTCCTTGTCTTCCCGGGCCTTGACAATGGCGGCGTCGTCCTTATAGGTATCCGCCAGTTTTTTGTATTCCCGGTATACCGTCACCAGATCCGTCAGCTTAGCATGGGCTTTGGTATACTGGAGCCATTTGTCCTGCTGCGCGATCACTTCCGGATCGCTGATTTTATGCTCCAGATCCAGGTAGCGATCTTCCAGATCCTGTAATTTATCCAGATTCTCAAACATAATCTTTCCTCATTTACTTCATAATTTCCGAAGGGGGCAATACGGCCTTTAGCGAAGCGATGGCCACTTCAATCTGGGCATCATCCGGCTGCCGGGTGGTCAGTTTCTGGAGCATCAGCCCCGGCCAGATGGCGGCACGCACATAGCGATACTCCATATGTTGCCCGGCAAAGCGGATGACTTCATAACTGATCCCTGCCACAACAGGCATAAGCAGTACCCGGCTCACAATCCGCAAAAGCAGGTTGGGCCATCCCAAAAACGCAAAAATAAAGATACTGATCAGCATCACGATCATCAAAAAATTGGTGCCACAGCGGGGATGCAAGGTAGTAAAAGGCCGCACGTTTTCCACGTTAAGCGTAAGACCATGTTCATAGGTATGAATGGTTTTATGCTCCGCCCCATGGTACTGGAAAACTCGCTGGATATCCTTTTGCCGGGAAATCCCCCAGATATAGGCCAGAAAAATGCCAAGGCGCAAAAAGCCCTCCAGCAAATTGAGCCACAAAGTGCTGACGCCTCGGTTTTGCAACAGCTTCATCGCTCCCGTGGGCAGCACCACAAACAAAAGAATCGCAAGAGCTACGGAGACAAGGATCGTACCTGCAACTTCTCCGCTTGTCATTTTCTCCTCATCCTCGCTGCTTTGCTGGGCGGACCAGGACAGGGCCTTCATGCCATATACCAGGGATTCCACCAGCGAGACTACGCCCCGCAACAGCGGCTTTTTAAGGATCGGGTAACGGTCACTGATGCTGCCCGCTGGCTTGCAGTCCACGACAATCTCCCCGTCAGGCTGCCGCACAGCAACGGCAATCTTACCCGGGCCGCGCATCATCACACCTTCAATAACAGCTTGCCCGCCCACACTTAGTTTCTTTGCCATACTTTTCTCCATACAAACAAAAGGAGTGCTGCAAGATTGCAATCACTCCTTTTTGATGCGCTGCTTTTATTCTGCGTCTTTTTGCGCGTCTTTGCTGTACCGTCTGTTGAACTTTTCAATACGGCCTCTGGCGCTCATGTCACGCTGTTTGCCGGTGAAGAACGGATGGCACTGGGAGCAAACGTCCACGCGCAGTTCCTTCTTTACGCTACCGGTTTTAAAAGTATTGCCGCAACCACAGATTACGGTGCACTCCCCGTACTGCGGATGAATTCCCTTTTTCATTGTCAAACACCTCTCTCTTTCTGCATTAATATATCCAGACATTAACGCCTATGCATTATACCATATAAGGAAACCAGACGCAAGGAAAAATCATAGGCTGGGGGGGGAGATTAACAACGGACTCTTTCCCCACTCAAATCTTTATCCCGTTTTCCTGGGCTATCTGGTGTATTTCCTGTTCCGACAACTTCGTCCATTGACTAATCTTAGAAAGGGGTGTTTTATCCGCTAGTAACGAGAGGGCAAAACTTACCGTCGCTTCGGCAACACCTTCAAGTCTGCCTTCTTTTCTCCCCCGTATTTCCCCGATGGCTTCTCCTTCGGCTCTGCCCTCCCTCCTACTGGTATCCATTAGAGAATTATAGTCTTTTATTGCTTTTTCGTTTTGTTCATAGGCATACCAAAGGTTTTTGTTGCCATGAAACAGGTCTTCATAGTCTATCGCCTTCTTGATGGCATTGTTCTTCATGGCCAGATCCTTTCGTTCTACTTCCCTGCCTTTCCAGTATTATACCATAGATTTTTTTGCAAAATACCTAGTTATCATACTGGACGGGGGCCCTTTTTACAATACAAATTTGGAAATCAGCCTTTTCGTGTGGCGATAATGAAATGGGATTTTGTAAGGGCATTTTTTACCCGGTTAAAACGGGGGGATTTTCCCATTCCAGCTAAGAGTAATCCCCCCAAAAAAATCATACTAGATTTCTTACTACATCCATATCCAGATTGCCACCGGAAATCAGAAAGACCACTTTGTCCGTAGTCTGGAAATGAACCAATCCGCCCAAGACGGCAGCGATGCCAATAGCAGAAGATGGTTCTGCCAAGATCTTTCCCTCTTCAAACAGTACTTTTAGCGCCGGCAAAAGAAATTTTTCCGGTACGTCCAGCACTTGATCCACTTCACTTTTGACAATCGGCAAGGTTTTATCTCCCGGACGCAAGGTAGCAACGCCGTCGGCCACGGTATCAAGCAGAGGGACCGTAGTGGGTGTGCCGGCTTTAAGGCTCACAGAAAAACGCGGGATACGTTCTGGCTCACAGGCATATATCTTTGTTGCCGGGGAGAGGGTTTTGAACGCTGTCGCTGTACCGCTAGTCAGGCCGCCCCCGCCTAGCGGCACTACTAGTGCCGTGACATCGGAAAGGTCATGCAGAATTTCCAAGGAAATCGTCCCCTGCCCTGCCATCACATCATAATCATCAAAGGGATGGATATAACAAAGCCCCTCTTCATCCCGTAATTGTTCGGCTATGGCAAAGCGTTTTGATTTCTCGCAGCGGATGACTCGTGCCCCCAGTGCTTCCACGGCCCGCACTTTGACAGCCGGCGCATGATCAGGAATGATGACAGTCGCCTTTGTCCCCAAAAGTTTGGCCGCATACGCCACGCCCCGTCCATGATTGCCGCTTGAAGCAGTCACCACGCCTTTTCTTAAGTCTTCCGGCGAAAGCTGGAGCATTTTGTTGAGTGCGCCGCGGATCTTAAAAGAATGGGTGATCTGCATACACTCCGGTTTTACATAGACCTGACAATGCAGCAAATCATCCAACCCGTATAAACGAACTAAGGGCGTATGATACACATAAGGCCGTAACCGCTTTTCTGCCTGCTTGATGTCATCCAGTTGAAGCATGATGTTTCTCCCTTCTAAAACATTTCTTTTACGTTCTTTCTATACTCACCTGGCACATTTTCATGGCCTGGAGTGCATTTTCGTGGCTTTCGGGGGTGACGCCAGCACAGCAGGAGGCGTCCACGATAATAGGGATTTCGGGAAAATGGGCTTTTAAGAGCAAGGCGTTGCTGATGACGCAGATATCGGTGCAGAGGCCTACCAGTTCAATGGTGTCCGGATGATAGGGGACAATGAGGTTGGATAGTTCCAAGCTGCCAAAAGATGGCTTTTCCACCACGGCTGCCGCTTTTTTGACAAAGGACTGCAGGGCATCCGCAATCTGCCAGCCTTTTTGGCCCTTGATGCAGTGAGGTACGGGGAGATTGCGTCCTTCCTGGGTTTCCAGATAATTGTCCGGATGGGTATCCTGGGTAAAGAAAAGCACTGCGTCTTTTTCCGTTTCTAATTTCTTCACCAAGCGGGGAAGCATCGCCAGTGCTTCTTTCGTACCCAAGGCGCCATCAATAAAATCATTTTGCATGTCAACCACCACAAGAACTTTTTTCATGTTGCCATCCTTTCTTCAAGGGATTCACGCTGCGTTTTTATTCATCTTATCACAGTTCCCGCTGTTTTCATACCCTGCCATAGATGCCTCTTTTCTCCCATCCCCCATCGCCCGGGTATGCTATAATAGCGATAACAATTAACACGAGCTATTTTCACCATCATCCTATAGTTGCAAAGGAGACCAGCTATGAAAAATCAAGCAAAATTTAGCCCATAATTACTTTCTCG
>CAJMHI010000037.1 GCA_905213155.1 uncultured Acidaminococcus sp. | reverse complement strand
CACGAGATATTCACTGTGGACTTTTTATGTGTTCCATTTCATCTTACAATTAACCTTTTGTTTTTGGCTTTCTATTTAGTTAAATAATATAATAATTTTACCACTTTTGCGGAATTTCGTCAAAATGTCCGATCACAAACATGGTCCCAGTGAGATCCACCATTTTACGGCCCGTATGGTCAAATTCTTCCACCCGCACCACTAACGTAGAGTGCCCTGCATGGACCAGGTAGGCCTTGGCAAGAATGGCTTCTTTTTCTTTGGTATTGCTGATGAAATTAATGGAACTGGAGAGCGTCACCACCTTACAGCCAATGCTATAGCCCACTACGCCCATAGCAGAATCCGCCAGGGTAAACAAGGCACCGCCATGGACAGCGCCGTAGCGATTGCCATGAATAGCAGGGTCCGTATGCATCACCATCTCACAATAGCCGCATTCCACTTTCGACAGTTTGATGGCCGCCACATTCATAAAATGGTTGGCCGCCATTTTTTTCTCCATCCAGGCTGGGATTTCTTTTGCAGTTAACAACGTATCCACTCCTTACCAGATATACACAAGTACCCGCCGACGGCCCCATTCCAGCGCCTGTCCGCGGTTATCAAAAGCCAGGTCAATCAGGTTGCCCCGAATGGCAGAGCCGATGTCGGCAGCTACCCCTTTGCCATAGCCCATTATATACATTTTTGTTCCTAACGGGATGAGCACCGGATCCACCGCCACAATGCCTCGCTGCATCACGGCACCGGTATAGGTAATCCCCGTTACCCCCGGATCGCTGGGACTATAGCCGGTACTTTCCATCACCCAGCGTTTGCGATAATGGCCAAAATCCAGGCCACTTTTTTTACTCATCAGGTTATATACGGACCAGGTCACAATCCCGGTCTGCGGTTTTCGATATTTCTTCTGAAACTTTTTGACAGCTTGTTCTGTTCCTTTTCCGAAGTCTCCATCCACACTGTCATTGTACAAACGCAGTTCTGACAGCATGGCCTGGACCTCTTCCACCCGCTGCCCCTTCATCCCCAGTTTGGCCACGGGCTTTGCCGCAGCCAAACCAAAGGAAGGAAGAAAAAGTAGCAGGAGAAAAGTCAGAAGCAGGAACCCGACCGTCTTTCGGTGCACTGCTTCCACGTCTCCTTCCTCAGCATACTGCTGTATTACAGAATGTTGTTTTTATAATCCTCATAGAGTTTTTCCAAGATTTCCATCTTTTTATCCAGTTCCTGTTCTAGATCAGACGCCTTATCGAGGTCACCTTCGTGGAACGCCTTGGCAATCTGGGTAAACAGGCTGGTGGACGTATCCGTATCTTTGGCGATTTCTACCCGCATGGCCTGTACCTGCTGCCATACGCCATCATCCCAGGCCGTGCTTTCTTCAGCAGGAGCTTTCTTCATCGCAATGATCTTGCTCCGGTAATCTGGAATCACGTGGGTCAAAAGTTCCGTCTGCCAACGGAGCAGTGCACCGGCCACAAAGGATTTCAAATACAGCGGTTTGATAATATCCCCACGGGTCAGCACAGCGACCTTTTCAGGGTACGTATCAATGGCTTTGCAGTTTTCCCATACCGTCGCAGGGGGCTTGCCGAAGTACGTATCCCGCTCTTCATCGGTATAGTCTTCAAACACATCGTCTTCGGAACGATATTCCCGGTCTTTTTCCAGGTAGTATGCTTCTTCCCCGGATTTTTTGGAAAGCTCCGCACACAATTCTTCGGTGCTCTTCCCGGAGCACAGGGCCGCTTCGATGCCATCCAGTGCTGCCATATAGAACCCGGCAAGAGCTATATAGGTATTGGTGAAGGGGTTGGGCGCACGCATTTCAAACCGGGTGGCTTTGGGATTATTCACGTCACGAATGAGACCGGCCAAAATAGTCCGGTTCCGGGACGGGATATCCGGTGCCTTGCCCAGGCTGGTGACGATGCAAATCGGCGCTTCAAAGCCAGGTTTCAGCCGTTTAAAGGCATCGATGGTGCAGGAGCAGATGGGATTCAGCACTTCGTAGTTTTTCAAAACGCCCATCAAGGCTCCATAGCCGATAGCGGACAGGAAATCTTTGTGCATATCCGCCGGGCTCATCAAATTGACAAATTTACCATCTTTGGTCACGCAGCCCATGCCTACATGGGTGTGTTCCCCGTCGCCGGCAACGCCTATAATAGGTTTGGCCAGGAAAGAAACTTCCAATCCGTTGGCACGGAAAATTTCCTTTACCAGGTTGCGCACCAGGATTTCATTATCGGCAGCCTGTACGCCGTTGGTAGAAAACTTCCAGTCGATTTCCAGCTGTTCATTCACGTGGGTCATATTGCCGTTCATGTCCAGCTGTCCCCGGATACCGCCCACTTCCTTGTGGCCCATTTCCGGTTCCAGTCCATAAAATCCCAATACTTCCACCGCTTGTTCCAAGGCCGTCCGCACATTGCCCCGGGTCCGTGCCCAATATTGTTCCTGCATGATCTGGGAGGAGGACAAGGCCATGGTCGAAACGCTTTCGGTCGGTGTCTTCACCCAAAATTCCAATTCCGTGGCACAGGTGAAAGTAACCTTTTCAATATCGTCAGGGCTGACAGGCAATCCGGGTACAGAACCAGCCTTTTTCATAGCTTTTAGCGTGGCATCCGCTACATATTCCAACGTCCTATGCAGGATGTACCGGGAATCCACGAATTCGCCGTTATGTTCCAAAAAGCAGGGAATCCGCAATGTCCCCACCATTTTTCCGGTTTCCGGGTCAATATGTTCCAGGTTGTAATCTACAAACCAGTTTACGGACAGATCTGCCACCATGTCTACCCGGGCATCGTGTAAGGAGGCTACCCCCGGCAGCACAACGGAAGAACCGTCGGTCTGGGCGGTATGATGATACAGCATGGTATCCATATCATCCAAGAAGGCTTTGATAGGCACTTTTTCATCCGTATCATTGCCGGCAAAGTCGATCCCCATAAAGGAAACAAACCGAATCTCAGGATGCGCCCCCAGCAGATCTTTCAGCGTATCCGGCGTCAGTTCGCAGGGCTTAATGACATACAGTAAATCCTTTTGGTACATGGCCATAACAGTGCTCCTTTCCTCTATCAGACCGCAAGTAGTGAAAAGCGTGTTTATCAACTACATGGGCTTATTATAGCACAGGACTTTTTATTTGCCTAGGGGAAAAAGCCTGTTTTTCGAATATTTTTCACTATTATTTTTATAACGTTCGCTTTATTTCGATTTATTTAGCGATTTTTAGGATTTTTAAGGATCTATTTTATTTTTTATACACTAAATTCCGAACTTTAATATAGTAAATCACCCTGTTTTAATCAGGAAATCCCGGATTCCCTGTTACCAGTTCATAAAAGAGTCGGGAAATCTGTCCAACTGCCCGTTTGCCCACTAGAGCAGAGGGCATCAGGTTAGTGAGGACGACCAGGACATAGGGGTTCTTAGGAAAAAGAAAAATCCCGGCATCGTTTTCCACGCCTCCAAGGTCCCCGCACTTGTGCGCTAACGGCACGTCTTCCGGCAAATACCGCTGCAGCCGCTCTCCCTGCTGCTGGCGCTGCAAAAGGCGTAGCATCAGGGCACTGGCATTTTGGCTGATCAGCGTTCCCTGATAAATTTTTGTTAACAGCTCTCCCAGGTCGTCGGCAGCAATCCAGTTTTCTTCTCCCCGTTTTCTTGCCGCCTCATCCATCATTTTCCGGCCAAAATGGATAGCTTTTAAATGGAGTGCTTCTCCCAGGCGGTTTACGTTCTCCATCCCCACCAGGGTAAGCAATTTATTGGTGGCTTCGTTATCACTTACAATGATCATCAGCGTTGCCAGTTCCATAAGGGAAAAATGGTGCCCCGCTTCCAGTTCTTTTAAAATGCCGTCGCCACCGGTCATATCTTCTTTAGTCATAAGCAGGCGGTCTGTTAGGGAAAAGTTTCCCGCTTCCGCCTGCCGCAATAGTTCAGCCAGGAGCAAAATTTTAATGGTACTGGCGGACAAAAAGGCGCAGGCCCCGTTGTACGAGAACCTGCGCCCATGGCTGAGATCACGGAAACAGACGGCGATTTTGCCGCCTGTTTCTTTTTCCAGTTTTTCTATCCGCGCGGTCACCACTGTTTGCTGCGCAGGCCAATCCAGCTTTTTCATACAGCCTCCTGCTTCTCAAACAGTGCGTTATACGCGCTTACGCCATCATTTTCAGCACGTAGCCGCAGATTAGTCCGGCAAAGTTCCCAATAGCAGCGCCTAAAACGCCCATCAGTACCCCGATCCCTGCATAAGAGGCATCATAGGCACTGGCAACAATCGGAGCGGACGCAGCGCCGCCGATATTGGCCAGGGAAGCGGTGGAAACCATGCACAAATCCCAATGAAACACCTTGCTGAGGACAAACATCAGCACCACATGCACCACCAGGATAAAGAAACCATACACCACCCACATAGGCGCAGCCAATAGATCCGTCACGCTGGCCGTAGAAGCCAGCAGAGAAACAACGGCATACAGGTACACATTGGAGAGTTCTTCTACCGCAGGAACCCGGCCCAGCGGGGTCATGGCACAAACAAGGCCTAAGATGGTCACAAAGACCGTGGTCATGGTGCCCTTGTCGAACATAGCAAGCCCTACACCTTTAAGCATCGTATTGAGACTGCCTCCCACCTGCTGGGAAATGGCGGACACCAAAAGAGAAATACCAATGAGGAAAATCCAGTCCGCCGCCGAGGCCGAACGTTTTTCTTTGGCCACTTCGGCCGCAGCCGCATCCGCTACAGCCTGCAGTTTACTGGTATCGGCCTTCACGGCGTCATTCCACTTTTTGGCATAGCGCACCATGAGCAGCAGCAAGGCAATCCATACGGAATAGCATACCGTATCAAGTGCCAGGGCGCAGCTGTAGGCACCAGCGTCCACTGGCAAAGCTGCCTGCATGGCGGCCATATTGGCACTGCCGCCCACCCAGGAAGCATACAGGGCTGCCACAGCACCCCAGGTATCCTTGCCCAGGAATCCCTTAAAAATGGGATAGCCAATGACAAAGCCGGCAAACAAGGTAACGGAGCAGCCCAGAAAAATGGCCACCATCCGGCCGCCCAGTTTGGCCAGTTTACGGAAATCGCAGCGCAACAGCATAACAAAAATCATAGCATATAAAAGATTATTCTTTAAAACGCCGTACGCCGCAGATACTCCTTTGGAATGGTACAGACCCAGCGTGCAAAAGATCATATTCAACACGTAGATCCAAACCAGAGGGGGCACGATATTAAAAATTTTCCATTTGGAATACTTTTCTAACGCCAGCAATCCGCCGGCCAAAAACATTAAAAAGGCAATATAGGTAAATCCATTGGTAATGACCATCTTTTTCTCTCCCTTCTGCAGATGGTGCTACGATTCGTCCAGATACCGGACTTTCTGGATGCCCGTAACGCCAAGTCCCGGTGCATCGCTGACAGTAATGGTTTTTTCATCAAAAACGGCGCCGCCAAGCACTGGATCCTCAGAGCATAGCACCGGCCCATCCAGATCCACTTTGGTGATAATGCTCCGGGCACAGGCCAGATGAACAGCAGCATTTACACTGACCTTAGCCTCCAGCATGCAGCCGATCATGCATTCCACGCCGCAGACTTCTGCCAGTGTGGCGATTTTCAGTCCATTAGTCAGCCCGCCGCACTTCATCAGCTTGATATTAATAAGATCGGCTGCCCTGCGTTGGACGACTTCCAGGGCATCTTCCACAGAAAATACGCTTTCGTCCGCCAGTACCGGCACGTAGGAGCGCTCCGTCACATATTTCAGCCCCTCTAGATCACGGGCGAGCACAGGCTGCTCTACCAGCTCAATGGCAAGCCCTTTATCCTGCATCTGGTTTAAGATCCGCACCGCCTGTTTCGGATTCCAGGCCTGGTTGGCATCGATCCGGATCCGCACACCAGGTCCCACAGCTTCCCGCACTGCCGCAAGCCGTGCCACATCAAGGGCAGGATCCACTCCTACCTTGACTTTCAGGGTATCATAGCCCCGCTTCACGGCGGTGATGGCATCCCTTGCCATCTCTTCCGGGGCATTGACGCTGATGGTGAGATCCGTGACAATCTGATTCCGGGAGCCTCCCAGCATTTTGTACACGGGAATGCCGTAATGCTTGCCATACAGATCCCACAAGGCAATATCCGCCGCCGCCTTGGCCGAACTGTTATGCACCAGGGACTTTTGCAAGTCCCTGGTCAAATTCTCAAAGTCATCCATGTCCCGGCCCAATAGGGTTTTACTGATATGATCCTGAAAAGCACCTAAAATGGCGCCAGTAGTATCCCCGGTAATGACGCCTGTGGGAGGCGCCTCTCCAAATCCTACTTCCCCGGAATCCGTATGGATTTCCACGATCACATCTTCCACACTGTCCACCCGCCGCAGGGCCGTTTTAAACGGCACCCGCAGAGGGACGGAAATGCGTCCCAGACGTACTTTGGTAATCTTCATGCTATATGGCCTTCTTCCTTATTCCCCGGCCAGACGCCGCAGGGTTTCTGCATAAATTTTGGCATTTAAAACCATTTTGTCGATTTCCCAGTATTCATTGGGAAGATGTTCCCGCACTTCGTCCCCCGGGAAAATCGGGCCGAAGGCGACGATATTGGGGATGGATTTGGCATAGGTGCCGCCACCAATGCAGATGGTTTCCGGTTTAAATTCCGTCATTTCCCCGTAGACACCCAGCATGGTCTGGATGTAGTCCGTATTAGGATCCACAAAAAGGGCATCGTTATGGGTCTCGGAAACTTTGGTAAACCCGGCTTCTGCAAAAGCAGCATCCAGTATGGGAGCACAATCTTCATAATGCTTGGTCACAGGGTAGCGGTAGTTGATCTTTATGGTCAGCTTTTTTGCGTCGCCGGTGAGGACGCCCACATTAAAGGAAAGTTTGCCGGATACTGCATCCTCCAGGCAAATGCCCAGCGATTCCCCATGGACTTCCAGTCCGATGCGGTCTCCCAGGAAGGTCAGTGTTTCTTTGATTTCCCCGGACAACGGCAGCTTGGACAAAAATTGCACCAAACGGCCGATGGCGTTTTCTCCCAGTTCCGGATGGGCGCCGTGGGCCTGTACGCCGCTTGCTTTCACCACAAGGCCGGGTGCAGCGATTTCCACAGTCACTTTCGGGTCCTTGCCGCCAAATTCTTTAGCGATGGCTTCAGCCGTTACGCCGTCACAGGAGAGCTCCGCTGCGGCCAGGGCCGGAACCACGTTAAAGGCACTGCCACCAGAAAGTTTCACCAACTGCAAGGCGCCGCTTTGGGCATAGGACTTTTCGAAAACCACATTGATAATGCCTTTTTCCCCGTTAATTACCGGGTATTCCCCATCGGGCGTAAAACCGCACACCGGAATTTCTCCCCCGGTATCCAGATAGTGTTTCATATCCTGGCTGCCGGTTTCTTCGTTGGTCCCGAATAAAATCCGTATCCGTCTCTTCAGGGGAATGCCGCTGTCTTTAATGGCTTTTAATGCATACAAGGCAGACGTGACAGGACCCTTGTCATCCATGGTCCCCCGTCCAAATACATTCTTCCCATCCGTATCCCCGCTAAAGGGATCTTTTGTCCAGCCATCCCCTGCCGGCACTACATCCAAATGCCCCAGGACGGCCACCATGGTAGGGCCCTCGCCATACTCGCACCAACCCATGTAGTTATCTACGTTCTGGGTACGAAAGCCCATGGACTCTGCTTTTTGCAGCATGTAGGCTAGACATTCAGCCGGCCCTTTGCCAAAGGGAAATCCCGGTTCTGCCGCTGCTTCCACACTGTTGATTTTCACCGCACCTTGCAGAGTTTTTACCATGTCTTCCCGGCTGGCGTCTACCAATGCTTCCAAATTCATGAAAATCTCCTCCCTTCCACACAAAAAGGCCCTGCCTTCAGACGCAGAGGCTCCCCTCTCCGCTGCCGCAGGGTCTTTAGGTCTCCGCCTTTGCAGAAAATCCTATTTTGAAAACAACACTTTACTATTTTAGTGTACACTATGATTTTGTCGTCTGTCAATTTATTTTTCGGCTTTTTTGGACGTCAGACGGCCCACAAAATAAGTCCGCACAAAACACCGATATCAAAGCCCGCTGCTACGTCGCTGGGATAGTGAACCCCGGCAAGTACCCGGGTAACGCCGCTGAGCAAGCCGCAAAAAAGGCAGGCTACACCCACTTGTGGCTGCACATACAGCCAGCACATACTGATTAAGGCTGCCGAAAATACATGACGGCTGGGCATGGATTCGCCCTGCTTATTTCGTGGCAGGAGCGGCACGATTGCATGAGCCTCATAGGGACGAGGCCGGTTAATCTTGTGCCGGAACACAGAAAGCACCAGAAAAGAAAGGGCGGGAATGAAAAAGAGCTTTAAAAATACAGGGGTCAGAACGGAATGTCCCCACTGATACGTCCGAAAGAGCAAATAAGGATACAGCAGGTACATGAGAAGGACCAATACCCCATTGAGAAGTTTCAGCGTTGCTATCCTTCCAGGATGGCCCACAAAAGGACGGGTAATCCGTTGGTAAAACGGAGCATAATTTTTTTCATTCATGCCGGTCCTCCAGTTCCTTTTCATACGTATCCAGGATTAGCAAAAATTGTGCCGCGTCTCCGGCCTGATTGATGGCATTGCGATAATAGGCGCTGCGAGGCAGCCCGGTAAAATAGCAGGCCCCGTGGTGCCGCATCTCCCGCACCCCCACGGATTCTCCTTTAAACGCAATCAAATCCTGCAGATGCCGCCGCACCATGCGGAACCGTTCTGTAATAGAAACGGGAGGAACCGCCTTGCCCTGAAGAACGGCCTTAATTTCCCGGAAGATCCAGGGATTGCCCTGGGCGCCCCGGGCCACCATAACCCCGTCACAGCCGGTTTGCTGCATAAGGGCCAGCGCATCTTTCCCGGAAAATACATCTCCATTGCCGATAACGGGAATGGAAACTGCCGCTTTGACCTGGCGGATGCAGTCCCAGTCTGCCTTTCCGCTGTACATTTGTCCCCGCGTCCGGCCATGCACCGCTACGGCGGCCACGCCCGCTTTTTCAGCCAGGCAGGCAATTTCCACTGCATTTTTGTGGGCATCATCCCACCCGGAGCGAAATTTCACCGTAACGGGAACGCTGACCGCATCCACCATGGCACATAGGCAGGCATAGGCCCGCTGGGGATCCTTCATAAGGGCGGACCCTTCTCCGTTACTGACCACTTTATGCACCGGGCACCCCATATTAAAATCAATGGCATCGGCACCGGACTCTTCTACGATTTTGGCAGCCCGGGCCAATTCTTCCGGCACGGAGCCAAAAAGCTGCACGGAAACCGGACGCTCCTGCGGCGCAAGCCGGAGCATGGAAAATGTTTTTTCATTTTTGTACAAGAGCGCCTTGGCACTGACCATCTCTGACACCACCAGGTCCGCACCTAGTTCCCGGCACAGAACCCGAAATGGCTGATCCGTCACCCCGGCCATAGGACCCAGGACAACCGGCTGATTGCTAAAAAAATCCCGTTGCAGCATACCTGTTCTCGTTCTCCTTTTTCTATATGTGCCAAAAAAACGGGAAGCAGCACGCTGTCTGCCTCCCATTTCAATTACTGCTTTTTGTTCATAGCGTAGAGGATCTGCAGTCCTTCCAGTGTGAGGGACGGTTCCACCACATCCACCAGATTGGATTCGGAAGCCATGAGCCGTCCAAATCCACCGGTTGCTACCACAAAGGCTTGCCCGTCCAGTTCTTTTTTCATCCGGGTAATAATGCCATCCATCTGCCCCACGAAGCCGAAAATTACGCCGCTGCGCATGGCATGCACCGTGTCACGGCAAATGGTCTTGGGCGGCTTAATCAGTTCAATCCGGGGCAATTTAGCAGCTTTCTGGAACAGGGCTTCCGTAGAAATCCCGATGCCCGGGGCAATGGCTCCGCCCAGGTATTCCCCTTCCGGCGTCAGTGCACAGAACGTGGTCGCTGTCCCAAAATCGATGATGATCAGATTGCCCTTATCCCCGTACAGCTGATGGGCCGCAGCCGCATTCACAATCCGGTCCGCCCCTAGCTGGTTGGGATCATCATAATCCAGTTTCAGCCCGGTTTTAATCTGGCTGGTAACCACAAACGGCGTAATATTAAAATACCGTTTGCACATATTGCAAAGGGGCACCAGAAGAGGCGGTACCACTGTGGAAATGATGATATCCTCAATATCTTTCATATCCATACCGCTGTAGGCAAACATACTCCCCAGAACAATGCCAAATTCGTCACTGGTCCGGGACCGGCTGCTGGAAAGTCTCCAGTGTGCCTGCCACTCTTTCCCGTCATACACACCAACCACAATGTTGGTGTTGCCAACATCCATAGCCATTAACATGGGCTGCATTCCTCCTGAAAAATGTATTCCGTTTTGTCCGCTCCCTTGTTCAGCAGGCTCTCACCGGGTCTTCCTGCGTCTTGGAGCAGACCCGATTGCCTTAATTATAGCAAAAGAAAAAAATCACGCAAGGGGATTCGGGTAATTTCCCCCTACGTGTAACACTTACTCATATTTTCCTTTTCCGTGAACCGGACGGATGGATACATCCCCCGCCAGCACAGTTTCCAGTTCCCCGGTATCGTCCCGCTGCACCACAAGGCAGCCGGAGGTATCTATATCCATTGCTTTTCCGGTATAGGTTTTATCCGGGGCAATCACTTTTACATCCTTGCCAAGGGTCGTGGAATATTTCCGCCATTCCTGGATCACCGGGTCAAAGCCTTCCCGGCAGGCAATCTCATAATAGGACTCCATATAATCCAGTACCTTGGCAAATAAGGCCACCCGGTCAATGTTGTGCCCTGCGACCTGGGCAATGGAAATAGCAAAGCTGCGCAGTTCCTCCGGGACAATTTCTTTAGGCACATTCACATTAATACCGATACCGGAAATCAGATAATTGATATGGCCAAATTCCGCATTCATTTCTGTGAGGATGCCCACCAGTTTTTTCCCTTCCAACAGGATATCATTGGGCCATTTGATTTTGGCATCCACATGACAGCATTCCCGAATAGCCCTGACCACCGCCACAGCGCTAAGCAAAGTAATTTTCGAAGCTTCCTGAGGCAGAAAGGGCGGCTTAAATAACACAGAAAACCAAATGCCCTGGTATTTAGGGCTGAACCAGCCCCGGTGCAGCCTGCCATGGCCGCCGGTCTGTTCTTCTGCCACCACCACCGTGCCGTCTTCTGCTCCTTCCAGTGCCAATTGCTTTAGCGTATCATTGGAACTGGCTACGGATTCATAATAATGGATATGCCGGCCAACAAACTTGGTGTGCAGCTTTTCCTCAATTTCTGCCGGCAACATTTTATCCGGGACCTCCAGGAGGGCATAGCCTTTTTTCGTAAAGGCTGTAATCTGGTACCCTTCTTTTTTTAACGCCTGGATATGTTTCCAGACCGCTGTCCGGCTAATCCCCAGCGTTTTTCCCAGCATTTCTCCCGAAACTGGTGCGGGTGCATGTTGCTTCAGGATCTTTAAGATTCCCGTACGCATACGGATCCTTCCTTCCTTTGCGATAAGTGGTTCATGAGTACGAAATACCCTTTTGCATGCCGCTGTAGCAGCACACCAGGTTATGTCTGCGGCAGTTCCTGTACAGCAGGCTGCTGGGCTGCGTTCTCAGCACTTTCCGGCAGGGTTTCCGGCGGAATGGGTGCAGGGGTTCCCTCTTGAGGCGGCTGGGGGTGCTCTGGATCCTCATTCTTTTCCAGGACATGCCCGTATTTCAGGATTTCCTCAATCTCGTGGCCTTCCAGCGTTTCCCGTTCAATCAGGTTTTTGGCGATCAGATGGAGTTTATCCATGTGCTCGGTCAAAAGTTTTACCGTTCCTTCGTAGGCTTCGTCGATGAAATGCCGGATTTCGCTGTCGATCTGGGCTGCTACTTTTTCGCTGTAGTCATTCTGCCGCCCGATATCCCGGCCCAAAAAGACTTGTTCCTGCCGATGGCCGAATGTCACAGCCCCCAGCACTTCGCTCATACCATATTCGCAGGTCATCTGCCGGGCCAGTTCTGTAGCCCGCTGCAGGTCGTTGCTGGCCCCGCTGGAAATTTCATGGAGCACCAGGGCTTCGGCCACCCGGCCGCCCAAAAGTACTTTCAATTCATCCAACATTTCACTGCGGGTAGCATAATACCGGTCTTCTTTGGGAAGACTCAGGGTATAGCCGCCAGCACGGCCTCTAGGGATAATCGTTACCTTATGCACCGGATCCGTATGGGACAGCAGCATCCCTACAAGGGTATGCCCGCCTTCATGATAGGCCGTCAGCCGTTTTTCTTCGTCGGTAATTACCCGGCTTCTCCGTTCCGGCCCCATCATCACTCGTTCCGCAGCTTCTTCCATATCCGCCATAGTGATTTTCACTTCGTTATTCCGGGCTGCCAATAGGGCGCCTTCATTCACCAGATTGGCCAGGTCCGCCCCGGTAAAACCAGGTGTCCGTTGCGCTAACACTCCCAGATCCACATCCTGGGACACCGGCTTGCCTTTAATATGCACCCGCAAAATCGCCCGGCGTCCCCGGATATCCGGTTTATCCACCACGATCTGCCGGTCAAACCGGCCCGGACGCAAAAGTGCCGGATCCAGAATATCCGGACGGTTGGTAGCAGCAATCATAATAATGCCCTCGTTGCCGCTGAAGCCATCCATTTCTACCAAGAGCTGGTTCAAGGTCTGTTCCCGTTCGTCGTGTCCGCCGCCAAGGCCAGCCCCTCTCTGACGGCCTACCGCATCAATTTCGTCAATAAAGACAATGCACGGCGCATTTTTCTTAGCGTTGGCAAAAAGGTCCCGTACCCGGGAAGCCCCTACACCCACGAACATTTCCACAAAGTCAGACCCGCTGATGCTGAAAAACGGCACGCCGGCTTCTCCTGCCACAGCTTTTGCCAAAAGAGTTTTCCCTGTGCCCGGAGGTCCGTAGAGCAGGACGCCTTTAGGAATTTTTGCCCCCAGTTGGTTGTACTTCAGAGGGGATTTCAAAAATTCTACCACTTCTTCCAGCTCCTGTTTGGCTTCGTCGGCACCAGCTACGTCTTTAAAGGTAATGCCGCTTTTACCGCCGCCATAGAGTCTCGCCTTGCTTTTGCCGAAATTCATCACCCGGCTGCCACCGCCCTGGGCATTGTTCATCATAAAGAACCACAGAATCACAATGACCACCATGGGCAAAAGAGAGGTCAGCAGGTTGCTGAGCATGGAAGGCTGGGGCGGCAGTTCCGCCTTGATTTCCACGTCCTTTCCCCGCAGGGTATCCACCATTTTTTCATCCCGAGGGGCAATAGTAGTGAACTGGTTGCCGTTTTGCAAGGTCCCGTGAATTTCTGCGTTGTCGATGATGGTGACCGACTTCACCGTCCCCTGCTGCACTTCTTTCATGAAATTACTGTAGCTCATTTCATTTTTGGGTGTCGTGGACACATTGTAATAATCGTAGATCCAAACGCCCATGATCACAATGAGCAGGTAAAACACCAAGTTGCGAATGAGTTTACTCACACCGTACTCCTTTTCCACTCCGCCGCCGCAGAGTTTTTATTTTTCGTAGACGGACCGTTTCAATATGCCAATATAGGGAAGGTTCCGATAGTCTTCATCATAATCCAGGCCAAAGCCTACTACGAATTCGTCCGGGATGGCAAATCCGCTGTAATCCGGCAGGACCTTCACCAGGCGCCGTTCCTTTTTGTCCAGCATGGCCGCTACTTTCAGGCTCTTGGGATTGCGGGAGCGGAATAATTCTCCCACCGCTTTCAGCGTCAGCCCGGTATCAATCACGTCGTCCACCAGGAGAATATTTTTCCCGGCCATATTCCGGCTGGTATCAAAGGAAATATCCACTTTCCCGCTGGTGGTGGTGCCTCGTCCATAAGAAGAGGCCTTTAAAAAATCAATCCGGGTCGGCACCGTGATATGCTGGGTCAGTTCCATCATAAAATATGCGGCCCCTTTCAAGAGCCCGATGACCACAAGTTCTTCCCCTGCATAATCTTTGCTGATTTCTGCCCCCATTTCCGCAATCCGCTTTTTCAGCGTTTGTTCGTCAATCAATATTCGATCTAAATTACTTTCCAGATTGCCCCGCATTTCTTTGTTTCTCCTTTTTTGCCAGCTTGGCAGCCCGTTCTTCCTCCCGGGACTGCTGTTTCTTCCCTGCCATCAGTTCCCCATTCCAATAGATCAGCCGTACATTTCCCGGTACATCCAGGGATTTATTCCCGATGCCCTTATCCAGCATGGCCAGAATGGATTTTACATGATCGTAGGTCAGTTCCCCTCCGCCCGCTTGCTGCACTAGCAGCCGGATTACCCGGCTGCGGATGCAAAAGGGCATGTTGTTAAATTCTTCTTTCACCCGGACATTCTGCGTTCCCAGTACGTCCCTGCCAAAAGTCTCCAGGTACCACCGGGCCTTTTGTTCCAAATAGGCCTCATCCCCTGCTGCCAGTTCTGCTTCCTGGGCCAGCTGCTTTTTGATTCGGGGATTTTGGGTTTCTAATAGCGGCAGTAATTTCTTCCGCACCCAGTTCCGGCGCAAGGACAAGTCGTCATTGCTACTGTCTTCACAATACTGCAGGCCTTCTTCCCGGCAATAGGTCTCTGTATCCTGACGGGTTGCCGTCAAAAACGGGCGGGCCAGATATCCGCTCACAGGCAGCATGCCCCTAAGCCCTCTGGTACCGCTGCCCCGCAGCAGATTTAAGAGGACGGTCTCAGCCTGGTCATCCTGGTGATGGGCTAAAAATATGCCCACCGCCCCGGTTTCCTGCCTTGCTGTTTCCAAGGCCTCATACCGCAATCTTCTGGCAGCATCTTCCAGGGAAAACCCCTGCTCCTGCGCAAACGTTTCTGCTTCCACATCTTTACGGATAAACGAAAGGCCATGTTCTCTGCAGTAACGCTCCACAACCTCGGCATCCTGCTCTGCCTCGTCACCCCGCAGGTGATGCTGCACATGGACCACCTGCACATTGACCTGGTCTATTTCCCCCTGGCGCCGCATCACATCCGTAAGGGCGAGCGAATCCGCCCCGCCGCTGCAGGCCGCAAGTACGGTTTTTCCCTGTTGCCACAGCGGAGACGCTGCCACAAGAGCCCGAAGGCCACTTTCCAATACACCCAACGCCAATCACCTTCTCAGAAAAAAAAGGCACTTCCGGGGAAGTACCTTTCGTGTTCATTAATCGCCTCTGCGTGCACCGCGGCCGCCCCGTTTGGATTCCGTATTTCGTTTCAGATCCAGCAGCCGGTCATCACTTTCTTTCAAGAACTTGGACAGTTTATCCTCAAAGCTCATCGGCCCCTGCATCCGGGAGGCACTCCCGTGGAAATGCTTGTCGCCTTCGAATTTTCTCGGGCTGCCCTCAAAATGTTTCCGTTCCCCTGCAGGGCGACGTTCCTCGCTGGGAGCAGCAGCCGGCATCAGGGCTTTCAGGCTCAGGCCGATCTTTCCCCGGTCGTCCACGGAAACCACTTTCACTGTAACTTTCTGCTTCATCGTGAGAAAGTCATGGACATCTTTGACGAAGACATTGGAAACCTCCGAAATGTGAATCAATCCCACCTGGTTTTCCGGTAATTGCACAAACGCTCCAAAATTGGTAATGCCAGTTACGATACCCTCTACAATTGCGCCTTTTTCCAAAGCCATAGGTCAAAGAGATCCTCCTTTAAAAGTTGGTATTACGTTAACCATTATACCGTTGCAGGGGAATTTCCGTCAAGTCAAAAAAGAAAAATCGGGCCTGTTTGACAGACCCGATATGTTTATTTATGACGCCTGCCGGATTCCCTGGTATTCATACCCGGCACCCACAATGGCACTTTTCAGGTCATTTTCCGGTACCTGCTTACTTTCCACTACGTCCACAGTGCCGGTATTGTGGTCGGCCGTAGCACTCACCACGCCATCCAGCCCTTCGAGGGCCTTTTTCACTCTGGCTTCGCAGTGGGCACACATCATGCCTTTGACATTCAGGGTAACCCCTGTTCCCTTTGCTGCTGGGGATTCAGCCTTTGTCATAGCTCCAAAATCCATAGCCCGCACAGCTGCCGCAGCTCCATTTTCCCGTTTCTTATCGTGCTTGGCATCATGCACCTTGAAAAGATTCAGCCGCAGGGCATTCATGCACACGGTAAAACTGGAAATGCTCATGGCCGCAGCCCCCAGCATGGGGTTCATCGTAAAAGGATACAATCCAGCTGCACAAGGAATCAACAACAAGTTGTAGAAAAACGCCCAGAACAGGTTTTCATGAATATTGGTCACCGTACCCCGGGAGAGCCGCACTGCTGCCGATACGTCCGTCAGTTTGCTATTCATCAGCACAATATCCGCTGAATCAATGGCCACATCCGCACCAGCGCCAATGGCAATACCGATATCCGCACGGCTAAGGGCAGGAGCATCGTTAATCCCGTCACCTACCATAGCCACCGTACCGGCTTCCTGCAGTTTTCGGATCACCGCTTCTTTGCCCTCAGGCAACACGCCGGCAATCACCCGATCCACGCCAGCTTGTTTGCCGATGGCTTCCGCCGTCCGCTGATTATCTCCGGTCACCATCACCACCGCAATGCCCATATTGCGCAGTTCCTGGATGGCCTGGGCAGAATCTTCCTTAATCACGTCCGCCACAGCAATCATCCCGGCCAGCTTGCCATCTTTGGCAAAAAGCAGAGGTGTTTTACCTTGGGAGGCAAGTTCTCCGGCCTTTTCCTTCATGGCGTCATTTACAAGGCCCTGCTGCGCCAAATACGCCAGACTTCCGCCGATAATTTGGCTGGTACCTTGCTTGATCTCCAGGCCATGCCCTGGCAGTGCCTGGAAGGTATCCACTGCCCCAGCGGTAAGCTTACGGGCTGTCGCTTCTTCTACCACTGCCTTGGCTAAGGGGTGTTCCGACTTTTGTTCCAGATCGTAGGCCAGCTGCAGCAAGCTTTCTTCCGTATAGCCTTCGGCCGGCACTACATCCGTCACCTTAGGCTGCCCCTTGGTGATGGTCCCCGTTTTATCCAGTGCTACAATATTTACCTTACCCACCATTTCCTGGGACTGGCTGGTTTTAAACAGGATGCCGTTTTTAGCGCTCACGCCGCTGCCGACCATAATGGCCACAGGCGTAGCTAACCCTAAAGCACAAGGGCAGGCAACAACCAGGACAGCAATGCCACGGCTCACAGCCTGCGCCGCCGGCAGCCCGGTCAGTAGCCATCCAATCGCCGTAATGGCGGCAATGCCGATAATCGTAGGCACAAACACCGCAGAAACTTTGTCCGCAATCCGGGCAATGGGGGCTTTGGTCGCCGCCGCATCGCTCACCAGTTTAATAATCTGGCTCAGCGTGGTATCTTCCCCTACGCGGGTAGCCTGGCACTCCAGATAGCCGGATTGGTTGATGGTCGCCGTGGACACCTTGTCACCCGGCTTCTTGTCTACCGGCAGACTTTCCCCTGTGAGTGCACTTTCGTTGACGGCGGAATTGCCCTTAACCACAACGCCGTCCACCGGGATATTTTCCCCAGGACGCACTGCAAAAAGATCTCCGGCCCGCACTTCATCAATAGAAACCGTAACTTCCTTGCCATCCCGGATGAGGACAGCGGTCTTGGGAGCCATCTTCATCAGGCCCTTCAAGGCATCCGTAGTCCGGCCCTTACTCATTGCTTCCAGCATCTTACCAAGGGTAATCAGGGTAGGAATCATGGCCGCCGTTTCAAAATACACATCGTGCATGTACAGCATATGAGTTTCCATAAAAGAAGCGCCCTGTGCCGTCAGATACGTGATCTGGTAAAATACCCCCAAACTCCACAGGAAGGAAACACCGGATCCCAATGCTACCAGCGTATCCATATTGGGAGCGCCGTGGCTTAGGCTCTTAAACCCGCTGGTAAAAAATGCCCGGTTGATGAACATGACCACAATCGCCAGTAGCATCTGCGTCAGCATAAGGCCCAGATGATTCCCGTCCAAAAATGCCGGAACAGGCCATTGCAGCATGTTGTGCCCCATACTAAAATACATCAACACCAGCAGGACAATGACAGAGAGCTTCAACCGCCGTCTTAATTTCGGCGTTTCATGATCTTTTAACGCTTCCTCGTCCGCTGCCAATTTTTCCGCATAGCCGGATTTGGCCGCGCTGGCACCTTTTACCGAGGCACCATACCCTGCATCCTCTACAGCTTTGATAATATCTGTATCGCTGGCGGTCCCTTCTACCCCCATACTATTGGTTAAAAGGGATACATCCACACTACTCACGCCAGGAACCTTGGCAACAGCCTTCTCCACATGGGCCTGGCAGGATGCGCAGGTCATGCCGGTTACTACGAATTGTTTCATCGTTACAACCTCCTTGTATAACATACCCAACAGGGGTATCTTTTCTTATGGTCTTATGATACCCCCCGGAGGGTATTTTGTCAAGAAGGATTGTAACTTTTTTTGATACGGATAGGAAATGGTGCCATTGTCTTTAAAATTAGAATTTTTCTTAGATTTTCCCCTGTGGATATGGCATAATATATTTATACATAGGGAGCTTTTAACACGCCAACCAAAAAAAATGCAGGATTGCGTGTTAGGCTACGAGATAATAGACAGCGGACATTGACACAAAGATAATAGGGGGGTGCGGACATTTTTTTAGACACCCACACCCAACTCCTTTCTGTATTGTAGA
>CAJMHI010000036.1 GCA_905213155.1 uncultured Acidaminococcus sp. | reverse complement strand
TCTATACAGGTAGCGTAATTTCTACCGCTGTTCAATTTGGAGTTGCAATTTACGAAAGTTATTTTGATATTCCGTTGGATGCCCTGCGTTCTGCTGCGTTGGATAATCTTTTTGGCGCAGGCCGGGTGGTCTCTTCGGATGCCATCGCCTTTGCGGCAGTGCGTGTCATGGGTACCTGCTTTGCTACCGGGCAGGCTGCCGGGGTAGCAGCTGCTTTTCAGGCAAAGAAAAACGATTGCCCGCTGGCGGAAGTTCAGCAGGAACTAAGGCGGCAAGGCGCTTTGGTGTAAGAAAAAGGAGAGGATGAGAGGACTACATGCTCCCGTATACATTTTGGCAGCGCTATTTCCTTCCTGATGCGCCTACTGCGCATTGGGCACGGAAGGTGCTACTCAGTCTGATAATTCCTATATTGTTTTGGGCTATTGCGCCGATTGGACTTAGCCGGCAGCAGGCACTGGTTGTAGGGTGCGTATTGCTGGTGATTGTCTGGTGGAGTACAAACTGGGTTAAAAAAATCCCGGCGGCGTTGTGCCTTTCTCTGTCGTTCTGCCTTTTCAGCGGGACGAAGCTGACTACGATTTTTTCCTTTCCGCTTTCGGAGACGTTTCCCCTGATTGTGATGACGTACCTGTTTAGCCAGGCCATTACCAATTCCGGGCTGATGGAGAAATTGATTCATCCGCTTCTGCTGCGATGGATCCGGACTTCTTACGGCTGCACCGCAGCCATTATCGCTATTTTCTACCTGACCATGTTTGTGATTCCTCAGCCACTGGCACGGCTGATTATTGTCGCCTCGATCTTTCAAAAATTCTTCGAGGATACCCATCTTCCGGCACGGACCCGCTCGGCCCTATTGTATGCAATTTTTCTTTTCTACGCAGCAGTGAATATGAGTGCCAAAGATGCGGATATGATTATGAACTATGTGGCTGCCGGTTTTTCTCCTGTACCTATTAGCAACGGGCAGTGGATGGTAGCTATGGCACTGCCGTCTTTTGCGACCATTTTGGCTCTTACCGGCATTTTTTTCCTGCTCTTTCGAAAAGAACTGCAGGCAGGGCGGCTGACACCCCCGGAAGGCAGCATGGGTACGCAGTTGACCCGTCAGCAGAAAAAAGAAGGGGCCGTTATTTTAGGGACAGTGATTTTGTGGATGACAGCACCCTTTCATGGAATCGACAGCACCCTCATTACGCTGGGAGCCCTGTGCCTGCTGTTTGCCATGGGGACACTGCACAAAAAAGATTTTCGTTCCATTGACGGGACAACCCTGATCTTTTTAACTGCTGCCTTTTCCATCGGCGGCGTTCTGAAAGAATGCGGGGCTGCCGATAAAATCTTTGGCCTCTTTGGGGGAATTTTCCCGGCCGCTTTTTCCCCTGTGTATCTGCTCCTTATGCTACTGGTAACCATGGCGCTGCATCTGATTCTGGGGAGCAATACCACAACGTTGTCCGTGGTGGTTCCCGGGCTGATTATTTTATGCGGGAACGTAGTGCCTTCCCCGGTGATTGTCTATATCGCTATTGTGGCAGTGTCTTTTCACGCAATTTTGCCCTTTCATTCGGTGGCTATGATGATCGGAGAGACGGAAGGGCACTTTCCTGCCTCCTATATCACTCGTATGGCTATTCCGCTTACGCTGCTGGTGTATCTGTCCGCCGTTGTTATTTATCTGCCCTGGTGGCGCTGGATTGGTTTGTTGTAGGTTGTAAAACGTAATAGAAAAAGGATAAGTTACATTCCAAGCCGGAATGTAACTTATCCTTTTTCTTTCACTTTTCACTGGCTAGCTTATTTCCTATAATGAAGACAGCAGAGAATCGGAATAGTCTGAAAAGAAATGGGGGAGCGAGATGCCACTAGCGGGAATTGCATTACTATTTTTGATCGGGGCCATTGCCCTGGGCTTTGTAAAAAAATTAAACGTGGGGATGCTTTGTCTTGGACTGACCTTGGTGCTGGGGAAACTGGGAGGGATTTCTGTCGGCAAGATGTACGGTGGATTCCCAGGGAAATTGTTTTTGACTTTATTGGGAACCATGTTTTTCTTTGCTCTCTTGCAGGGTAACGGGACATTGGAAAAAGCGTTCAAAAAGCTGACCAGACTTTGTGGAACGAAGGTCTTCCTGGTTCCCATCGTCATTTACGTTGCCAGTTTCGTGCTCAGTGCCATCGGGCCGGGAGCGATCAGCGTGCAGACGGTGATGGTGCTTTTTGCAGTGCCCTTGGCTTTTCAGCTCAATGCCAGCCCGGTACTGCTGGGGACTATGGCCATTTTGGGCGCCGTGGGAGGCACCGCTTCTCCTATTGCACTGACGGGTATTATTGTGGGGGACTTACTGGGACAGATGAAAATCGCCATGCCCGGCCAGGAGATTTTTCTGGGCGTGACGGCAGCCAACTTTATGTGCGCCTTAGTTGTCTATGTGCTGTGCAAGGGCTGGAAACTGCGGGGAACCCTTCAGGAAAATACGAAAGAAATCATTTCTTTTAATGGAATTCAGAAGTTCAGCCTGCTGCTCATAGTCGTTTTATTTGTGGCTGTTGTTGGGTTTTCCCAGGATGTGGGACTGGTTTGCTTTACCTTGGCTGTCGTCCTTTTGCTGACAGGACAGGCCGATGAGAAAAAAGCAGTGAAAAGCCTGCCCTGGAATACACTGATTCTCATCTGTGGGATCAGCGTACTGATGAACCAGGTGAAATTACTGGGAGGCATCAGTCTTTTAGCGGAAATCTTGGCGTCCTTTATGAATAGCACTACGGCAGCGGCACTCATGGGGCTTACAGGCGGGATTATGTCCTGGTTTTCCAGCGCCAATGGGGTGGTCTTTCCCACGCTGATTCCTACCGTACCGAAAGTTGCGGCCAATGTGGGCGGCGCATCCCTCATTCAAATGGTGGCAGCCATTGTATGTTCTGCCACGGTGGCAGGAATCAGCCCTATGTCTACGGGTGGTTCCTTGATTATGGCCGGCTGTGCCCAGGAAAAGAAGGAACCGGGCAATGATTCCGCTCTTTTTGCGAAACTGTTTGGCATATCCGCTCTTTGTGTGGGGATCGTCTTTTTGTTTACCTTATTAGGCGGGTTAGCGTTCTTGCATTGAGGAGGGGATTTCATGATTGGGTATATTGGTTCCAGAACGACCAAAGAACGGAAGGCGCAGGGGGAAGGGATTACCGTTTATCGGAGAGAAAACGGGACATGGCAAAAAGTCCAGACTGTTTCCTGTGGGGACAATCCTTCTTATGTGTGCTTCAATAAGGTTCAGAATCGCTTGTATGCGATTCACGGCGATGGCAGTACGGTGACGGCGTTTGCAGCAGATGCGGCGGGAATGCTGCAGGAATTAAATACGGTTTCCACCTATGGCACCAATCCAGTCCATTTGGTGGTGAGCCCCAATGGTAAAAGTATGTATATCGCCAATTTGGAAACGGGATCTTTGACGGTTCTTGGCCTCTGCGAAGACGGCACGTTGGGCGATGTAAAGCAGGTCATATTTATTCCAGGTAAGCCTGCCCATGGTTATATTTCCCATCCCCATCAGGTGTGTCTGCATCCCAGTGGAAAATGGCTTTTGGTGCCTTGTCAGGGACGGGACCATGGCGTAGGCAAAGTGGTTGTGTATGCTATTGATCCCCTGGATAATCATTTGGAGGAACGGTTTGTGTGGACGGCCCGTCCCGGAGCCGAGCCGCGGCATATTGCCATCCATCCCAATGGGCAGTGGGTATATTTGGTGAATGAAAAAGACAGCACGGTGATTTACTTCCATTTCGACCAAACAACCGGTGCATTGCAGCCTGTGCAAGTACTATCCACGTTACCGGATAATTATTTTGGCGCCGGGTGGGCCAGTGGAATTGTTATGGACCCACAGGGGAAATTCGTTTATGTGTCTAACCGTACCCACGATTCTTTGACAAGTTACAGCATCCATCCGGATACCGGGCGGCTGCAGTTTTTACAAAATATTCCCAGCGGCGGCGTGCAGCCACGTTTCCTGGAAATGGGACCGGGCGGAAATTCCGTGGTTGCTGCCAACGAATTGTCCCACAACGTTGTGCTTTTTACCATACAGGAAGATGGGGGTCTGGTTCAGGAGACAACGCAGATCCAAACAGGATCACCGGTGTGCGTGATTTGGAAAGCGTGACGGAGGTGTGCTGCTTTAGCTTTTCTGCAACATATCCAGGAAAAGCCGTACCTGAGGTAATTTGGCATAGTCGTTTTGATAAAATACATAGGTAGAGCGAACAAAAGCGGATCCGTCATTAAATTGCAGGGGCTTCAGCAGAAGTCCCTCTTTGTTTTCCAGGCAGATCTCCGGAAGAATGGACCAGCCGATGCCGTGCCGGATCATGGAAAGGCAGGCGGCGATGTCATTGACCTGAATGGAGGAAGCGGCTGGCCGCAAATGCTGCTCGCTTTTCCAGCGCTGCACCTGGGCGGTAAAGGGTTTATCGGACTGCCGGTGGATATAGGGTAAATCGTTGAAAGAAATTTTGGCGTTTTCCTTGCGTGTAACGGCATAAACCTTTTCGTTGGTTAGTTGAAACCCTTCCAACGGACTGGAAAAATGTCCCCGCAAAATGGCCAGCAGTAGTTCTCCCTGCTGCAATTTCTGGTAGAGACCGGTGCTTTGTCCGGTAATGACCGTAATCTGTACATCGGGGCAAGTGGTCATATACGCTTTTAATAAAGCGGGAAGTTTATACCGGGCAAAATTTACGGAAGTACCGATGCGCAAATGTCCGGCTACATGTCCGTGGGCAAATTGGGCCAGGCTTTTGACGCGCTGCAGGGATTCCTGCAGCTGCCCCATGTCATTTGCAATACTTTCTGCAGAAGCGGTGGGGATGAGGCCTTTCACCGTCCGCACAAAGAGCGGAGCGCCCAGTTCCTGCTCCAGCTTGTGCAGGCGTTTTGTCACAGCGGACTGGGTCATGTAGAGGGATTGGGACGCTGCCGTAATGTTTTTAGTTTCCATCAATACGTGAAAAATTTCCAAATCCCGTTCATCCATACTATATTCCTCCTTGGAATTGATTATACAGCTATTCTATCATTTTTTATAATGGAATAAAAGCAGTATAATACAAGCAAAAGATAAGAAATGTGAACGACTGCAAAGGGTTAGACAGAGACATAGGGAGGCACATCATGAATCAAGAGCAAAGAAAATTTCCGTGTGTGTATATGCGGGGCGGTACCAGTAAAGCGGTCTTTTTTCGCAAGGAAGTCCTGCCTAAGGATGAAAGGGAATGGCCGGAAATCTTTATGAAGGTTATGGGCACTCCGGATGTAAAACAGATTGATGGGATGGGTGGAACCGTCAGCTCTACCTCCAAAATTGCGGTGATTAGTCAATCCAGCAAACCGGGCATTGATGTGGATTATCATTTCTTCCAAGTGGATATCGTGATCCCGCGTGTGGATGATTCTGCCAACTGCGGCAATATTTCCTCGGCGGTGGGGCCCTATGCCATCGACGAAGGTCTTGTAGGGGCGGTGGAACCTATTACGGTAGTACGTGTCTTTAATACCAATACGGGTAAAGTAATTGAAGAGCATGTCCGGGTGAAAAACGGCAAGGCTTGTGTGAATGGGGATGCGGTGATCCAGGGCGTTCCGGGCAGCGGGTCCCGGATTGATATGTTCTTTGAAGATCCGGCAGGGGCGAAAACGGGGAAATTGTTCCCCACCGGGCAGAAAAAAGAAGTATTGGATGTACCGGGCTATGGCAAGGCAGAAGTTACCATGATAGACTGCTCCAATCCCGTTGTTTTCATCAAGGCCAGTGACCTGGGGATTCAAGGTACGGAACTAACGGAATTAAACAGCAACCAAAGCGTGATGGAACATATCGAGCGGATTCGGGGACTGGCGGCACTCAAGATGGGCTTTGTTACCGATTATATGAAGGCACGTACGGAAGCTACGTCTGCTCCGAAAGTTTCCATTATCAGCCCGGCCCAGGATTATAAAAATATGGATGGCAATACGGTGAAAAAGGAAGATATGGATCTGTGCGTGCGGGCTATTTCTGTAGGAATGCTGCATAAGGCTTATCCTATGACAGTAGCGGTAGCAACGGGTGCAGCGGCAAAAATCCCGGGGACTATTGTTTCCGACCTGTTAGGGGACCATGCGGATGATACCGTGCGACTGGGACATTCCAGCGGCGTGACAGGTGTTACCATGAAAATGAACGGGGAAAAGGTATTGCAGGGCGGCGTAGTTCGAACGGCCCGCCGGATTATGGACGGCTTTGTGTATATCCGCTAAAGAGCGAAAGGGGAGACAATCATGATTCAGTGCTATGAGGAGAACTATTTTGTCCTGGATGGCGGCAAAACCGTGGTTCCGGCCAGAGAACACCCGGAGTGGGACAAAGAGGCGGGGAAAAAACAAACCATTGTCCACCAGATTATTACGACACACAATACCAGCGGGGATGACGCAAACCTGCGGCTGAAATTTGATGCGATCGGCGTCTACGACAATACCTACGTGGGAATTATGCAGACTGCTGTAGCCAGCGGCCTTACAAAATTTCCGGTACCTACGGTATTTACCAACTGCCATAACTGTCTGGCGGCAGTGGGCGGCACCATTAATTCCGACGTGCACAAATATGCGGAGACCATCTGTAAAAAATATGGCGGGATTTTCGTACCGCCCCACGAAGCGGTGATCCATTCCTATATGCGGGAAATGATCGTCAAAGGTGGCAGCATGGCCATCGTGTCGGATTCTCATACCCGTTATGGCAGCCAGGGATGCCTGGCTATCGGTGAAGGGGGACCGGAAGTGGCCAAAGCCATGCTGGATAAAACCTACGAGCTGAAATATCCGCAGGTAGTGGGGATTTATCTGACGGGTGCTATTAAACCCTGGGTGGGACCCATGGATGTGGCATTGACGCTGATTGGCAAAGTCTTTAAGAACGGATTCGTAAAGAATAAAATCCTGGAATTTTTTGGACCGGGTCTTGCTTCCCTTTCTATGGATACCCGAAACGGGATTGACACCATGACCACGGAATCAGCTTGTCTGACGTCCATCTGGGAAACCGATGAGACCGTACGGGAAGACTACAAAATCCACGACCGGGAAGCGGATTATAAACACCTGGTGCCAGGGGAAAAAGCCCTGTATGACAGCCTGATTCATATTGACCTGGATACGGTAGAACCCATGATTGCACTGCCTTATCATCCATCCAATGCGTTCCCGCTGAAGGATGTTATCGCCGATCCGAAAAAGTACATGACCTATGTAGAAGAAAACGCCAAAACGGTATTTGAAAATACCCCGGATATCCATCCCGATATGGTGGGCAAAATCCAGCCCAATGGACGGATTTTGGTGGATCAGGCTGCCATTGCCGGATGTGCTGCCGGTTCTTTCGAAAATATCTCCTATGTGGACCAGGTGGCAAAACATGCTGACCATGGACTAGGGATGTTCCCCTTAAATATTTATCCTGCCTCCCAGCCTGTTCTGACAGAGCTGAACAAAGCCGGGGTTGCCAGTGATCTGATGACCTATGGCGTACGGATCAAGACGGCTTTTTGTGGGCCTTGCTTTGGAGCGTGTGACTGCCCGGAAAATAATGCATTCGTACTGCGGCATTCCACCCGGAATTATCCTAACCGGGAGGGATCCAAACCCAATATGGGACAGGTGGCCAGCGTAGCATTGATGGATTCCAAGTCCATTGCGGCTACAGCCTTTAATGGCGGCTTACTGACCAGCGCAGAAGAAATTAAAGACGTGTTCCAACCCCAGGCTATCGTACCGTTTACGTTCAATAAAAAGATTTATGACAACGTGGTGTATAATGGGTTCGGAAAAGCAGAGCCGGAAACGGAAATCGTGTACGGCCCCTTCATCAAAGATTGGCCGGCTATGGAACACTTGACGGATAACCTTCTGCTCCAAGTGGCGTCTGTAATTCGGGATGAAGTGACCACCACCGATGAATTGATTCCTTCCGGAGAAACTGCTTCTTACCGTAGCAATCCCTATAAGATTTCCGAATTTACCCTCTTGCGGAAAGATCCTAAGTATGTGGGAAGAGCCAAGGACGCCCAAAGCTATGAAAAGGCACGGCTTGCCGGAGAGACAGAAAAAGCAAAGAAATTTTATGCAGTCCTGCAGCACGTGGGAATCAATGTAGAAAAAGAAATGCCCACGCTTATGAAGACCACCGGAATCGGGTCCGTTCTGTACGCTAAACGGCCGGGAGATGGTTCTGCCCGGGAATATGCGGCATCCTGCCAAAAAGTGCTGGGGGGACTTGCCAATATCTGCATTGAATATGCTACCAAACGGTATCGCAGCAATTGCGTGAACTGGGGGATGCTGCCCTTTACCAATCCGGATAAGGAAATCCAATTGGAAGTGGGAGAATACATTTGGCTGCCGGATATTAAAAATGTGGTAGCGGAAAATAAAGGCCATATTGATGCTACTGTTATCGCCAAAGACGGCACGACCCGCATTTTGCCGCTGGACCTAAAAATCTTGAACGACACGGAACGGCGCACACTCCTTGCCGGGAGCATGATTAATTTGTTCAAAGAAAGCTGAAAATAAAGCATGCCAAAAGAGCTGCCTCGAAATGAGGGCAGCTCTTTTGCCTTCCAGCCTTATGATCGTGTGCTCCAAACAGCAAAAATTTCCTGATTTAGGGCCTGTGCCGCTTTGCTGTGGTACCGGTCAGGGGGCATGGCAGTCACCAGCTGGATGGAAACACTGTCTTTTCCCAAGGAAAGCAATGCTGCATTTTGGAAATAGTGCCGGGAACTGTAGTAAGTAAACGCCAGTCCCAAACCTCCGGCACCCATGGCGGCGGCAAATAAGGCTGTCAAATTATCGTTATAAGCCCGGGGATGCATTTTGTGCTTTTGAAAAATTCTGCGGGCTTCCCGCCCTAAAATGTTGTGGGAGCCGCTGAGGACAAATTCGTAGGGCGCTGTATTTCGGATGTCCAGCTGATGGGAAAACCGGGAGCAGGGAGGAAGAGGTTGGGCGATTTGCATGACAGGATGTTCTGGATGAGTAATCAGGCAGATTTCATCCGTAAGAAGGGGCATTGTTTCTATCCGTACCTGTTTTTCTGGAAGGGCCAACAGTGCCAGGTCAATTTCTCCTCGCAGAAGCATTTGCTCAAGGGCCAGGGAATCCTTTTCTACAATGCGGACATGGACGGCGGGATATTTTTTGTGAAATGCACTAAGTACCGGCGGCAGAAGGTAAGAGCCGCGAAAAGAAGATATACCTAAAATAACAGTCCCGCCCTTTAACTGGCTGATGTCCTGCATTTCGTCCCGTACGCGATGATAATCTGCCAATGCCTGGTAAGCAAAGCAGAGTAGCTTTTCACCGGCTTCTGTAGGTCGCACTCCATTGGACGTACGAATAAAAAGTGGATATCCTAAAGTCGTCTCATAGGTGGTCAAAAATTGGGATAGACTGCTTTGTGCCATATACAGGCGGTTCGCAGCCCTGGAAATACTTTTTTCTTCGGCGATAACAATCAGGTATCGTAATTCTTTTAAATCCATATTTCACACCTCTTGCCATCGGTTTTACCGATATAGCATATACTAAATTTGCAGATTCTACAATACTTCATTTGCTAGTATGATAAAGGAAAAGAAAAACTCTGAAAAATAGAATGGGGAGGGAACACTATGAGCAGAGTTTCATTAGAGGGCGTTTGTGATATGCATGTACACACCAATCCGGATTTGCGGACGCGGGCCTACAATGATCTGGAACTAGCGGATGCTGCGGTGCGTGTCGGGGCCAGAGCCATCGTGATCAAATCCCATCTGGGATTTACGGTGAACCGGGCGGCTATTGCTAACGCCTACGTAAGAAAAGTGTATGGGGAACAAACTCATTTCACCATGTACGGCGGTGTGGTGATGAATAAAGTTATTGGCGGGGTCAATCCGGAAGCGGTGGAAAAAGGATTGAAGCTGGGCGCGAAAGTTATCTGGCTTCCTACCCAAAGTGCCCGGCAGCATCTGCTGGCCAATGGGAAGAACCCCGATGATGGCATTGCGGTTGTACGGGATGGCAAAGTTATTCCTGAAATGGAAGCGGTGTTTTCTTTGGTGAAAGAGTACCATGCAGTGCTGGCTACGGCTCACGTATCTGCGGCAGAGGCATTTGTGGTAGTGGAAGCAGCCAAGAAAGCCGGTGTAGAAAAAATCGTTATTACCCATCCGGAATGGTGGGTGTGTGGTTATACGCTGGAAGACCAGATTCGCCTGGTGAAAGATTACAACGTAATTTTGGAACGGTGTTATGCGCAAAATATGGGGAAAGGCAAACCTTACCACTTGAACCTGAAGGAGAATGCGGAACTGATTCAAACTGTGGGGTATCAGAATGTTATGGTGGACACGGACGGTGGGCAGGTGGAAAATCCTGACTGGGAAACGGAACTCTATGAATACATGCATTATCTGGTGGAGTATGGGATTCCGAAAGAACAGGTTTACTATATGACCAAAACCATTCCCTACCGTCTGCTGGATATCCAGGAAGAGCCGGTAGGCGCCGTGAAAGAATAATTTGTGGGGGAGAGTCACTATGCTAAGCGTATCTATCATTGCGGCCATTGCGATAGCCATTTTTCTGGGATATAAAACCAAGCTGAATACCGGCCTTTTCTGTATTGTGTTTGCCTACGGCATTGGCTGCCTGGTCATGGGATTAAAACCGAGACAGGTAATAGGCTTTTGGCCTACCAGCACCATGTTTGTGATTTTGTCCGTATCGTTGTTTTATAATATTGCAGCCATTAACGGCACCCTGGAAAAATTGTCCGGATCTCTTTTGTATTCCTGCAGGAAATTTCCCGGTATGCTGCCTTTTGCTCTGTTTGGAGTGGCAGTGGTGTTATCCATTATGGGCGCTACATATTTTACCGTACTGGCTTTTCTGGCGCCTATTACCATGGTGATCTGTGATGAATCCCGTATGGATAAATTAACCGGGGCTGTAGCCATCAACTGCGGGGCCCTGTGCGGGGGCGATTTTCCTACGTCCAACCTGGGCGTTATCTTCCGGGGCCTGGCAGATACTGCGTATGAGGCTAATAAAAACTTGGCAGCGGTGGACACCTTTACCATGGAAATGGAAATTTTCCTGTTTTCTCTGGTATTTTGCCTGGTCCTGATTGCATTGTTCCGCTATGGAGTAAAGGCCAACCGGGCCATCGGGCAAGGTGTGGTATTTAAACAGCCGGAAGCCTTTAGTCCCAAACAAAAGACGACGTTATTTCTGATGCTTGTTATGATGGTGGTTGTCCTGATTTTCCCCTTGCTCCATATCTTTGTTCCTAAGAATCCTTCTATTTCTTATATGGCGGGCAAAGTGGATGTGGGGCTAGTCGCTATTATTTTTGCGGTGATCGGACTTTTGCTGGAACTGGCACCCCAAAAAGAAGCCATTGCTAAAATCCCCTGGAACACCATTGTCATGATTGCTGGTGCCGGGATGCTTATTGCAGTAGCTGTCAAAGCAGGCACGATACAAATGCTTAGTACCTGGGTAGGGTCCAATGTGCCTGCACCGTTGATTCCCATTGCGTTCTCCATTATTGCAGCCATCATGAGCTTCTTCAGCTCGACGACGGGTGTGGTGACTCCGGCTCTGTTCCCCTTGATTCCTAATCTGGCTGCCGTTACGGGAATTTCTGCTCCGGTGCTGTTTGCCTGCACCGTGCTGGGGGCACAGTCCAGTGCCATTAGTCCGTTCTCTTCCGGTGGTTCCCTAATTTTAGGATCTACGCCAAAAGAGGAGGATCGGAACGTGTTATTTAACCGCCTGTTGCTTCGGGCCGTGCCTGTCAGCGTAGGTATTTGTGCCTTGTACAATTTTGCAGTAGCCTTGGTATTTTAAAAACTCCGCCGGGAAAATCCCGGCGGAGTTTTTAAATATCTTACCTTAGAACGTCACCACCAGCTGTGACCAGAGCCAGCGTGCTTTGGCATTATCTTCTTTGCCTTTTAGGTCGTAGTATTGCAGTTCTGCGACCATATTTTTGGCTAGCGTCAGATTGCCGCCTAATTCATAGCCACGGAATCCTTGTCCGGATCCAGGGAAGGAGGTAAGGTAGGCACCTGCTGTCTGCGCCAGGGCTGTAGGTGCGCCCTGGTTGAAATATTTGGCGAATAAGCCCCAGGAGCCAGGATGATTGGCCGTTGCACCTGCGTACGACAGATTCAATACATACCCATTGTTGTCGGTATGTTTAAATTTTGCCTTGGATGCTGCGCTGATGGAGTCTCCATCACCATCCATGTAAATGCCGCCGACTTTCCATTTGCCTGCTGTGTAATTGGCGCCCAGGGACCAGATTCGGTCATCGCCTGTAAGGCCCATCCACTGCAGGTCCGTCGCTTTTAAATATCCAGCGCTAACGCTCCAGTTTCCCCAGTTGCCATCTAAGATGCCTGTCCAGTATTTATCGCCCAGGGAGTGCCCCCGGCCTTCGGGGATTTTTCCAAATTCACTCAGGTTGGCCATTTTACCGTAGACGCCTGTCAGGGACAGATGGTTATTTACAGGAAGTCTTGCTTGCACAGCGTCCACCCGCCAATCGTAAATATTTCCGTCCCCGTAATAGCCTTCAAACCGTCCGGCCTGGACATCCACAGCGCCGATTTTTCCTGTAAGATACATCCGCTGAAAATCCGTGGTACCTTCTCCGGATTCGTTGCGTCCTTGGAAATACTGGTCATTTTCCAGCATGGAAGTATAGTGCCAGTTGTCGTTGACTTCCCCGGTGAAAAATAAACGAGTCCGTACCTGGGAAGCGGATTTATCTTTTACGCCTTTGAAGGCGCTGCCGTTGGAATCATAATAGCTGATCCGGATATTGCCGGTGATTTTTACGTTATCGGCATTCTTTTCCAGCCTGGCTACTCGTACACCCAAAGTATCCAGTTCGTCTGCGAATTCCGTGACCAGTTTGTCATCGCTGCCGATGGCACCTTTGGCTAGAGCCTTTGCCACAATCTGGGCCATTTCGTAACGGGTCATGGTCTTATTGCCCTTAAATGTGCCGTCCGGATAGCCGTCGATAACCCCTTCGGCGGCCAGTTTCGCCACGGCGCCGTAGGCCCAGTGCCCGCTGGGCACGTCAGAAAACGGATTTTCTGCAGCGGCTGTTGTGCTCATCCCCAGTGCCAGCAGGGTTGCCATTACAAACGCTTTTTTCATTGTATTCTTCCTCCCCCTGTAAGTCTTTTATTTAAGCCAGCCCCGCTTGTACAGTTGTACGGAGGCCCAGGCTGTAACGAAAATAACGATCACCATTAAATAACTGGAGTTCTTGCCCCAAAAAGCCGGTCCTACTATGAGACGTAGCATGATGGGTAATAGCAGGGCAATGGCTGCCTGCTTGGGAGATTTGAAAACCTGCGGGAATAACAAGGCTCCAAACAGAGCAGGTACCATGTTCTTAAAGGCAGGCTGCAAAAAAGGATTTTCGTATAGTGGAGCGAATAAAGGCGCTAAAAATAACATGCCTAGAAAGACCACCGTCACCGTGACAAACGTGGAAGAGGCGATGGCAATCATAGAAATCACGTCCCCTTTGGGCGTACCCGGCTGCGCACCGGAAACTTCCATGGCATTCATGGCCGCAGGCGCTTTCATATTACTGACGTTTCCGGTGACACACGCCATGTACAGGGCCGCACATCCGATAATGGGAGCAAAGGATAAATTCTCAATGATCCCGCTGATGGAAAACGTGAGCAGGATGGGAACGCCATTTTGCAGGGCCGTTCCCACGTCAAAGGGAATGTTTTGAAGGAAACTAAGCGCAAATGCCAGGCCGATAAAGCAGGTCAGGGCCAGAAATACGGTGATGCGTCCCAGACGATGGACGCTTTGAAAATAACGGGAATCATCTAATTGTGGTGTCATCATACTCCTCCTTCCTTACCCGATCCAGGCGCTGTACAGGCAGCATAAAAGCATGCCTGTCAGCATACTAATAGGAAAGGAGAAATCCCGCAGGCGAGGCCGGTCCTTGGACAAATGGGAAAGCAATAAGGCTGCAATCCCCGCCCCAAAAATAGCAACCATGCAGGGAATATTTTCCACGTTGATCAGATAAGGCGCTGCCATGGTGCCATATAATCCCAGGAACATGCCGCCTGTGACAATGGGAACCAGTGCCATGTTCATCTTTTTTAATTTTTCCAGTCCCTTGTCGAAGGACTTTAAAAACAGCAGATTGAAAATGTTGCCCCCCAGGATGCCAATGGATACGATAAATAAAATCCCGATAAAGGTATCCAGCGGAATATGGCTGATGGAAATGGATTCCAGTCCAAAGGCCCGGGCGGCCATGTCCGCAATCATGGTTTCATAGACGGCGGAGCCAACTACACTGAGCCGGAGCCAGGGGAAATACCGACCTAAGAGAGGGACCAGCATCAAATAGCTGACTACAATCGGCAGGGAAGGAATAATGGAAAAGATTGCACTGCTTTGGGCGGTGGCTTTGATTTCTTCCTTGGGAATGCCCAGCTGCCTGGCTCGCCGTAACGCCAGCCGGACAAATAAAATGGGCTGGATCAAAACTACAAGAATGGTAATGCTGCACAGCACGGCCATGGTCGTACTGTTGGCAAGCTGCATATGGGTGATCATAGCGCTTCTCCTTAATCGTTCAGCCGTGGCTTGATAGTAGAAGGAATGGGGCAAAGATACTTCCCGCCCGTTTCTTCCTGCAGCTCTTTTTTGGCAGCTGCTATGAGTTCCGGATGCTGGAGCATATCAATACCGGAAAGAGCCAATACTTTTCCGGCCTGCAGCATCATTTTATGGGCGACAGGGCTTTTACCCTGGGCAGTCATCTGCCAGGTGTGGGCGGCCGTGCCAAAGACAGTGGTAGCCATGGATAAAAAGGCCACTGGTACGACCTGGCTGGCATCGCCTACGTCACTGGAACCACTCATGGGAGGTGCGGACCAGTCGATGGGTTTAATCACGTCATCCACAGGGAATTGCAGCTTATCTTTGCCAAATTTGCGGGTAAGAAGAGCCTTTTTTTCTTGCAGTTCTTCTGGCGTGCAGCTGGACTCAAAAAAGTTCCGGGCCCATTGTTTGTCTTCTTCTGTAAAGTGGGGCATTCCGACAGCTTCCAGGGCTTTTTGCATATTTTCGCTGACCACATGGTTGGGCAATAGATCGGATAAGCCGGCGTAAAGTTCGTACTCCATGGTGGTGCCTGTCATGAGGGCAGCGCCTTTGGCAATATCAATGACGCGGGCATAGATCTCCTGGACCTGGCTGTTGCGCGGGGCACGAATCATATAGTGTACGCAACTGGTGGGCTGCACAACATTGGGGGCAATGCCGCCTACATCCCGGAACGCATAGTGAATGCGTGCTTCTGGAATAATGTGTTCCCGCAGAAAGTTAGCGCCTACGTTCATCAGTTCTGCCGCATCCAGAGCGCTGCGGCCCATAAATGGCGCTGCAGCTGCATGGGCAGAAACTCCTTTGAAGCGGAAGAACACACTGACATTGGCCAGCATGGAATATCCGGCGACTTCGCTTTTATCAAAGGGATGCCAGGAGTAGGCAATATCCACGTCTTTGAAATAGCCGTCCCGGGCTAAAAATGTTTTGGAATTACCCTTTTCTTCACTGGGACATCCATACAATACCACCGTTCCGTCCCCGGGATGCTGCATAAGATACGCTTTTACGCCCAGCGCCGCTGCCAGGCATCCCGTTCCCAGTAGGTTATGCCCGCAGCCGTGCCCGTTGGGATTATGATCATCCGTAGCGCAGCGGCTGGTGCAGCCTGCCTTTTGAGAAAGTTCCGGCAGTGCATCATATTCTGCCAAATACGCAATGACCGGTTTTCCAGAGCCATAGGTTGCTTTAAATGCGGTGGGCATACCGTCCAGACCTGTTTCTACCTGGAACCCTTCACTTTTCAGGAACTCCGTGTAGCGGTCCAAAGCCTTTTTCTCCTGAAAGCCCAGCTCCGGATTGTCGAAGATGCCATCACTGAAGGCACATAGTGCATCGCCTTTACCGGTAATTTCCTGCTCTACCATAGTTTTCACATCCATACGAACCCCTCCTCGTGAATAAAATATCCATACCATTATTGGTAATCAATATTTTACAACCGATGATAGAAACCGTAAAATAAATGATTTATAATTATTATATGAAGGATTAGACAATAAGGAAAATAATAGTTTTACATATATGCTTATCAAAAATGATATAGATTAAAAAGGAAACACGACGAATTGGGAAAGGGGAAAATGATGAACGTACAACAGCTGCGCTTTATACTGGAAATCGCTTACAGTGGTTCTTTGTCTCTTGCCTCTAAAAAATTGTTTGTCTCACAGCCCGGACTTAGCCGTGTGGTAAAAAGTGTAGAAGGAGAGCTGGGAACCAGACTGTTTATCCGCGGTAAAAATGGAATGCAGCTGACAGAAAACGGGAAGGTATTTTGTGAAAAGGCCAGGAAACTGATTTGGCAAATTAACCAGTTTCAGCACCAGGTGTCAGAACCGGAAACCGTACAACTACGCATTTGTACAACCACCAGTTCCTATTGCCTTGACGGGCTGATTCGCATGCTGCAGTTACATCCGGCTTGGCATATGGAATGTTCTTTTAAAGAAAAAAGCAATTACGCAGTTATCAATGATATCTTTGTGGGGGAAGCCGATATAGGATTTGTACTTTTGAATCAGGACAACTGGAAAATCGCCCAGGAAATTTTTCAAAGCGGACGTATTACCTGTGACATCCTTTTTGAAACTGAAATTTGTCTTTTGGGAAAAGTGGGGCACCCATTGTTCCAGCCACGGAAAAATATAACGGCGCAGGATTTGGCACAGTATAATCTGGTCATCTATGATGGTTCTGCCGGTTCCAAACAAAACCCATTGGAAAATTATTACGGGGATTTTATGACACTTGTTGCGCAACAGTGGCATTTTCGACAGCTCATCCGGGTCAATTCCCGTGGGGCTTTGCGGGATTTGTTGTTACGAACCGAATATCTGAGCTTTGGGCTTAAAGAAAATGTCCGGGACCAGGAAAAGCAGATGCATTTGGCAACATTTCCATTGCCGGATTGCCTGGCGGCACACCCCTGTAATCCAACAATCTTTTACTGCTGTATCTATCGAAAGCAGAGCCGCCATTCCCCTGTGGTAGAAAAGTTCCGGAAAGCCATGGCGCACTATTACGGGCGTGATTTCTGCGATGGCAGTACAAATGACCCTCTGGGGCCAATAGAAAAATAATGCGGAGATTTCAGATATTTTTTCTTGACAAAAATTCTAAATCTTATATAATAAATATATCGGATAATAATTATTACTTAGAGACAACTATTGTTTGCTGCAACGTAGTAACCAAGGGGAGGTTATGAGAATGCTATTTCAGACGACAAAGGAACAGGAAGAATTTCGTGCCACTTTGCGTGGGTTTGCCGAGACCAAGGTAAAACCTATTGCATTTAAGCTGGATCAGGACAATGCATTCCCAGATGACATTGTAAAAGAAATGGGTCAGCAGGGATGGCTGGGGATTCCTTACCCGAAAGAATACGGCGGTGCCGGGCTAGGCTATGTGGAGTATGCCATGGCCGTGGAAGAACTGTCACGGGTTGATGCAGGTGTGGGCGTTATTTTGTCTGCACACGTATCCCTAGGTTCCTATCCTATTTTTGCTTTCGGTACGGAAGAACAGAAGAAAAAATATCTGGCTCCGCTGGCTTCTGGGAAAAAATTAGGGGCCTTCGGTCTGACAGAACCCAATGCCGGGTCCGATGCCGGGGAAACGGAAACTACCGCTGTCTTTGACGGCCAGAACTGGATCTTAAACGGCAACAAAATTTTTATCACCAACGCAGGTAAGGCAGACACCTATGTGGTCTTTGCGGTAACAGAACCGGGCAAAGGGACCAAAGGCATCAGCGCTTTCATCGTAGAAAAAGGCATGCCTGGGTTTACTTTTGGAGAACACTATGACAAATTGGGCATTCGGTCCTCCGCTACGGCAGAATTGATTTTCAACAATGTGAAACTGCCGAAAGAAAATCTGCTGGGAAAACAGGGCAAAGGCTTTAATATCGCTATGGCAACCTTGGATGGCGGCCGTATTGGTATCGCTGCCCAGGCTTTAGGTATCGCCCAGGGCGCTTATGAAGCAGCACTGGCGTATTCCAAAGAGAGAATCCAGTTTGGCGCACCGATCTGCCAACAGGAAGGCGTATCCTTCAAACTGGCTGATATGGCAACCCGCATCCGGGCAGCCCGCTATCTGGTATACAGCGCAGCCGAACTGAAGGGAGCCCATGCCAACTATGGTATGGAAGCAGCCATGGCTAAAATGTTTGCGTCCGATACCGCTGTGGCAGTGGCGGATGAAGCCCTGCAGATTTTTGGCGGTACTGGCTACCTGAAGGGCATGGAAGTGGAACGTTTCTACCGGGATGCCAAGATTACCCAGATTTACGAAGGAACCAACGAAATTCAGCGTGTCGTGGTGGCTTCCTATATCACGGATAAAATGTCCGTCAGCAAACATGGAGGCAGTGTCTCCAAACCCGCCGCTATTACCGGCAGCCGCAAGAAGATGATTTTTAAAGACGGTTCGCCCGAAGAGCAGGTCAAAGCTTTGGTAGATGCCCTTAAAGAGGATGGCTATGACTTTACGGTGGGAATTCCTATAGATACTCCGATTGTGGATGCAGAACGGGTTGTCAGCGCCGGTAAAGGCATTGGCGAACAAAAGAACATGAAACTTATTGAAGAACTGGCCAAACAGGCGGGGGCTGCGGTAGGTTCTTCCCGTCCTGTGGCAGAAACCTTGCAATATGTGCCCATCGACCGCTATGTGGGGATGTCCGGACAGAAATTTAACGGCAATCTGTATATCGCCTGCGGAATTTCCGGCGCCGTGCAGCACCTGAAAGGGATTCGGAACGCAACGACGATTGTGGCCATTAATACCAACGCCGGGGCTCCGATCTTCAAAAACTGCGATTATGGTATCGTGGGAGACGTGAAAGTCATTCTGCCGCTGCTGGCCAAAGCCCTGGATAATGGACAAGCCAAGAAACCGGCACCTCCTATGGTTAAAATGAAGAGACCACTGATTGAAAAAGAAATGCCGGAAGGTCATTATGTCTGCAATGGCTGCGGGTATGAATACGATCCGGATCTGGGCGATCCCGATGCGGATATCAAACCCGGAACCAAGTTCAAGGATTTGCCAGAAGACTGGGTCTGCCCGCTGTGCAATTCCGAAAAGACAGAATTTGTGGAAGTGAAATAAGCGTTTCTGCAATCACAATCAGTCCCCATACTATATGGGGTTAGGAGACCAGCTATGAAAAATCAAGCAAAATTTAGCCCATAATTACTTTCTCGCA
>CAJMHI010000035.1 GCA_905213155.1 uncultured Acidaminococcus sp. | reverse complement strand
TGCGAGAAAGTAATTATGGGCTAAATTTTGCTTGATTTTTCATAGCTGGTCTCCTCCTCAGAATCCAAGACGTTCATGTCCAGCAATACGCTGACAGCGGACCGCCCGTAATGCATACAGCGTATTATATCATACGCCCCCCAAATTATGCAAGGAAAAGATTATGCTTTTCCCTGTTTTTCTGCGGCAAGTTCAGCCGCAGCCTGCAGGAACAATTTTCCATTGCCGGTTTGCCAGGTGCATTGCCGCAATAGCTCCGGCCGATACCGAAGTGTCATTTTAAGCGCTTCTTTCATCCGCCAGGCCGCAATCTTCTCATGGTCCCCAGAAAGAAGTACAGCGGGCACATCCTGCCCGTTATCAGTCACAGGACGAGTGTATTGCGGATACTCCAAGAGACTTTTGGAAAAAGAATCCTCCTGGGCGCTGCTTTCCTTCCCCAAGACACCTGGAAGAAACCGGGCTACGGCATCCATGATGGAAAGGGCAGGCAATTCTCCCCCCGTCAGGACAAAATCCCCAGTACACACCCGCAGGTCCACTTCACTTAGGATGCGTTCATCAAATCCTTCGTAGTGCCCGCAGCAAAAAATCAAATCTTGCCCGCTGCTAGCCAGATTGCACACCTGCGTCTGCTGCAGCTTTTCACCGGCAGGCGTTAAGGCCAGTACAAGGGCGTGGGGAGAAATGGTTTTGGCTTTCTTAAGTGCAGCCAGATACGTAGTGGGTTTAAGCACCATCCCCGCACCGCCGCCACAGGGCGTATCGTCTACGCTGCGATGCCGGTCCATAGCAAAATCCCGGGGATTAATGCAGCTGACGGATAAAAGTCCCGCTTGCTGCGCCCGCCCCAAAATACTTTCTGACGCAGCATTCCGGATCATGTCCGGGAATAAGGTAATAAAAATAAAACGCATCAGATCCACTCCGGCAGTACAGCAATAACCTGTTGCTTTTCCCAGTCTATCTGTTTAATATTTTCTGCAATAGCAGCCACCAGAATATCTTCTCCACCGCCGGCGGGATGAATCACAAAGATGGCGGTAGAAGCTGGTTGGATCACATCCGCCACCGTACCCAGCAGTTCTCCCTCTGGACTTATGACGGAAAAGCCCAGGATATCCCGCACGTAAAACTGTCCTTCCGGAAGTTTGGGCAGCTGACTGGCCGGCACAACGATAGTACGTCCCCGCAGCCGTTCTGCTGCATCCATATCCTCGATGCCAGCAACTTTAACCAAATAAAACTGTTTGTGCGGGCGGATATTTTCCACCTCGTACACAGCCCCAGTATCTAACTGCAGGTGCTTTGCCCCAGTATAGCGTTCCGGATAGTCCGTTTGGGGCATAATGCGAAATTCGCCCCGCACACCATGCGGGGCGACAATTTTGCCAATTACAATTGTTTCTTCCATGAGCTTATTCCCTGAATCCGATCACTTTGCCGTCTTCTGTCAGGATTTCGGCTCCCATAAGGGCTTCCAGGTCAGACCCCACGGTGATTTCCACTGTGCGTTCCAACGTTCCGTGACCGACTTCGCTGCCGATTTCCAGGTTTTCCGCCCGTTCCAGCTTTGCCTTTAATTCGCTCAAAGCATGTTCCCGCTGACTTTTTTCGTATTCAATCTGCTGACTGAGTGCGCGGACAGCGTTTTCACCGGCGGCGGCCTGTTCGTTCAGCGCCCGTTTGGCAGTGAATTGGAACTGTTCAAAATCCAACTCTGCTGCCTGGACTTGCCGTTTTGTATCTGCAATGATCTTGGCTTTCAAGTCTTCCGTGACCTTGGCTTTGATGACTACCGGCACCCTTACTGTCATTTTATCCATGGCAATTCCCCTTTAATCAATATCAACAATGACTTTGACGTTTTCACGGGTAGCGGCTGCTTTCATCACCAAACGAATCGCCTTGGCAATGCGGCCCTGTTTACCGATCACTTTACCCATATCTTCCGGTGCCACGTGGAGTTTGAGGGTCACCGTAGAACCGGATTTTTCCTCCTCCACCTGCACCGCGGAGGGCTGACTCACGATAGCCTTAGCAATGACCTCAACTATCTCTTTCATAGCCTGCCTCCTTATTTCGCTGCCTTATCATCAGCCAGTTTGGTCATCAGACCTTGCTTGCTGAACATGGAGCGAACCGTATCTGTCGGTTTTGCACCCTTTTTCATCCAGGAAAGAGCCTTTTCTTCATCGATGGTTACCACAGCAGGATCCACCGTAGAATCATAAGTTCCTACCGTTTCAATGAAACGACCATCCCGGGGAAAGCGCTCATCCGCAACTACGATACGATAGAACGGGCGTTTTTTGGCACCCATACGTTTCAGACGAATTTTAACTGCCACAATTTTCACCTCCTTATAAGGATCGTATTTATTGCAGGAACGGCAGTTTGAATCTGCCCTTCCGTGCATACTTGTTCATGCCCTGCATGGTTTTCATCAGCTTCTTGCTTTCCTCAAACTGCTTCAGGAGCCGGTTTACATCCTGTACTCTCTGCCCACAGCCTTTGGCAATCCGCTGCCTGCGAGACCCGTTGATAATGCGGGGATCCCGTCGTTCTTTCGGCGTCATAGAAGTGATAATGGCTTCCAGTCGGCGTACTTCTTTGCCGTCCAGGTCCACCCCTTCCAGCTGCTTTGCAAATTTCCCCATGCCAGGGAGCATACCGAGAATGGATTCCAAGGAACCCAGTTTTTTCACCTGTTTCATCTGTTCCAGGAACATATCCAGGGTGAATTCATTTTTTTTCATGGCCTCGGCCATCTTTTTGGCCTGGTCCACGTCTACGGCTTCCTGGGCTTTTTCAATCAGAGAGAGGACATCTCCCATCCCCAGGATCCGGGACGCCATACGGTCCGGATAAAAGGGCTGCAGAGCATCCAGTTTTTCCCCCATGCCCACAAACTTTACCGGGCAGCCTGCAACTGCTTTTACGGAAAGAACTGCCCCGCCCCGGGCGTCGCCGTCCAGTTTGGTCACCACAAGACCGGTAATGCCGAGGGCTTTATTAAAAGCGTCTGCCACCGTCACAGCATCCTGCCCGGTCATGGCATCTACCACCAGGAGAATATCATCCGGGGAAACAGCGCTTTTGATCTCCTTGAGTTCATTCATCAGCGCTTCGTCCACATGGAGCCGCCCGGCCGTATCAATGATAATGGTATCACACAACAGGTCATTGGCCTTTGTCAGGGACTGTTTGGCGATTTCCACAGGAGACACCTGGTCGCCCATGGTAAAGACCGGCATATTCAGCTGTTTGCCAATAACTTCCAGCTGGGTGATAGCGGCGGGCCGATAAATATCCCCGGCAACCAATAGCGGCTTTTTCCCATTTTTGCGCAGATAGTTAGCCAGCTTTCCTACTGTGGTGGTTTTACCAGCGCCCTGGAGCCCCACCAGCATAATGATGGTAGGCGGTGTAGAAGATATATTTAACTTGCTCTGGGTGCCGCCCAAAAGGGCAATTAGCTCTTCATGGACGACTTTGATAATGCTTTGCCCAGCGGTCAGTCCGGCAGTTACCTGCTGTCCCTCTACCCGTTCTTTAATCTTTTGGGTAAATTCCTTGACCACCTTAAAATTAACATCCGCTTCCAAAAGTGCCAGACGGACTTCCCGCAGGGCTGCCTTCAAATCCTGCTCCGAAATGGTTTTCTGCCCTCGAAGCTTTTGGATAGCCGCTGTTAATTTGTCTGTAAGTATTTCAAAAGCCATAGCTACCTGCTTTCATCCAGCAGCTCCTGCAGGATTTTTTTTACTTCCTGCCGACTGCCGTCTCCGCTGTTGTCTAAAAGTGCCAGTGCGTTACGCAGCTTTTCATGGATATCGTCTCTTTGTTGTAAAACATGGAGCCGCGCCTCGTACCCTTCCAGAGATTTTTCCACTCTCTTTAAGAGATCATATACGGCTTGCCGGCTGCTGCCCGTGTTCTCCCCGATTTCTCCCAGAGAGAGATCTTCATAAAAGTACGCTTCCATGATGCGTTGTTGTTTCGGCGTCAAAAGCGAACCATACGTATCGTACAGCTCACCAAATCGCACTTTCTTGTGTATGGGATCCATGACCAACATCACCAGGTGCTATTCTACACTGCTAAAAAAATAATGTCAAGTATTTTTCCTTGACATTAGAGTGTTCAAATATTTTTCGAATTTTAGCCGCATTTCTTCTGCAATGCCATTTTATACTATGGTTTTATCATAGAGAAAGGATTTTTGGGCATGCGTTTTCTTTGGGATTTTTTGAAATATTTGGTGCTCCTGGTGCTGTTGCTGTTATTTGGGGCCGGCTGTTATGCAGGCGACCTGGCGTATCAGGAGCTGTTCTCCGAGCCCTGGGATAAAGTTTTAGGCATCGAAAACCACCGGAATGACCTGGCCTCCATCCATCAGCTGGAAGCCCAAAACGGATGGCAAAAAATTCAAGTCACCAGTACGGATGGAACCAAACTGACAGGGACATACATCCCCATGGGAAGCAAAAAAACGGTGATGATTCTCCACGGTTTGTACCAGAACCGCACCATGAGCGTCCCCTATGCAAGGATTTACCAAAAGCTAGGCTATAACATCCTAATGCCGGACATCCGGGGTCACGGGGAAAGCGGCGGCCGTACGGATGACTGGGGAATTCACGATATTGAGGATATGAATAGCTGGGTGCGTTATCTCCACACGAAAACGCCGGACGGAACCATCGGGTTCCATGGGATTTCTTTAGGCGCTGCCATGAGTCTTTTGTATGCAGGTAGCGCATCCGGAAAGAATATGGCCTTTTGCGTCGCCGATAGTTCCTATGGCAATATATTGGAACTGGGCCAGGAAAAACTGCTGCATTTTACGGGAGATCAGCGCCTCCTCTTAGGGATGGAAATGACAGAGCCATTTTTCCGGGGTGCTTTGTACTGCCATACGGGAAAAACGCTGGGAGATTTGGACCCGCTGGAGCAGGTCCGGCACATGAAAATTCCCGTACTCTTTCTCCACGGGGATGTGGACCAGCTGATTCCTCCCCATATTGCAGAAAATCTGCTAAATGCTTGTGCCAGCCAGCAAAAAAAGCTGGTGTATTTTCAGGGTAGCGGGCATGCCACCGCCATTGGGGACAACCCGGAGGGCTATGTGTCCGCCATAGAGGACTTTTTACAAAGCAGCAAATTATAACCGACGCATAACCCAGCGTGCCAAAGTGTCAAAGAGTTCCGTGGGCAAAAGCGCATGGGCCCAAAAAATCAGGTATGCATCCAGACCAATAAAATACCGGGACTGGGGCCGGGCAGAGCGGGCGGCTAGAAAGATCGTCTGCGCCACTTTTTTCGGGCTGGTAAGCCACTTTTTCTGATACAAGCGGCGCATGCCCCGGGCAACTTTGGCACAAGGCAGCGCATTGGGACTATTTTTGCTGGCATTTTCCAAATGGTTTGCAGCAATCATTCCCCAGCCTGTTTTAACAAGCCCCGGTTCCACCAGCACCACCCGAATCCCCATATCTTTTAGTTCCATTCGGAGCGCATCGCTAAGGGCTTCCAAAGCGTACTTGCTGGCATGATACCATCCGCCATAAGGTCCCGTGACCCGCCCTGCAATGGAAGAAACCATCACAATCCGGCCATGATGCTGCCTGCGAAATACCGGCAACACATACTGAATCAGCCGGACAGGGCCTAACACGTTCACATCCAGTTGATACTGGGCTTCTTGCAGCGGCACATCCTCAATAGCACCATACGATCCGTATCCCGCATTATTAATCAAAATATCCAACGTCCCTTGTTGCCGCAAAATCTGCTGCAACGCCTGTTCACAGGAATAGGGCTTGGTTACATCCAGTTGCAGGGGAATCACCCCATACTGGCTAAGTTCATTGACTTTATCCCACTGCCTGGCGGCGCCATACACCGTAAACCCGGTTTTGGCTAGTAGTATTGCGGTTTCCCGCCCAATTCCACCACTGGCGCCGGTCAGCAGTACCACTTGTTTTTCTCCTGCCATATACTAACTCCTTAGCACCTTTTCTTTTTCTTTTTTATTATAGTAAGTTTCCAGACCCTGCGCAAATTTTTCTATTGTGCTGGTTTTCTGCTTGTACTCGCCATGCACTCCACCTTTATCCGATTTCTTAAAAAAGTTCCTCGCTGGAGTAAGAAATGGGCTATAATATAACCAATAAAGCAAATTTTTAAGGAGGCTGTCCTATGAAAATTTTTAATAAGCTTCGTATACTAGGTGCGGCAGCAGCATTTGTTCTAATGGCAAGCCCACTGGCCCAGGCTGCCAGCAAACCGGGATTGGACGAGGTATTGAAAGCCAATGCACTTTTAGACCAAGCGCCAGCAGTACAGTATAATCTTAAAGGCACATTTTTTACGCCCATCATAAGCGGTAACGTTATTGCTGCTGGTCAAATCCAGGATCCAAAAGAAAAAGATGCACCTAACCAGATGAAAATGGAAGGTAAGGGAACGGTGACACTCGTCATGCTGGGGGCCAAAAAGCCAATGGAACAGGCTTTTACCTTCTACGCCATACAAAAGGGGAATACGCTGGATGAATACATCCACGATGGCAAAACCTGGAAGAAACACAGCATTCCTTTTACCTCTCCTACAGAAAAAGAAGTCCAGCAAGGCACGGATACCTTTAAGAAAAATGTGAAATCCACAAAAATAGTCAGTGATAAGGGTAAGACCAAAGTCATTGATGTTACGCTAGACAGTCAAAAGCTCTTTAAAACCAATAAACGCAATGACAAAACTGAAGGCCAAAAGGCAGTTAAAAAAGCATTGAAAAAAATGGGAGACCTGACCTACCGAGCCACAATTGATAAAAAATCTGGCAGACTCGTGGGCCTATTCATGGATCTCACCCCATTGCTCCGGACATCCGGCAAAGAAATACTGGAAGCAGCTACCATTACGGGCCAGGTCACTCCTCAGCAGCAGGAAATGGCCCAGGCGTTTTTAAGCAGTTCTACGCTGCAATTTGAACTATCCTTTGCCTATGATAAAGGAACGGACATCGTCCTTCCAGAAGCGGCAAAAAACGCTACGGAAATAAAAGGAAAAGCCGTGGGCGCAAAGGCGCTGCACTAACAAAGAGACCGACAGGAAACACTCCTGTCGGTCTCTTATTCTGTAAAAAGGCTCTCTTCCTGGGGAGTCTTCTTTTTTTGTTCTTCTTTCTCTGGCTCCTCGCTGCGCCCGTCATCCCTTGCCATAGTAAACAGCGTTTCCCCGCCATACAAAACTTTTCTCCGGGCCTGGGTCAGCTTCTTTTCCCATCGCACGCTGTGGCGGGTATATTTTTTCAGCAGCTGGCTTTTCGGATGGGTTTCCTTATTCAGGTTGTCCAAACCATACGCTTCGGTAATCATCTTGCCCAGTACGGAATTGACGCTACTCTGGCTGCTTTCCTTCAAAACTTCCTGATACTCCTGATACAGCGCCGGTTCGTTTTCCAGGAAAAGGAAGACCGCATCCGTGATTTGGCGGGTAAACTGGTTCAGCAGCTTCTTTCCCAGCTGTTCCGCTTTTTGATTCCTTGCCATACGCTTTCTCCGCTACTTTTTACAGGCCGTAGCCACTTTTTTCAGGCGATGCACCGTGGCCGTAATATCGTCTGCTCCCAGGATCCCACTGATCATGGCACATCCGGACGCTCCCTGTGCAAGGACTTCCTGATATTGGGCTTCATGGATCCCGCCAATGCCCACCACGGGGATGTGCACGGTTTCTGTGATTTTGTGCAGCATCCCCTGTGGTAGCAGTTTGGCATCTTTCTTGCTGCCTGTAGGATACATAGCCCCCACACCCAGATACGTAGCACCGGCTTTTTCTGCCGCTATCGCTTCTTCCAAATTGTGGGCAGAAATCCCTATCACAGCCTCCGGGCCTAACAGTCGTTGTGCTTTAGTAATGACATCATCTTCCTGCCCCAGATGAACTCCTGCGCAACCCAGTGCTTTAGCCACTTCAATCTGATCATCAATTAAAAGCGGCACTCCATAGCGCCTGCACAGTGCCAGCATTTTCTGTCCTTCAAGGAGCAGCTCTTCTGGCGTCATTGTTTTTTCTCTTAGCTGCACTAACGTCACCCCAGCCTGCAGGGCTTCTTCCACGGCGGCGTAAAAGTCCCGTCCTCTAAGACAATGCCGATCCGTTACCAGATACACACTGTAATCAATATTCTGCATCCCAGCCTCCCTGAAACTTTTCCAGCAGCTCCTGTCCGTTTGTTTGGTAAATAGCATCCAGAAGTGCCATCCGGAAAGACCCCGGTCCCTGGCAAGCCTTTTCAGCTTTTTCTGCGGCTATGTTCATGAGTGTCAGTCCCCACAAAGCGCCTTCCAGCGGTGTGTCTGCCACTGCAATGCCTGCTGCCATAAGACTTCCTGTCATGCACCCGGCCCCGGTAATTTTTTGCTGGTAGAAGGACCCATTCCGGGCAAGCAAGCTGCGTTTTCCGTCACTTAAGGCATCCGTAGGTCCGGTGATAACCGTCACGCAGGAAAACTTATAGGCCAGTTCTTTGGCCAACTTTCCCGGCAGCGCATCCGGCAGAGAATCCACGCCACGCCCTTCCATGGCTCCATTTTCTTCCAAAAGAGAACGGGCTTCCGCTCCATTGCCTTTTAGCACAGCAACGCCTTCCGCTAAAAGAAGCAGGGCCGTTTCACGGCGCAACGGCGATGTCATAGTTCCTACCGGGTCCAGCAGTACAGGGACCTGACAGACTTTAGCCCAGCGGGCTGCTTTTGCCATGGCTTCTCCGTGGGCAGCGCTGAAAGTCCCCAAATTACACACCAGGGCATCTGCATTTTCCACCGCATCTTCCACTTCCTCCGGGGAATCTGTCATCATGGGCAAAGCACCTGCCGCAAGAGCCGCATCCGCACAGAACCCTGCCGTCACATAATTGGTAATATGGTGGAGCAGCGGCCGGCGTGCCTGTACCGCTTCACTGATCTGGGGAAATTTCTCCCAAGGTTCCATAGCCTTTACTCCTTCAGGCAATCCTCCCAGCCTGCTTTTTCATATAAACTGTAAAAATGGTGAATGGGCCCATGCCCGTGCCCCACCGGCAGCCCATGTGCGATCCCCAGTGCCACATAGTCCTTGGCCCGCTGTACCGCTTCTTTCAGGCTGCATCCTTTTGCCAGATTGGCGGCAAGGGCAGACGAAAGACTGCACCCCGTACCATGAGTATTGGGATTGGCAAAACGAGGGCCTTTAAACCAGGATCCTTTTTTCTTCCCACTGCCGTCAGTTTCCAGCAGATAATCATCTGCTGTATCTGTCAGGTGTCCGCCTTTTAGCATCACAGCCTGTACCCCTTGGTCGCAAATAATAGCAGCCGCTTTTTCCATATCTGCTTCCGTTTTAATCTTAAGATCTGACAGCACTTCCCCTTCCATCATATTGGGAGTAATCAAAGTTCCCAGGGGCAGTAATTTTTCCTTCAGATCCTTCCGGGCCTCTTTTTCCAGAAGATACGCACCGCTGGTCGCCACCATCACGGGATCAATCACTAAAACTTTAGGCGCATATTGCCGCATTTTTTCTGCGATCACTTGGATTTGGGGAGATGCGGATACCATCCCGATTTTCACCCCATCCACCCGAACATCCTGGAATACCGCATCAATCTGTGCCCCGATCACTTCCGGATCAATATTCTGGATGGCCGTAACACCGGTGGTATTCTGTGCCGTTACCGCAGTAATTACGCTCATACCATAGCAGCCGTTAGCTGCAAAAGTTTTCAGATCCGCCTGGATACCGGCACCGCCGGAAGAATCAGAACCAGCAATGGTGAGCAAATGAAACATAGTTACCATCCTTTCTTTGAAAAACGGGGCTGTTACAACCAAACAGCTCCGTTTTCTGCATCCTGCTTATTTTAACTTTTTCACCATATCCACGACATGCTCCACGGTAAAGCCATATTCTTTATACACAGTTGCTCCCGGAGCAGAAGCACCGAAGGTATCAATGCCAAGAACCCGCTCTTCACTGCCGGTATAGCGAGCCCAGCCAGTCCGCACACCTGCTTCCAGGGCAAGGACCGGAACATCTTTAGGCAACACTTTTTTCTTGTAGGCATTGCTTTGTTTCTCAAATACATCCCAGCTTGGCATGGATACGACCTGTACACCAATATGTTTGGCTGCCAAGGCTTTCTGGGCGGCCAGGGCCAAGTGAACCTCACTGCCCGTAGCAACCAGCACCGCTTTCACTTTATCCCGGGGAGAAGGGCTGAGGACATAAGCACCTTTGTTAGCGCCCTTTGCAATAACTTTTTCGTACCCATGGAGAACGGGGAGTCCCTGACGGGTCAGCAAAAGACACGTGGGCTGCGTCCGGTTCTCACAGGCTGCTTTCCAGGCCACGGCAGTTTCCAAAGCATCTGCCGGGCGGAAAATACTTACATTGGGCAGTAGCCGCAGGCTCATTGTCTGCTCCACAGGCTGATGGGTAGGGCCATCTTCTCCCACAAAAATGCTGTCGTGGGTGTATACAAAAATGCTGCCGATATGCATCAGCGCCGCCATTCGTACCGCAGGCCGCATAAAATCCGTAAAGACCAGGAAAGTAGCTCCAAAGGGCAATACGCCCCCATGCAGCGCCAATCCATTGACGATACAGCCCATGGCATGTTCCCGGATGCCAAAGTGAATATTCCGTCCCAGGGGATCTTCCGGCGAAAAGAACCCTTTGCCCTTCATTTCCGTTTTGTTGGAGGGTCCCAGGTCCGCACTGCCGCCTGTGAGAGCAGGAATCTTATCTGCCAATAGCTGTAGCAGTGTCCCGGAAGCACTCCGCGTCGCAACATTTTCCGTATTTTTAAACGCAGCCATCAGCGCTTTGACATCAAGGTCTACGTTTCCCGCAAGACGGTGCGTAAATTCCTGTCCCAGGTCTGGGTACTGCTGCTGATACTTCTCTATTAACGCATTCCAATCTGTTTCCTGCTTTTTACATTTAGTGAGTTTATCCTTAAATCTGCGTTTCACATTGCTGGGGACATAGAAAGATTTTTCTCCATCCCATCCGGCAGCTTCCTTGGTTTTTTTCACATTGTCTACGCCCAAGGGTTCCCCGTGAGCGCTGGCCATATCCTGACGGGGACTACCAAAGCCGATATGGGTCCGCACGATAATAAGGGACGGATGCTTAGTGTCTTTTTTCGCTTTCTCAATGGCTTCAGCCAAGGCCTCCACATCCTCGGAAGAATCCACATGCAGCACCTGCCAGCCGTAAGCGGTAAACCGCTCCCCTACATTTTCCCGGAAGGCCAGTTGGGTATCCCCTTCAATGGTAATATGGTTATCATCGTACAAGAAGATTAATTTTCCAAGGCCCAGTGTCCCGGCTAGAGACGCTGCTTCAGAAGCAACACCCTCCATCTGGTCACCGTCAGAGGTAATCCCATAGGTATAGTGATCAACCAGCGGAAAGCCTTTTTTATTATAGCGGGCTGCCAGCATTGCCTCCGCCATAGCAAGGCCCACTGCCATAACAAAGCCATGTCCCAATGGTCCAGTGGAAACATCTACGCCAGGAGTGACTCCATATTCCGGATGTCCAGGAGTCTTGGAACCCCACTGCCGGAATTTTTTCAGATCTTCCAGGGATACCGCATACCCTGCCAAATGCAACATAGCATACAGCAGGGCGCTCCCATGCCCGGGCGATAGAACAAACCGATCCCGGTTAAACCAGGAGGGATTTTCCGGATTATATTTCATAAAGCGGTCCCACACCGTGTATAGCAGGGGCGCTGTCCCCAGCGGTAAACCGGGATGCCCGGAGTTTGCCGCCTGTACTTCATCTATGGATAAAAAGCGCAAGGTATTGATGCAGTCCGTATCAATTTTTTTCATGAATTGTCTCCTCTCAGATGGACGTTCAATAGTATGCCTGATACTGTTGATTATAGGCCATTTGGGAGCTGAAAGCAAGGAAAGGCAGGCGATGCCGCCTGCCTTTGTTTCCTCGTTATTTCTTCTCTTTTTCTTCTTTCCGGGCAGCGATCAATTTTTCAGCCATCTTGGGCGGCACATCTTCGTAATGGTCAAACTTCCATTCAAAAGTTCCTGTTCCCTGGGTAATGGCCCGCAGATCTACGGCATAGTCCAGCACTTCAGCATAAGGGACCTGGGTTTTAACACAAGCTCTTCCATCATCCATGGTCTGCATGCCTAAAATCCGTCCCCGTTTGCTGTTAAGATCGCTGATCACATCCCCGGTCATCCGGTCGTCGCAGTACACATCCAAGTTGTAGTAGGGTTCCATCAATACCGGTTTGGATTGTTCCATAGCTTTTTGGAACGCCATGTGGGAAGCCACTTTAAAGGCCATTTCCGAAGAGTCCACCGTATGGTAGGACCCGTCCAGCAGGACAATCTTCAAATCCACAACCGGATAGCCTGCCAAAACACCTTCTTCCAAGGATTCTTTCATGCCTTTTTCTACCGCAGGGATGTACTGCCGCGGTACGGCTCCGCCGAAAATTTTATCTTCAAAGACAAACCCACTTCCTGGTTGCAACGGTTCCATACGGATTACCACATGCCCGTACTGGCCATGGCCCCCTGTCTGTTTCTTGTATTTGCCTTCCACTTCCGCCGTGCCCCGGATAGTTTCCCGATATTCCACAATGGGCGGCTTAAGTTCGGCTTCCACGCCAAATTTACGTTCCATGCGTTCCATCAGAATATCCAGGTGCTGGTCCCCCATTCCGCTGATGAGTGTTTCTTTTGTCACCGGGTTACGGGTCACAATAAACGTAGGATCTTCATCCATCAATTTATTCAGGGACGTAGCAATCTTGTCTTCGTCTCCCTTCTTTTTGGGGTAAATGGCCCGGGTATACATGGGCAGCGGGAATTCAATGGGTGCAAACTGCACCGGATCGTCCTTAGACGAGAGGGTATCCCCGGTAGCGGTATACTGTAGCCGGCTGATAACGCCGATATCTCCGGCACAAATCTCTTTCATAGGAATTTGCGCCTTGCCCCGCAGGGTAAAGACACCGCCTACTTTTTCCGTAGTATCCCGGCTGGCATTATACACCGTGCTGTCAGAAGAAATAGAACCAGAAAAGACACGGACAAAGCTGAGTTTCCCTACAAAGGGATCACTGGTGGTCTTAAAGACCAGTGCCGCCATCGGGGCGTTGGCATCCCGCCGTTCCTCTTTGCCGGTTTTCAGATTGGTTACATGATAATCATTCAATATAGCAGGGAACGTATAATCCACAATGGCGGACAACGTCCGTCCCAATCCGATATTTTTATAGGCACTGCCGCATAGCACAGGGAAAATAATCCCTTGCTTAATGCCTTTAACCAGGCAGTCCATCACTTCTTTATCGGTGATGGTCTCCCCTTCCAGATAGCGCTCCATCACATCGTCATCGGCTTCCACTGCCGCTTCCACCATTTTGTCATGGGCATCCTGAACCCAGGCCTTCAGTTCCTCCGGGACTTCAATTTCATCTGCCCCATTGCCGTTGCCCTTATAGGCCTTCTGGTTGAAAACGTCAATTACGCCACAGAAATTTTCTTCTTTGCCCAACGGCAGTTCCAGCGGCAAGATCCGCTTGCCGATTTTTGCCCGGAGATTCTCCAGGATATTGTCATAGTCCGCATTTTCCCGGTCCATCTTATTGACGAAAATCAGGCGCGGCAAGCCTGCTTCTTCCGCCAGTTTCCAGCACTGTTCTGTTCCGATCTGCACCCCGCTGGTAGCACTAACCACGATCAGTACACTGTCCACGGCACGGAAAGCCCCTTTCACCTCCGCTACAAAATCCGCAAACCCTGGTGTATCAATAAAATTAATCTTTACATCCCGCCATTCCAAAGGTGCCAGGGACGCACTGACAGAGACACCGCGTTTGATTTCTTCCGGTTCAAAATCCGTTGTTGTCTGTCCGTCTTCCACTTTGCACATCCGGCTGATGGTCTTGCTGCGGTAGAGCAGGGCTTCTGTCAAGGATGTTGTTCCGGCACCGTCGTGACCTACAATGGCTACGTTTCTGATTCTATCGCCTGTATACTCTTTCACTGCTAATCCCCCTTCGTAAACTGGTTTCTTATATGCCTCTTTTTTCGCTGAAAGGGCGCTGATTTCCTGCTTACCAGCAAAAATTTTCTCACAACACAAAAAGCACCTGGAATTATGTATAATTTTATACACAATTCCAAACATCTCATGCCTGGAAGATTCGTTCAAACCGGCCGTCAAATTGCATACTCCCCGCCGCCTCCGCCACAAATTTTGCCGTATCTTTCCGGCTCATAGCCCATTTGGCGGCTTCCCGTGCTGCCAGCAAATCTTCCGTATCCCGGAAGATATCGGCGATATACAAATCGGTGACCCCGTGCTGTCTCGTGCCAAAAAGCTGTCCAGCGCCCCGCAGTTCCAGATCTTTTTCCGCCAGAGCAAACCCATCATTAGAATTTTTCATGATCTGGAGCCGTTCCAACGTCATCGGGTTGTCAGAGCGGGTGAGCAGCACACAATAGGACTGGGCACTACCCCGCCCTACCCGTCCCCGCAGCTGGTGCATCTGGGCCAGGCCAAAGCGGTCTGCGCCTTCAATAATCATCAGCGTGGCGTTCGTCACATTGACGCCCACCTCCACCACAGTGGTGGTAATCAGGACTTTGGTTTTATTCTCTGCGAATTGCTTCATCACCGCTTCTTTTTCTTCCGGCTTCAGCCGTCCATGTAGCAACCCACAGGGAATCCCTTGCAAATAGGTAGTGGTCAACTCCTGATACAGGTCAGTGGCCGCTTTGGCATCCACGCCTTCGCTTTCATCAATCAGCGGGCAGACCACGTACGCCTGATGCCCTGCGGCGATCTGGTGCAGCAGCCCTTGGTAAACCTCCGCCCGTTTTTCTTCCGTATAGCAAAGGGTCCGTACCGGTTTTCGTCCCGGTGGCAGCCCTTTCATCAATGACACATCCAAATCCCCATACACCGTCAGCGCCAGCGTACGCGGAATAGGCGTGGCCGTCATAATCAGCACATGGGGCGCATAAGGACTTTTGTCCTGGAGTTTAGCCCGCTGGTTGACCCCAAAGCGATGCTGCTCATCAGTAATGGCAAGCGCCAGAGAATGAAACACCACTGCATCCTGGATCAATGCGTAGGTTCCGGCTACGACCTGCACCGTACCATCCGCCAGCCCTTCCAAAACATCCCGCCTTCTTTTTGCCGAAAGCCCACCGGTTAATAGAGCCGTATGGATCCCTGCCGGCTCCAGGACCTTTTGCATTTCCTGGTAATGCTGCTCCGCCAAGATTTCCGTAGGTGCCATTAAACATCCCTGATACCCGTTTTCTGCTGTTTTGGCAAGTGCCAGCATGGCAAGGGCGGTTTTACCACTGCCTACGTCCCCCTGGACCAGGCGGTTCATGGGTTGGGGATTTTGCATGTCGTCATCGATTTCCCGCCATGCCTTTTCCTGACTGGGCGTTAAAGCAAAGCCCAACTTATCCAGCACATTTTGTACCAAAGTCCCGCTGCGACTCATTTTAATACCCTTACTTTCCGTTTTCATCTTATTCCGGTGGTACAAAAGGCCGCATTGGAGGAAAAATAATTCCTCAAAAATCATTCGTTGTCTGGCTTTTTGTAAAAGTGCCCAACTTTTTGGGAAATGTATATTTTCCAGTGCCTCGTACCGGGGCATAAACTGTCTCGTGCGCATAATCTCCAGGGGCAGGCATTCCGGCAGCTCCTTTTTGGCTAGCAGCAAGGCTTGCCGCACTGCCCCCCGCACACTCTTTTGATTTAAATTTCCCGAAAGAGCATAGGTGGGAAGAATCCCGGGAGCAGCCTGCGCTTCTTCCCATACTTTGCTTACATTGGCGCCCGCAACGCTTTTACTGCTCCGTCCCTGTGTGACTTTGCCAATGACCAATACGTCATCACCGGGTTTTACCGTACGGAGAATATAGGTCTGCCCCCCAAACAGGAATAACTCCGCATACCCGGTGCCGTCGCCCACAATCAGACTGGCATATCTGGTATTCCGTGCACTGCGCCGACGGTTCATCCGAATGATTTTCCCCTGAAACAGCTGTAATTCTCCACCTGTGGTCAGCTCTGCAATGGTTTTAATTCGGGAATAATCCAGATAGCTGTCCTGCCGGGGAAAATGGTTCAAAAGACTGCCAATGGTGGTAACTCCCATTGCGGCAAAGTCTTGGGCTTTTTTCGGGCCCACGCCCTTTAATTGGGTTATCGGTTCTTCCCACCACATAGCTGGCATCTCTCCTCATAAAAAGTATTTTCTCTATTGCAATTATAAACCTGTTTATGTTAAAATAGCTACATTGGTTCGAAAAGCATTGCCTATACGCTAGAAGGAGGTGGGACCATGGCATGCATCTGTGAGATTTGTCACAAAGGTGAGCTGGCCGGGAACAATGTCAGCCATTCCAATAGACATGTAAAACGTTCTTGGAAACCGAATGTTCAGAAGGTGAAAGCAGTCGTAGACGGTGAAGTAAAAAGCATCAACGTTTGCACCCGCTGCTTGCGTTCCGGCAAGGTGACCCGCGCCCTCTAAGATTTAGGTTACAACATCATCCCCGTAGCTTTGGCTGCGGGGATTTTTGTTTGCATTTTTATTTTTGCTTATAGTTTGCTGCCACAATAAGGACAGAATCCGGCCCCTTCCGGCAATGTTCCGCCGCAGTGAGGACAGATTCTCTTTTCCAAAAAGGCTTTGACCTTCTCTTCAAAAAGAGACACAAAATGCTCCGTCTCCTTGCTCTGAGAGCGGAGACTGTAGATTTCCAGGCGGGGTTTATGAATATCCACGATGACCGTACATCCACCAGCTGTAGGCTGCACCACAAAGGTCAGCTCCTTTTTTTTGGCTTTTCCCAAGAAAAAGCTTTTTTCCTCAGAAGCTATAGTGCCATGCAGCAATTTATTAGCATCGTCCCGGTCCCTTGTCACAACCCCCAGGTCCTCACATACCGCAATCCCCAAGCCCCAGGCAGTTGCCATAGGGATAGGGTAAAACTGTTCAAAAAAGCTACCGCCGCTTCCATTAATTCGCATAAGGCTTCCTCTTTTACAGCAAGATTTTGCTATCAACCGTGTAGTATATTTCCCGATTATGGCTATAGGATTAATACTCCTATCTGCCTTGTATAAAGCCAATAATATCATATTTCATTTTGCATTAGCAACATCGGATACCGTCTCCATTATATTTTCCTGCAAACCGCCCACGCCCTTAACATTTCCATAATCACCCCCACGTATGTGGGGAATACGGTAACCACAAAGCGGCTGCCCGCGGTGAAGCGGGATCACCCCCACGTATGTGGGGAATACGGAGTCTCCTGGGTAATCAAGCTGCTGGCTAAAGGATCACCCCCACGTATGTGGGGAATACAATACAGCTGTTACATTCTGTCCGAGTACAGTAGGATCACCCCCACGTATGTGGGGAATACTATATTACACGGGAAAATGATAAGCTGCTGCTGGGATCACCCCCACGTATGTGGGGAATACAGTAAAAGATCCCAGCCTCTACGTCATCCTTACAATTTTAGTTTTCCATTTTTTATGAGTTGCATAGCAAGTTGCAACGTTGCAGTAGCATCGGATAGTGCATCATGCGGATGGCGATTTTCGATTTGGTACTCGGCTAATACCGTCGCCAATTTATAGTTATTTAAAAACATCCTGTCTTTTTTTACGATGGGCAAGATATCCACTATACGATTTTTAAAAATGCTATGTTGCACTTTTCTGCAGGCACTTCGTAGAAAATTATCATCAAATGCCGCTGAATACCCTACAATAATGGAATCATTCAAAAAATCATCCAAATCCCGAATCGCCGTTTCGAGCGATACCCCCTTATCATTGAGTACAGCCTCCGTAATCCCTGTTAAGTTTACAATAGGCGCCGGTATGGTTGTCTTAATCCGAACATACCGAATAAATTGCTGTTCTTCTTGTTCTCCTTTCTTCACTGCGCCAATTGATATAATTTCATCTTTTGTATAATCCAGACCAGTCGTTTCTATATCAAGAGAAACAATATCTGGAATTCTTGTTTCCGCTCTCCCAGCATTGGCTGCCGCTGTTCTGCCACTGTGCTGCCGCATTATCCTCGCACAATGCCATTTAGAAGCTTTACTGAACCCAAAAGGAATAGCCGTCTCTCCGTTTTTCAGCATCATCATAAGCGGGATTCCGTCATAATCCACAACTTTTTTATCTTGCCTCGTCGTTTCAAAGGCATAGCCTAATTCATTATTTGTAGTATAGACAAGGGTCGCTTCTCCTGAGCCGATATTTTTCTTGATTCTCTCCCACAATGCTTCCCGTATTCTGGCGCTAAAACTTCCTACATAAATCCCAGTTTGCACTTCCTGACACCACTTCGTCAAGTCTCCACGTAACGCAAGAGGAACTTTGGATAACGTGATTACAATCATAGTGTACTATCCCGTTCTTCCGTACGTTCATAATATTGTACACCAAAATCTACTAATCCCATTTTATCATCCCAAAGATTCAATACTTCTCCAGCAATTTCCTCCCCTTCCGGATTCAACAGATATTTTAAGTCCGCCACCATTTTTAAAATGACTTTGTCTTTACGAAATACTTCCCGCATAGCATGACGAGTATGCGTTGCAATATCTTCATCACCATGTTCGGCCACCATCTCGAAGGCAATAGGAATAGAGTAATCCGCTTTGTACAGATCAGCAAAATCATATATGAATGCCAGATCATGCCCCGTATGAATAAAACCAAGACCAGGAGAAGCGCCTAGTGCGGAAACTACGCCGTAACACAAACCATACAGTGCCTGATGTCCGGCAGTAAGAGCTTTATTAATCGGCGTCCCTGAATCGAAATCCTCCACGTTATACTCTCGGTGGTCCCAGGCCACACCAGTTCGTTTGGATTCTTCCCGGTATAATTTGCGAATTCGAGAGCCTTCTTTCCCTCGCAGCTCCTGCATAGTTAAGCTTGACACATCCTCATTGGGAAACCGCATCTGGTACATTTTACGAGCAACCGCTATGCGGCTCTTACTGTTTGATACAAGCTTAGCTTGTCGCTCTAATAGAAGGGAGGAATGATTCAGCGGCCTGCCATGGGCATACTGTCGGACACCTTGTTCTCCCACCCAGAGGACAGCAACACCACAATCTCCCATCAGTTCCATAGCTCGATGGGTAACGTCAATCCCAGGTCCTAGCAACAGCACATTGACCATGGCTACGGGAATATAAACAATACCTCTGGCATCTTCTACTTTGATAGCACTGTCTTGGCGATTGACCACAGCGTGCTCTAAATAAATAAAGCTGATTCGATCCCCTACTCTTCCCAGTACCTGAAGTTTAGGTTTTTCTACGCTGATCCGCGAGATCACCATGGCATCACCCTAAAGGGATAACGGTTAATAGCCCCATACCGTACGCTTTTTCCCGTCCTATTCCTTGGCTCAGTGCTTTACGAAACTTCTCTAGATCTATAATCTCCAATATGCCTTCATAGGTCACCCTGCTTAACCTCACTCTCCTGTTTCCTTTGTAAAGGATAGGATATCCTCGTTCTACCACATCAAAGCCCTTTTCTGTCACAGAAAACCCAGCCATTGCGGCATGTTTTTGCATCCATTCTTTTTGTTGCTGCAAGGTAATATGGGGATAAACCTTCCCATTCTTCTGCCCCGGTGCACATTTTCGATAGGAAGGATTGGCCGTTAATCGAAATCGAGCTTTTTGTTTTGCCGCAAGACGGCTTAAAAAAGGAGTATATTCCTTGCATTGTACAGTGCCAATAACGCCATACCGTTCTAGCATAGCTACGTCTGGTTTCTCTTCACTAAGGAGCAATAAATACTCTTTTCCCTGCAACTTATCGATCCGCCATAAATGCCGTAGCCGCTTTCCTTCTTGCATTTCATTGGGAAAACAATTTTCCACCCAATTGTGAAATGCTCCCAGATGAGACAAATCTTTAATCTTCCGTCGGTTGGCGCTATCTATTTCTATTCTGGATAGATACATCATGCTGCTTGTATGATAATTACAGAAGCAAAATCACCATTTTCCTTTCTTTAGATTCTGT
>CAJMHI010000034.1 GCA_905213155.1 uncultured Acidaminococcus sp. | reverse complement strand
ATCTATACAGGTAGCGTAATTTCTACCGCTGTTCAATTTGGAGTTGCAATTTACGTTTATTTTTGTTCGTCTTTGGGGACCATATCTTCGGCCTGCAAGGTACCATCTTTGGCCCGTTGGGCAAATTCAGCAGTTGCTGTAAAGAGCACGTCGCTGCTGGAATTTAAGGCGGTTTCACAAGCATCTTCCAGGACGCTGATAATAAATCCTACACCTACAACTTGCATGGCAATGTCGTTGCTGATGCCAAAAGAGGCACAGGCTACAGGAATAAGCAGCAAAGAGCCGCCAGCTACGCCGGATGCTCCGCAGGCTCCTACGGTGGAGATAATGCACAAAAGAAGAGCGGTTAAAAGATCCACCTGGATACCCAGTGTGTGGGCTGCAGCCAAAGAGAGTACTGAGATAGTAATGGATGCGCCCGCCATATTGATGGTGGCACCTAGGGGAATAGAAATAGTATAGGTATCCGGATTAAGGCCCAAGCGTTTGCATAAAGACAGGTTGACAGGGATATTAGCAGCAGAAGAACGGGTAAAGAAAGCATAGAGGCCACTTTCTTTTAAAGTAGTCCATACCAAAGGATACGGATTTTTGTGTACTTTGAGATAGACGATAAACGGGTTCATAATCAGGGCGACTAAGAAATAGGAAGTAATCAAAACGCCAAGAAGTTTTACATACCCGAGCAGTGCCCCCAGACCGCTGGCACTAATGGACTGGGCTACCAGCCCCATAATTCCAAGCGGAGCAAAGTGAATAACCCAGGTGACTACAATGGTGATTCCTTGCGCTACGTCTTCCAGCAGCTTCTTTGAAGTATCTCCCATCGTGCGATGCAGCGCCAGCCCAATGATGATAGCCCAAGCCAAAATCCCGATATAATTGGCATTTAGCAACGCATTCACTGGAGAATCCACGATATTTAAAATCAGGGAATGGAGCACTTCTGTAATGCCGCTGGGTGGATTCAGTTTACTGGAGCCCAGTTGTAGCGTAAGATTTACCGGGAAGAGAAAAGATAAAGCCACCCCCACCAAAGAAGCGGCAAAGGTACCAATGACGTAGAGTGTAACGATGGGTTTCATATGGGTATTCCCATCATCCTTTTTCTGCACCATGGCATTCATCACCAGGATGAAAACAAGAATAGGTGCGATGCCCTTCAAAGCTTTTACAAATAAATCTCCGAAGATACTGATTAAAGGCACTGCGCCAGGAGCCAGGACGGCCAGTAAAATGCCGGCGATAAGACCGACGGCGATCTGTTTAATGAGAGCCGTCTTCCGAATAAAAGCTGCGATAACGTTCATGTTAAACTTCCTTTCTATTATTCGCAGAATACTGCTTCAAAGCAGCCTTGAATAGTATACAAAATTTTTATTAAAAGTACAACTGTATTTTTAGAGTGGACTTCCTGATAAAAACTCCATCCGCTGGAAGAAAGGTAGAAATCATAGTATAATAATTGAGACTGTAAAATACATTGATATAAAATAGATGAAGGCGAGGAAGAGTTGATGAAGAAAATTATTTTGACAGGGGATCGTCCTACCGGACATCTGCATGTAGGACATTATGTAGGGAGTCTGCAAGAACGCGTTCATTTGCAAAATACAGGTACATTTGATGAAGTGTACTTTATGATTGCCGATGCCCAGGCCTTGACGGACAATGCGGAAAACCCGGAAAAAGTTCGGCAGAACGTATTGCAGGTGGCCTTAGATTACTTGGCTGCAGGCATTGATCCGGCAAAATCCACGATTTTTATTCAAAGCCTGATCCCGCAGTTGTTTGAACTGACTACTTACTATATGGATCTCGTTACAGTATCCCGGGTGCAGCGAAACCCCACTGTAAAAAATGAAATCCAGCAAAAAGGCTTTGGATCCAGTGTGCCACTGGGATTTTTCTGTTACCCAGTGAGCCAGGCAGCCGATATCACGGCTTTTCAGGCTACCCATGTACCTGTTGGTGAAGATCAGGAACCTATGCTGGAACAGTGCCGGGAAATCGTGAGGAAGTTTAACAGTGTCTACGGGGAGACGTTGGTGGAACCGGACATTGTATTGCCAGAGAACAAAGCCTGCCTGCGTTTGCCTGGGCTGGATGGAAAAGCGAAAATGAGCAAATCCCTGGGCAATTGTATTTATTTGTCTGATGATGAGGAAACCATAAAGACTAAAGTCATGGGCATGTATACCGATCCTACTCACATCAAAGTGACGGATCCCGGGCATGTGGAGGGAAACCCGGTCTTTACCTATCTGGAAGCTTTTAGCAAGCCAGAGCATTTTGCAGAATTTTTGCCGGACTATGCCAACCTGGATGAATTAAAAGAGCACTACCAAAAGGGCGGCTTGGGGGATATGAAAATAAAGAAATTCCTCAACGCAGTGCTACAGTCCGTACTAGGACCGATCCGTGCCCGTCGCCAGTATTGGGAAGAACGTAAGCTGGAGGTAGTGGATATTCTCCGTGCTGGCACAGAAAAAGCTCGTGGCAAAGCAGACCAGACGCTCATGGACGTACGCAGAGCTATGCGGATAGACTACTTTGATAACAATAACCTGCTGAGATAATGGTCAAAAAAGGTCACTACATTGTAGCGGCCTTTTTTGATGGGTAAAATAATATGTACCTCTATACACATAGCCAGAAAATTACTGAATGGTATCCTCCGAAATCTGGGCAAAGAGCCTTTTGAACCGGGGATAGTCTTTCTTTAAGCATACTAAGTAATAGTCGCAGTGGCACTGGGCATCGGCAATTGCAATTTTAACCCTGCCCGGGAGCTGGAATTTGTTCTGCATAATGCTGCAACTAGAAGTAAAAATGGGATAGGCTGAGTTCTTTGCCAGTTCACAGAATGTGCTGCGCTGAATCTGCAGCAAATAATTGATGTTATACGTTTTAATCGGCGGTATCTCACTCCAAAAACCAAGCCGATTGAACAACAAAATAGATTGCCCTTCCAGATCTTTCATGTGAATTTCGGGATAAAACGTTAGCGGATTGTTTGTGGTTACAGAGAGAAATAAATCCTCGTGACCACATTTTTTATAGGCAAAGCTCTGTGTATCTTCCGGTGCGAAGTGGGTAACAGCCAGTTGATAATGCCCCTCCTGAAGATCTTGTAAAAAAGAGGCATCATCCTTCATATCCGCAGAGATGGTCATGCCGGACCAAAGGCTGTTTAAAAGTGGAGTCAGCACATCCTGCGGGACCGGAGCACAGTACCCAATAGAAATAGTACGCAGACTGCGATCGTAGGCATGAATTTGCCGCTCAAATTCCGTATGGGCTTGGAGTACCCGTTCCGCATAGAGAGCCGCTTGTTTTCCGGTCTCTGTGAGCGCAAGACGGTTTTTGCCGCGGACAAAGAGCGTGAGCCCTAATTCGCTTTCCAGTTTCTTCATATGCCGGGTGAGAACAGGCTGGGTGGTATATAATTTTTCTGCCGCTTCGGAGAGCGTACCATACTGAGCGAAAGCCACCAGCTGTTCCAATAAGATAATATCAACCATGAAAGGCTCCTTTTCTTTTGCTATGTCATACAGATATAGTGAACGCTGTTATTGGCATTGTACAACGAAGAACCAGTTTTGTAAAATACAGATAACGAAAGCAACTAAAACAGCAGTAAAAATAAGGGAGAGAAGGATTTTATCATGGAAAAAATTACGTTGTATAATGGCATCAAGGTACCCGTGTTGGGACTTGGGACATTTATGATCAGTCCGAAAGATACGGAAACCTCTGTCTATGCGGCACTGAAAGATGGTTACCGTATGATTGACACGGCTAACGCCTATTTGAACGAAGAAGCAGTTGGGAAAGGGCTATCTAGAGCCATTGAAGAAGGCATTGTGAAACGAGAAGATGTTTTTTTGTCCACGAAAATTTGGGCGACGCTATACGAAGTAGAAGATGCTGTAGAGCAAACCCTGAAGCGTCTGGGTGTGGACTACGTGGATCTGCTGTTTATCCACCAGCCTGCAGGTAATTTTGTAGCCGGCTACCATCTGATTGAAAAGGCGTACAAAGAAGGACAGGCCAGAAGTTTGGGTATCTCCAATTTTCATGACGAAAAGCTGGAGCGCCTTTTGGCGGCAGCAGAAATCAAACCCCATGTCATTCAATTGGAAACCCATCCTTATTGCATCCAGCATCGCAGCATAGATCGCTTGGCTGAATATGGTACAAGACTTATGGGCTGGTATCCTCTGGGACACGGAGATCCGGAGTTGCTACAAGAACCAGTCTTTGACAAGCTCGCAACGAAATACCATAAGAGTCCTGTCCAGATCGTGCTCCGCTGGGCAACACAGAAAGGTTTTATTACCATCCCGGGATCTAAGAATCCGGACCATATTCGGGATAATGCCAATATCTTTGATTTTGCGTTAACGGATGCAGAAATGGCAGAGATTGGAAAATTGGATGGAAAGAAAAAGTATTACCAGGCGGACAATGCCACCGAGGAAAAGTATGCCTCTATGCATTTGCCGTTTGAAAGCAATTTGTAATAAGAGAATAGAAATGGGAGGAATCTAAAATGTTAAAAAAATATCTACTGCTGGTAGCAGCTCTGCAAGTTTTTGCTTCTACCGCTATGGCAATGGATCATCCTGTGACACTTGTTGATCAGGGCAGTTTTATGGCCGGCGGTGTCACTGTCGCAGCACCAGGCACTTATGATGGTTCCAAAGCAACGAATTTGGCAGGGCAAACTATGCACGGGGATCACGCCTACGTCTTTTATCAAAAACCTAAGAATGCCCATCGCTATGGGATCGTATTTCTCCATGGCGCGGGGCAATCCGGGAAAACTTGGGAATCCACACCGGATGGGCGGGATGGATTTCAAAACATCTTTTTGGAAAAAGGATATACAACCTACATCGTGGATCAACCTCGTCGGGGAAGAGCAGGACAATCTACCGTACCGGCTGTGCTGAGCGCCACTCCTAACGACCAGCTATGGTATAACACCTTCCGTATTGGACAATGGCCCAATGTTTATGAAAATGCCGCTGTACCGCGTGATGCAGCGTCACGAGACCAGTTTTTGCACCAGATGACGCCCGATACTGGTGCCAGAGACAGCAAGGTCATCGCTGATGCTATGGTAGCTGTATTTGAAAAGGCAGGAGATAATATCCTTGTTACTCATTCTGCTGGTGGCGGTCCGGGTTGGGATACAGCCATGCGGTCCGGGCATGTAAAAGGCATTATTGCACTGGAACCCGGAGCTTTTCCCTTTCCTGAAGGACAAGTCCCGCCGGTAGAAAAAACCACCAGTGCCTTCCCTGCGGCAGGATATGCCGTGCCGGAGAAAGATCTGCAGCAGTTGGCTAAAATCCCCATTGTCGTTTATTTTGGAGACAATATCCCCAAAGGCGACAAAATGGTAGCCAACTGGGGACAGGATAACTGGCGGGTTCGTTGGAATTTGGCAAAACGTTGGGAAGAAGTCATGAAACGCTATGGTGCCAAAGTAGAAATTGTTTCTCTCCCGGATATTGGGATAAAGGGCAGTACCCATTTTATGATGGCGGACTTGAATAATAAAGATGTGGCTGACGCCATGGAACAGTGGATGAAAGCCAATGACTTAGTCAAATAAAATTAGAACAAATATTTGGGCTTATATAATTTGTACGGAGGGAAATGGCATGAAAAAGCGAAAACTAGGGACGATTGAAGTCTCCGAGATTGGCATGGGATGCATGGGATTCTCCCATGGCTATGGGCAGATTCCTGATGAAACCTATAGTATAGAAGCTATTCGGGATGGCTATGACTATGGCTGCACTTTCTTTGATACTGCAGAAGCCTATGGACCCAATCTGCTGCCGGAAAACAGGGGACACAATGAAAGACTACTGGGAACTGCGCTAAAAGACGTACGGGAGAATGTTGTCCTTGCCACAAAGCTGCATCTTAGCGTAGAAGAGGTTAAGAAGGAAGGCATTTACAGTGCCATGCAGAGGCATTTGGCTACCTCCATAAAACGACTGCAAACAGACTATGTGGACTTGTACTACCTGCACCGAGTAAATCCAGAAATTCCTGTGGAAATGGTTGCAGAGGTTATGGGAAAACTCATCTCCGATAAATTGATCCGGGGGTGGGGGTTATCCCAGGTACCCGTTGAAATCATCGATAAGGCCCATACTATAACCCCGTTATCTGCGGTGCAAAACATCTATTCTATGGTAGAACGCGGTGTGGAAAACAATGTGGAGCCGTATCTATTGCAACATACTATTGGTTTAGTACCTTTTTCGCCTATTGCCAGCGGCTTCTTGTCTGGTAAGGTAACCACGCAGACCGATTTCTCCAATAGCGACGATGTACGGAAATTCGTCCCTCAGCTGCGGAAAGAAAATATCGAAGCCAATCAGCCCGTCTTGGATTTATTGGGCAAGTATGCGGAAGAAAAACAGGCAACCAAAGCCCAGATTTCTCTAGCCTGGATGCTGCACAAATATCCTAATGTAGTGCCCATTCCTGGTTCTAAGAATAAAGAGCGGATTTTGGAAAACTTAGGCGCTTGTAATGTGGAGCTGACCGATACCGAATTTGATGCCCTGGAAACGGCCCTAGACCAATTAAAAGTATACGGGCATCGCGGTTATAACGAACAAGAGGGCAGCAAGATGAGCGATTGGAACAGGAAATAAACAATTGAAAGGATGCGCTAAATATTTGCATAAAGCAGGAAAAGAAAAATAAAAGCAGATACCAACCCTTTGACGTAAATTTTTAGGGTTCAAAAAAACGTCTGTACACTTAATCCTAAATAGCCCTTTTACAGTCCCCGTTTACCAGATCAAAAAGATCTGAGAAATGGGGACTGTTATATTTTCATCAAATATAAAAAAGCACCTCATCTGTATTCCTTCACAAGCAAACAAATGTTTAAAAACCGTTGTAAAATAAATAGTAAGATGCTAAAATAATTTTAACGAACAAAAGTTTATTAATCGAGGCAGCTATGATAGAAAAGAAAAGAGTCTATGCAGCAATTGATTTGAAATCCTTTTATGCTTCTGTGGAATGTATGGATCGGGGACTGGACCCCTTGGATACCTGTTTAGTGGTTGCCGATACCAGCCGCAGTGACCGGACTATTTGTCTGGCAGTTTCGCCTGCTTTAAAGGCATGGGGTGTGCCGGGACGGCCTCGTTTATTTGAAGTCGTACAAAAAGTTGAAGAGATCAATGCCTTGCGACGAACGGGTAATTGCGGCAGAGAATTCTCTGGCTCTTCTTTTTTGGCTAGTGCACTTTCTAGGCATCCCGATTGGGCCTTGAAGTATATCGCCGCAACACCGCACATGCGCCACTATATGGAAACCAGCGCCAAGATTGTGTCACTCTATCGCAAGTATATAGCACCGGAAGACTTGCATGTGTATTCTGTAGATGAAGTGATGATGGATCTGACGCCCTATTTACAGCTTTACGGGATGACGCCGCATACACTGGTGAGAAATATGGTAGGGGAAGTCCTGGCAAAGACAGGTATTACGGCAACAGCTGGGATCGGGAGTAACCTGTATTTGTGCAAGATCGCCATGGATATAATTGCAAAACATCTGCCGCCTGATCAGGACGGGGTACGGATCGCCGCATTGACAGAAGAGGCTTACCGAAAAAAATTATGGGACCATCAACCCCTGACAGATTTTTGGCGGATTGGTAGCGGTATTACCTGCTCCTTGCAGCGTCATGGGATGTACACAATGGGGGATGTGGCCCGTATGTCTCTAGTGAATCCGGATCTGTTATATTCTTTGTTCGGGATCAATGCAGAACTATTGATTGACCATGCCTGGGGCTGGGAACCTTGCCTGATGCGGGATATTAAAGCCTATCGCTCCAAGGAAAACGGCTTGAGTACCGGGCAGGTATTGGCGCAGCCTTGTGATGCACTAAGGACGAGACTTTTGGTGTGGGAAATGGCGGATTTATTAGTTCTGGATTTAGTAAAAAAAAGGCTTGTCACCAAACAGTTGACTTTGGAACTAGGGTATGATCGCTGTAACCTGGAAGATCCTGACAGAAGACAGTCCTATTCTGGTCCGGTAGAAAAAGACCTTCATGGCCGCATATTTCCCCGTGCCGCTCATGGATCCTGGCGGTGTGAGGGTGAAGGCACTGCATCACGACAGCTTTTGCTAAGAAAAACTATGCAGCTGTATGACCGGATTGTCAATCCTCATCTCCTGGTGCGCCGCATTACGCTGTCAGCCCACCATGTGTCTAGGCGCAGTAAGGGAATACAGAGCCTCGCAGAACGAAGTCTTTTTGGGGAAGCAACGGAAAACCCTATGGTGCTTTCGGCACAGGAGAGGGAACAAATATTACAAGAAACCATTTTATGGATTCAGGAGAAATATGGTAAGAATGCACTGCTAAAAGGCAGTAATTTTTTAAAGGGGGCTATGACATGGCAACGCAATCAGCAGGTAGGAGGACACAAAGCGTAAGCCGCTATCAAGACATGTTTTTTTTACCTCATCCAGAACCTAAAAAACATCCTCGCATGCAGCGAATCCAGCGAGCTGCGCAATTTGCACCATTTGCTGCTTTGTCTGGATACGGGGAAATGCTGGAACAACTATTATAGCCAGCTAACAAACAAGTAGGGTCATCATAGCATAACCTGAAAAAGTAAACGCCACCAGACTTCGAATAAGTTGCATTTGCTTTTTCATTTAACGATGCCGTCAACGAAATCACTTGCTACTATTCGTTTACCGTCATCTGTGGTACAATAAGAGAGTAAAAATGTATAAATTTGCGACTAAGGAGACCGTCCATGAAAGAAGATAAAGACAACCTGGAAAAGATAGAATCTGAACATCCTGTGGAACAGGATGCTGGTCGGGATGAGATGGGTGATATCAAGGTCGCCGACGAAGTTCTTAGCATTGTAGCCGGGCTGGCTGCCAGTGAAGTCAATGGCGTCTATGCCATGAGTGGCGGCATCCGGGAAGGCCTGACGGATATGCTGGGCAAGCAGAACTTTTCCAAAGGGATAAAAGTGGAAACGGAAGGACACTCTGTGCGGGTGGAAGTTCATGTGATCATCACCTACGGATATAATATCCCGGATGTGGCGATTAAGCTCCAGGAAAAAGTCAAAGAATCCGTGGAGGCGATGACTGGATTTGAAGTGACTGCTGTAGATATCCATGTGGAAGGGGTCAAGAAAGAAAAAAATAAGGAACTCACCGCCAAAGACGATACCGAGGAATTAATGAAAAAGTGGGAGGAAGAACCAGTGTATGCGGCAAAGCAAAGTACACTGGAAGCGCCTAAACCGGGAGAAAAGGTGCCAGACGAGGCGGTACAGCCAGTGGAGGCGTCTGAAACAGAGGCAAAGCTATGAGTATTTTTGATCGGATTATTTTAACACTGTATACTTGTTTTATGGCAGTAGCAAGTGTGCTACTGATTATCGTCAGTTTTAACTGGATCCCCATGGAGAATCTTATGAATTTTGCAGCAAGAGTACCGGGCCGCTGGGAGTATGCGGCAGCAGGAGCCGTGGTTTTCCTAGTGAGCATGCGGCTTTTGGTTGCCAGCTGGAGCCGGGGCGGCAGCAATGACCTGACGTTTGACAATGGCCCCGATGGCAAGATCCACGTGAGCCAAGGCGCCATGGAAGATTATGTGGCCGGGTTTACCAATGATGTGTATGGAGTTTTTGGTTCCAAGGTACGGGTAAAACTGCTGAAAAACAACCAATTGATGGTTCGCATCAATGCTTCCATTGAACCGGGAATCAATATCCCGGATACCACGGATGAAGTCAAGCGTACAGTAAAAAAGAACATTCGCAATGTCATTGGTGTAGAAGTGGCAGATGTGGATGTGTTCTTTAAGCACATCAAAGCCAAGGAGTAGAGGGGTGTATCGCCATGTGGCAGGAAATTTTACGCAAACTGTTTGCAACGAGCCGGTGGCGGGTCATCTGCGCTACTGCCGGGCTCTTGGTAGGGATCTTGTTTTTGCTTTTAGGATTTTTTCGGGCTGTATTTTTGCTTTTATGTATCGGTCTGGGATTTTATATCGGGAACAAAATGGACGAAGGGGAAGATCTTGTGGATCTGTTGGATAACTGGCTGCCCCCGTATCACAAATAATTTTATCCAAGTAAAGGAGCCTTAAATAGTATGAGCAGAAGAGAAGCTAGGACTGTGGCCTTGCGCAGCTTGTTTGCCCTGGATTTTAATGAGTCGCAGGACCTGGTAGACACGGTGGATTTTATGGCTGGGGAGAGCGATCTCCCAAAAGCGACAAAAAAAGATCTGCACTATGCCTTGCAGGTAGTAACCGGTGTGCGGAATAATCTGGAAGCGATTGATGCAGAAATGAATACCTTGAATCCGGATTGGAAAATGGAACGGATGGGGGGAATTGACCGCAACCTGCTCAGGATGGCGGCCTACGAAATGTTTTACGGGGAGGAGAAAATTCCTCCTGCTGTAGCAATCAATGAAGCAGTAGAGCTGGCCAAAACGTATGGAGAAGATCATTCTCCTGTATTTATTAATGGGTTATTGGGTACGCTGGTGAAAAAACATGCCTGAAAAGGCTGTTTTGGGCATCGATACCAGCTGCTATACTACCAGCCTGGCATTGATGTGGGAGACGGGAACCCTTTTGGCAGACCTCAGAAAAGTCCTTACGGTGAAACCAGGGCATAGAGGCCTTTCCCAGTCGGAAATGGTGTACCAGCACACCAGGAACCTTCCGGAGCTAGTAGAACAATTGCCACTGCATGACGTGAAATTAGAGGCGATTTGTGTCAGTGAGCGTCCCCGCCCCCGGGACGATTCCTATATGCCAGCATTTCTGCCAGGGCTGGGCTTGGGGCGGAGCCTGGCTAAAGTGCTCCAGATCCCCCGCATAGATTCCACACATCAGCACAATCATTTGTATGCCGTGCTTTGGTCTCTGGAGCAAAAATTAACGGATCGTTTTTTACTGGTGCATATTTCCGGGGGAACCACGGATTTTTTACTCTGCAAGAAAGAAATAGAAAATCCCCTGGGGGTTTCTTTCACACCGCTAGGAACCAGTATAGACCTACATGCGGGGCAATTTATTGACAGGGTAGGGGTAGCCCTGGGGCTTTCTTTTCCCACAGGCTCCCAATTGGAAATGCTGGCACAAAAAGCAACGAAACCCATTCCTTTTAAAGTCTGGACAGAGCAAAATCAAATGAGCTTATCCGGACCTTGCAGTGCGGCCCTGCGTGCGATCCAGCAAGGCGCGGATCCTGCAGCCGTTGCCCTGGGGACAGAACAGTGTATCGCCCAGGGACTAGCAAATGTCCTGCTACATTTGTGTAAAAAAAAGTCTATCCAGAATGTTTATTTGTGTGGCGGTGTCAGTGCTAATAAAGAAATTCGGAGGCTCTTGCAGGCACACTTGGCAACAATGCATGTCAAAGTTTGGGCCGGAGCGCCTTCGTGCAGTGTGGATGGGGCGATTGGTAACGCCTGGCTGGGAGTACAAAAAGTGAGGAATTTCCTATGATTGTAGGGAAAGTATATACTGTATCGGAAATCAACCGCATGGCGAAACAGCTGTTTCACAGTGAGCCAGCCTTTGCCAATCTGCAGATCCAGGGAGAAATCTCTAATTTTAAGCAATATCCCTCCGGGCATTGCTATTTTTATTTAAAAGACGGCAATACCATATTAAAAGCGGTACTTTTTGCTGGCAATGCCAGACGGCTGAAGACACTTCCTAAAAATGGCGATCAGGTACTGGGTATTGGACGGATTGACGTGTACGAACGGGATGGCGCTTATCAGTTTTACGTAGATATGCTGATGCCGTTGGGTGCCGGTAATCTGATGGTGGCCTTTGAAGCCTTAAAGCAAAAATTGCAGGCCGAAGGTTTGTTTGATCCGGAAAAGAAACGGCCAATCCCCGCTCGTCCCAGAGTAGTAGGGATTGTTACAAGCTCAGCAGGCGCTGCGGTACGGGATATTATCAATGTCAGCGGGCGACGGGATCCCGGAGTGGCATTGCGTCTTTACCCGGTCAAAGTCCAGGGTACGGATGCGCCCCGGGAGATCATTCACGGTATCCAGTTCATGAACCGCCATGCCTTATGTGATGTGCTTATTGTAGGCCGAGGCGGGGGTAGTATGGAAGATCTGTGGGCCTTTAATGATGAAGGGGTAGTACGTGCCATTGCTGCCTCGCAAATTCCTGTGATTAGTGCAGTAGGTCACGAAGTGGACTTTACCTTAAGTGATTTTGCCGCAGATTTGCGGGCTCCCACACCATCAGCGGCAGCGGAACTTGCCGTACCAGAGCGTACAGGTGACCGGGAAAAAGTGATAGAATTTAGCCGGCGCTTGCTCCGCACTATGGAGACAAGCCTGGTAAACTCTCAGACAAAGCTGGAACACCTTTCCTCTTACTGGGCGTTGACCCATCCGGAGCGGTTATGGGAAGGCCCCGAGATGGAACTGGATCGCTCTAGTGAAAGATTAAAAAACAGCTGGGAACACTATAAGAAAGAGAAATCCCAGGCACTGGCACTTTTGACAGCACGCTTGTCCGCTTTGGATCCTTACGGCGTGTTGCAGCGGGGCTATACATTAACCGAAACGTTGGACGGTAAGCTGCTTACATCCCCAGAAGCCTGCCTGGCAGGCGAACTGGTTCGAACACATTTTGCAAAAGGGTCCTTGACCTCGTCGGTACGCACCATTGAGAAAGGATAAAAATAATGCCCAGAAAGAAAACAGAAGCCCTTTCTTTTGAAGAAGGACTGAAACAGCTGGAAGAGATTGTACAGCAATTAGAAAGCGGGGAACTGCCGCTGGAGACATCGGTACAGCTTTTTAAGAAAGGGTTGGAACTATCCCAAAACTGCACCGCTCAATTACAAAAAGTGCAGCAGGATGTAAAAAAAGTGGTGGAGCAAGGGCCGGACGATTATAAATTGACCCTTTTCCCGGAGGAGACGGACAAAGCATGAAGGACTATCAATTTAAGATGTACCTTCGGAGCCGTGGTGCTCTCGTTAATGGCTACTTGCAGACCCGACTGGGCGTAGGAAGCATTTCACCGGTAGACAAAGCCATGGCGTATTCTGTGGCGGCGGGCGGCAAGAGATTGCGCCCCATTCTTCTGATGGCAGCGGCGGATGCGGTAGGCGGTGACGGGCCCAAATTTGTTTCTGTAGCGGCGGGGCTGGAGATGATCCACACCTATTCCCTGATTCATGACGACCTGCCCTGTATGGATAATGATGATTACCGCCGGGGCAAGCTGACCAATCACAAGATGTTTGGGGACGCCATGGCGCTTTTGGCTGGTGATGGCCTATTAACCCAAGCCTTTGAAGTGATGTTGGAGCAGCGGGATGTAGAGCCCAAGCGCCTGCTTCAAGTCGTTCAGCTGGTTGCCCGGTGCGCTGGCCCCGTTGGTATGGTAGGGGGACAGGCACTGGATATCACATCCGAAGACAAGGTGCTCACAGAAAAAGAGATGCGCCAGCTGCACGAAGCCAAAACAGGAGCTCTGTTTGTGGCAGCTATCCGTGGGGGAGCCATTTTGGGTGGTGCCGATGCTGCACTTTTACAGGACATGACCCGTTTCGCCAAACTGTTTGGCCTGGCTTTTCAAATTACTGACGACATCCTGGATGTCACCGGGGATGAAAAAATCATGGGAAAACCTGCGCATACCGATGAAAAATTAAAAAAATCCACCTACGTATCTCTGTTCGGTCTGGAAAAAGCCCAGGAAATTGCCAAATCTACTTTGAATGAAGCAGAAGCTATCCTGGCGCCTTATGGGGAAAAGGCAGAACCATTGGTGGAGATTACACACTATTTATACAATCGCAAGAAATAACAATAGGGGAGGACGGTTGGACATGCACTTATTACAAACTATCCATTCACCGTCAGACTTAAAAAAAATACCTGAGAAAGAGCTATGCGAACTTTGTCAGGAAATACGGGAAGAGCTGATTCGTGTCACAAGCCAAAACGGGGGACATCTTGCCCCTAATTTGGGCGTTGTGGAGCTGACAGTGGCACTGCACAAAGTCTTTTCCATGCCACGGGATAAGATTATCTGGGATGTAGGGCACCAATCCTATGTACATAAACTGCTTACAGGGCGATTCCCTCAGTTTTCTACATTGCGTCAGTACGGTGGCCTGTGCGGCTTTCCCAAACGATCGGAAAGCGAATATGACTGTTTCGGTACGGGGCATTCCAGTACGTCAATTTCAGCAGCCTTGGGACTTGCCTGTGCCAGGGATCTGGATCACGAGGACTACAATGTAATTGCGGTCATCGGAGACGGAGCACTCACCGGCGGAGAAGCCATGGAAGGGCTAAATAACGCCGGAGATTTGAAGAAAAAGCTTATCGTTGTTTTGAATGACAATGAAATGAGTATTTCCAAAAACGTGGGGGCACTATCCCGGTATCTGACCAATTTACGGACAGACCCCGGATATTCCAAGCTCAAAGAGGAAGTGGAGGGCTTTTTAAAAAGCCTGCCATCCATTGGTGGATCTGTAGCACGCACTGTGGAACGGCTGAAAAACAGCTTCAAATATTTTTTCGTGCCGGGTATGCTTTTTGAAGATTTTGGCTTTAAATATCTAGGCCCGGTGGATGGCCACAACCTGCAGGCCCTGATGAATGTCTTTGAGAAAGCAAAAAAACTGGATGTCCCCGTCCTTATCCACGTCCTGACCACAAAAGGGAAAGGGTATGCGCCGGCAGAGCTGCGGCCGAATGTTTTTCATGGCACCGGACCGTTTGATATTATTACAGGGGAAAAGATCAAGAAACCGGATGCACCGATTACTTATACGAAGGCTTTCAGCCAGGCGCTGGTAAAATTAGGAAAACAAAATCCTAAAGTCGTAGCCATCACGGCTGCCATGCCGGAAGGAACGGGGCTGGATGCGTTTCAAAAGGCCTATCCGGAGCGTTTTTTTGACGTGGGAATTGCCGAGGAACATGCGGTGACCATGGGAGCAGGACTTTCCGCTGGTGGCTATCACTCAGTAGTGGCGATTTATTCCACATTTGCCCAGCGCTCTTTTGATCAGCTGCTCCATGATGTGGCTATACAACAGCTTCCTTTTACCCTCTGTCTGGATCGGGCAGGCATAGTGGGAGATGATGGAACCACCCATCACGGGGTATTTGATCTTTCTTTTTTGCGGATGATGCCCCACATGGTCATTATGGTACCTAAAGATGAAAATGAATTGCAGCATATGCTGCAAACGTCCCTGTCCTATGCGGGACCTTCTGCGATACGATATCCCCGAGGAGCAGGGCGGGGTGTGGCAATGGATCCGGATTGTCACGCTCTGCCCATCGGTACCAGTGAGCGGCTGCAAGCTGGCAAAGATGTGGATCTATGGGCTGTAGGAACTATGGTGGAAACGGCAGAAAAGACGGCGAAACTGTTAGCGGCGTGCGGAATTTCTGCCGGGGTAGTGAATGCCCGCTTTGTAAAACCGCTGGATCTAGGTGCCTTGCAGCAGAGCAGCGCTTCGGTACGGCTTTTGATAACGCTGGAAGAAAACGCTATTACAGGCGGTTTTGGAGAAGGTGTCTTGGAAGCACTGAATTCGTTCTCTGGTTCGCCAGCTTGCCAAGTCCTTACCTTAGGGATTCCAGATACTTTCGTGCCACATGGCAACCGGGATAAGCTGCTGGAAACCTTGCATCTGACGCCGCAAGCGATTGCGGCAAAGATCCAGGAAACGCTGCGCTCCTGTGAGCCGGAGAAATAACAAAATGAAAAAAGAACGGTTAGATGTACTGCTGACAGAAAAAGGCTTGTTTGACTCCCGCACCAAGGCACAAGCTGTGATTATGGCAGGAGAAGTACTGGTGGATGACCAAAAGCTGGATAAACCAGGGACCATGGTCAAACCGGATGTGAAGATCACTCTCCTGCGAAAAGAAATGCCCTTTGTCAGTCGTGGTGGCTATAAGCTGGAAAAGGCATTGGAAGTCTTTCCGATTTCCTTGCAGGATAAAGTTGTGGCAGATCTGGGAGCTAGCACGGGCGGCTTTACGGATTGCGCTCTGCAGCACGGTGCCAGAAAAGTATTTGCGATTGACGTGGGGTACGGGCAGCTAGCCTGGAAATTACGTCAGGATCCCCGCGTGATCAATCGGGAGCGGACGAATGTGCGCTACCTGGAAGCGGATTCTTTGGGGGAATTGGTGGATGTCTTTACGATTGATGTAGCCTTTATCTCCTTGGATAAAGTCCTGCCCAGCGCATACAAAATAGTAAAAAACGATGGGATTGGAATTGCCCTGATTAAGCCGCAATTTGAGGCAGGACGGAATAAAGTTGGGAAAAAAGGCGTTGTGAGAGATCCTGCGGTCCATATTGAAGTGATAAAAAATGTTGTGGATGAAGCCAGAACTTTGGGCTTTGTCCCCCTGGGGCTGAACTTTTCTCCCATCCGTGGGCCGGAGGGCAATATAGAATATTTATTTTATCTGGGAAAACAGGGAACAGATACACTTACTGCGGACACAATCCAAACGGTCGTAGCAAAGTCTCATGCAGCACTGGAAAAGTAAGGGGGTAGAGGATGGAACTAAAAAAAATTGGTGTTTTTCCTAATCTCCCCAAGCAAAAGGTCCGGGATTTTTTACCAAAGTTAGCAGCCTTTTGTCGAGCAGAAGAGATTCCTCTTGCTTTTCCTAGGGAAATAGCGGCTACCTACGGCGCAGCAAGCTATGACCAGGACGATGTTGCAAGTTTAAACCAGCTTTCCCTGGCGCTTACGTTAGGAGGAGATGGTACCATCTTGCGAGCCGCCCGCTATGTGACGCCTTTGGGAATTCCCCTTTTGGGGATTAATATGGGAAAACTGGGTTTTCTCACGGAAGCCGGTGCGTCCCAGCTGTTTCCCATCCTGCGGCAGGTGAAAAAGGGAGAGTACTCTTTGGAGAAACGGGCTATGCTGCAGGTCACAATCTGGAAAGGAGATAGGATGGTCTGCAAGGCCCATGCCCTAAACGACATGGTGCTGGAAAGCAGCGACAGATCCAGGCTGACGCGGCTCAGTATTAAAATTGCGGGGCAGCCTTCTGCCAATTCTCCTTCTGACGGGTTGATTGTAGCAACGGCTACGGGATCCACGGCATATTCCCTTTCTGCGGGGGGGCCGGTTGTACAGCCAAGTCTTAGGGTGAGTATTATTACTCCTATTTGCCCCCACGCCCTCCATGCCCGTCCGCTGGTAATACCCATTACAGATCCAGTGGAGATTGCGCCCCGTCCGCCTTATGAGGATATCCTGGTGTCAGCCGACGGTATGGTCGTCAGCCACCTGTACTGGGATGAACGGGCGCTCATTGAACAAAACCCTATTGATGCGGTATTTATGCATGTTGCGCCGCCGTCCTATTATGCGACCTGGTCGGAGCGGATGCTGAAAAATGAAGGACAAACCATTTTATAGGAGGTTATACCCATGAAGGTCTCACGGCAGGAAGCGATTAAGGAAATTATTAAAAAGCAGCAGATTGAAACCCAAAGCGAATTGGCAGAAGCACTGGAATTGGAAGGGTTTAAGGTAACCCAGGCAACCGTATCCCGGGACATAAAGGACATGATGTTGATCAAGGTTCCTGGAGAAGACGGCCGCTACAAGTATTCCTTCCCAACGGAAACAACGAGGATTCTGACGGCGGAGCGGATGGAGAGTACGCTCCGGAGCTATACCTTGACCATCAGAAATACCGGCAATCTGATTGTGCTCCATACTCTCCCCGGTACGGCACAAGCAGTAGCCTATGCTCTGGATCACCTCAACTGGAAAGAACTGCTGGGTACAGTGGGCGGCGATGATACGGTTCTTATCATTGTAGATACCCTGGAACATGTAGAGGATGTAAAAGAACGCCTGATGAAGAAAAAAGGTCGTTAATATGCTGCAATCACTGGAAGTACACCATTTTGCCCTGATTGACAATCTACGTGTGGAGTTTACATCAGGGTTCAACGTGTTTACGGGGGAAACCGGTGCGGGTAAATCCATTCTGATCGATGCCTTTGGGTTGGTCTTGGGCGGCCGGGCTTCCGTGGAATATTTGCGGCCAGGAGCGGATGCGTACTGGATACAGGCCGTGTTTGATATTGAAGGCGAACCAGCGGTACAGGAAGCGCTCAAAGAACTGGATTTTACCAATGGGGATGATACGTTATTTCTTCGCCGCAAAGTAACGGCTTCTGGTAAAAGCCAGGCATTTGTCAACGAGCGGCAGGTCCCTGTACACGTTCTTAGCCGTCTGGGAACTCTTTTAGCCGATATTCACGGGCAGCATGAGAACCAGAGCTTACTTTTACCGGAAGCCCCGCTGCGGGTAGTGGATCAATATGATAAAAGTATCCCGCCGCTGCTGGCTTCTTATAAACAAAGCTATCAAAAGTACCGGGTGGCGTCCCAGGAACTCCATACATGGCTTACTAAAAATGCCCATCAGGAAGAAGATTTAAAACAACTAGAGGAAGCCATCCAGGAAATCGACAATGCCCAGGTAAAGCCAGGAGAAGATGAGCAGCTGCGAAAAACAGTAAAAAAGCTGCTACACCAGGAGAATATCTTGCAAGCTGTAGGGGAGGCCCATCATTATTTAGAGGGCGGAGAAAATGACGGCGTCCTGGATGGCTTAAATCGAGCCGTACGCTCCTTGGAACAGGTGCTGGACTATGCACCGGAACTTATGGAATACCGGGATGCGCTGGATTCTTCCTGGCAGACCTTAGAAGACGTACGGCAGTCGCTGGGGGATCTCCTGCAATCTGACAGTGGGGATCAGGAGACACTGGCAAGGGCGCAGGAGAGGCTGGATACGCTGTACCATCTCAAGCAGAAATACGGCGGGACGCTGGAAAATGTTTTAGCTACCCAGGAAAAAATGAAAAAGGAACACCAGGATTTACTTTCCCTGGAAAGCACCATTGAAAAAAGCCGTAAAAAAGAAACCCTTTGCAGAAAAGAGATGGAAGAACAGGCGAATAAACTGTCCCAGGCGCGTGAGAAAGCGGCACAGGCTTTGTGCAAGGCTCTATTGCCCCATATCAGAGATTTGGCTATGCCCCAGGGCAAAGTAGAAATCCGTTTGAACCGTCTATCCCAATGCAGCAGCAACGGGCAGGACGAAGGTGTATTCTTGTTTTCAGCTAACGCCGGTATGGACATGAAGCCTCTGGGTAAGATTGCTTCTGGCGGAGAATTATCCCGCTTTGCACTGGCGTTAAAAACGGCTACCTTGCAAAATTGCGGCGTTTCTACCATGATCTTTGACGAGATTGATACCGGGATCGGTGGCGTTACCGCGCAGAAAATGGGCGAAAAGATGGCCTTGATAGCAGAACAGCATCAGGTACTATGTATCACCCATTTGGCCCAAATTGCTAGTTTTGCGGACCATCATTTATTTATTCAGAAACAAACAGAAAACGAAACCACACTGACCAGTGTCGAACCGCTGGAAGAGGAAGGCCGCGTACGAGAAATTATGCGGATGACCGGAGGAACCAATACTTCAGCATCGGTAGAGAAAAGCGCCAGAGAAATGCTTATGATGGCCAAAGCGTTCAAACAGAAGGAGTATCATCAGCATGAAAATCTTACATGATCCGAAACTGGATGAGCAGCAACTATCCAGTGAACTTGCCTTTAATGGGCATTTACTTCACTTGTATGTGGACAAAGTAAAGCTCCCTAATGGCCGTGAATCCACTAGGGAGTGCATAAAACATCAGGGTGCAGTAGGAATCCTACCTGTGACTGAAGACGGCAAAATGATTTTTGTGAAGCAGTACCGGTACGCTACAGGATCCGTGCTCTATGAAATCCCGGCCGGAAAATTGGAAAAAGGGGAGGAGCCCCTCACCTGTGCTAAGCGGGAACTCTCTGAAGAAACCGGATTTACTGCGTCGCAATGGATACCGCTGACGAGTATCGTCACCACACCCGGTTTTACCAACGAAACCATTCATCTATATTTGGCAAAAGGCTTGACAACGGGAAAGCAGCATCCAGACCCAGACGAGTTTCTCAATGTAGTGACACTTCCGGAAAATGAGGTGGAAAAGATGATCGTCTCTGGGGACATATTTGATGCTAAGACGCTGTCAGCACTTCTTCTGTACTTACTCCAACGGAAAACCATTTAAGACCTATAAAAAATACCATTTTAGTAGAAATTTTAGTAACAAAAGTTTAAAAACTGTGCTATAATGCAACTATCCAATGTGAAAATGTCTTTTTTAGGAATATTGCTACTACTCACATAGGATCTGGTGCGGAGCTTCTTTCCTGAACGCTATCTAAAAGACCATAAGGGGGTATTAAGGCCGGGCTATAATTGACCCAAAGGGCCGGAAAAAAATGACCCACATCGTAACAAAAGGACTACCATAATAATAAGCGCCAAACTT
>CAJMHI010000033.1 GCA_905213155.1 uncultured Acidaminococcus sp. | reverse complement strand
TTTCATACCGGGTCATGGTCTTGTCACCTTTGAAGGTGCCATCAGGATAGCCGTCAACTACGCCTTCGGCAGCCAGTTTGGCAACAGCGCCATAAGCCCAGTGTCCAGCCGGCAGATCGGAGAAGGGGTTAGCAGCAAACGCGGTTGCGCTGACGCCCAGGGCCATAGCCATAGCAAAAACTAAAGATTTTTTCATGAGAATGCCTCCCTTTACACTAGAGGAAGCAGACCGGTTTTGCATTTTCCTTCCCGCGAGTCACCTTGTTTCCTCTGTTCCGGAAAAAGTGCCACCGTCCTGCACCTTGTGTGAAATGACAACATTTTGTCATTGTTTATATATTTTACCATGGATACCCGGATAACACAATCTAAAATCTATTTAATTCATGGATTCATGCAAATTATTTCTGGTGGTAAAAGTGGGATTTTTTCAAACTTCTCCCAGCATCCACGCCAGGACGTTGTACTTTCTGATGCCGCCATAATTGGCTTGGGGAGTGATTTCATCTAAGGTTAAAAGAAATTTGGGGTATTGGTCATCAATTTTTTGCAAGGGTGCCAGCTCTCGTTCCAATACCGCAGGGGACAGTGTGCTTTCGGCCACTTGGTAGTATTCCTTGGTGCCATTTTTCTCCACCACAAAATCCACTTCGCCTACGCCAATCTGCCCTACATAGACTTTGCCGCCGCGCCGCACGAGCTCAAGGTACACCTCATTTTCCAGGATATGCTCAGTATCCCGTCCTGTATCGCTCACAAGGAAGCGACGAAAAACCGGATCTACCAGGTAATATTTTACATTGGTCTGCAGGAGCTTTTTCCCCCGCACATCATATCGCTCTGCCTGATACAGCAACAAGCTGTCCTGTAACCCCTGCAGATAACGCTCTACCGTTTTATAATTGGTTTTCCTGCCGGAGCTGGTCAGGGTATTGGCTATTTTAGTAGGAGAAATCAAACTCCCGATGTTAGCCGTCACATATTTCATAATGCTTTCAAGGATTTTGGGTTCTCCCACTCGCAGACGGGTCAGTGTATCTTTCAACAAAATGGTATTGTAAATCCCTGAAAGATATTCCTGCACCGCTTCCGGCCTGCCTAATAGGTGGAGCAGATACGGAAATGACCCATTTTCCAGGTACAGAGTATATTTTTGTCCATTGCTGTGCTGTTGCTGCGATTCCGGAAGCCCAGAGCAAAACTCCTTAAATGACAGCGGCAGCATTTTCAGCTCTACATAGCGCCCGGCCAGTAATGTTGCCAGTTCTCCAGACATAAAATAACCATTGGAACCGGTCAGGTACAAATCTACATTTTCCTTGATAAACAAGCTGTCCACTGCCCGTTCAAATTGGGGCACTTGCTGAATTTCATCCAAAAAGACATAATTCATCCCGTGAGGTGAAAGATGCTCCGTAATATACTGGTATAGGACATGGTAATCCCGCAAGGAATCATAGGCCAGGTCTTCCAGATTGATAGAGAGTATATTCTCTGCGGGCACTCCTTCCTTTTGCAGCTGCTTTCTATATAATGCAAATAGCGTGGATTTACCGCAGCGCCGGACGCCTGATACCACTTTAATAATGGGCTGCTCGCGATGCCGCTGTAAGAAATCAATGTATGCTGTTCTTGGAACCAAAGGATTCACTGCACGCACCTCCTTTAACCAGATTATAATCTGGTTGGCATACAAAAATCAAGTTTTATAGGATTCATTTCTGGTTTTTTATTTTTTTTAGAGTTTATAGGATTCATTTCTGGTTTTTACACGTAAAATTGCCGTCTTTCTTTACTTAGACAGACGGCAATTGCAATGTTTCTATAGTTTTTCTTTCAGCTCTGCCAGCAGGGCCTTATGACGCTTTCTTCTTCTTTTCTTTATATTCTTCCCATAAGAGCTCAGCCAGATAGGTATCGCTCATGCAATGCAAGTCAGAAATTCCCTGCGAAAGCAAGGGATACAAATCGGATTGGTAAAAAAATGTCAGTGCTTCATCCATGGATAGCTTCCTACTATGCGCGAATAACGCCACAACACGGGCATATTTCATCTGCAATAGAATCGGATTAGCCTTCATAGTACTCACACCCTTCATACTGTAAATAGCGCTCAAGCACTGCCTGAGAACGGAAACCGACCTGATAATTGGGCTTTTCATACCGCAGCCGCTTAATGGCTTCTTTCTTTTCAATCAGGCCCTGAAAAAACAACTCAATCGTATTAAAGACTTTATCATTGGCGACGCCACCCATGACAATCTCAAAGTGGGAATGGTCGTTTCCTCTCCGGCACTGCATAATAAAGTCCAGCCAGCTTTCGGAGTAGGAATCAAAGCGCAAAACCTTGCAAACCTGCAACGCCTTTTCATCGAATTGATACCGTGAAATGACCGCCTTATGCTCACTGGGTATAAACTTTTTCGACCACTTTTCTGCTTGTTCCAAAAGCGGGGTCGTATAAAACCCTTTACCAAAATCTACATTGCTCCTGGAATGGCGAACATCAGGCAATGGGATTGGCAAGTAGGATCCATGATACAAAATCATACCGCAATCCCCCGTTCTTTCATAACGTCCAGTAGGTCATTGATAATATACTCTTTGTCCTGTGTATGAAGCACTTCATAATTGGCTTCCAGATAGTCCTGCAACAGGCCAGATTGGCGTAGTACTGTATATAACCGATTGGCAGGGATAGAAAGCCTATTGGCGGTATTCTCGACGGCGAAGATAATAAATTCTAATTCTGCTTCATTTTGAATGGCCATTGCCCCACCTCCTGGAATCTCTGTCTTTTTATTTTACCCGATTTTGACAGTTTTTACAAAAAGAACGGGCCGCTCCAAAAGCAGTCCGTTTCTTTATCAAGTTATAGTTTTTCTCTCAGCTCTGCCAGCAGGGTCTTTTGCTCTGCCACACAGGCTTTGCCCAGGCGAATCTGCTCCAGATTATTTTCCGGGGCGGGGCCGCCGTAGCTTTTCCGGGCCGCGACGCAGTTTTCCGGTTTAAGGCAGTCGTGAAGGTCATCTTCAAACAGCGGGCACAGTTCTTTGTATTCTGCCAAAGAAATTTCCTGCAGCAGCTTGTGCTCTGCGATAGCTTTTGCCACCGCACGCCCTACCACGCCGTGTGCCTTGCGGAAGGGCATCCCTTTACGTACCAGATAGTCCGCCAGGTCCGTAGCATTGGAATAATCCTGGTGTACGGCCTGGGCCATCCGCTCCGTGTTCACTTTCATGGTGAGTAGCATATCCCGGTACACCTGAAGGGAAAATTTCACCGTATCCACGGTATCAAAAAAGCCTTCTTTGTCTTCCTGCAGGTCTTTGTTGTAGGCCAGCGGCAACCCTTTCACCGTAGTGAGAAGTCCCATCAGGCTGCCATACACCCGGCCCGTTTTTCCCCGGACCAGCTCGGAAATGTCCGGGTTCTTTTTCTGGGGCATCATGGACGATCCGGTAGCGAACCCGTCATCCAGCTCAATGAAGCCAAATTCCGTGGAGGACCACAGACAAATTTCCTCGCTGAGGCGGGATAAATGCAGCATCAGCAGGGACGCAAAGCTGAGAAATTCCAGGATATAATCCCGGTCGCTGACCGCATCCATACTGTTGCCATACACCTTGGAAAAATGCAGTTCTTTGGCTACCAGAAAACGGTCAATGGGGAGCGTTGTCCCTGCTACGGCACCGGCTCCCAGTGGCATGATATCCGCCCGCTGCCAAACGCCCTGCAGCCGGTCAAAATCCCGTTGCAGCATGCCAAAAAACGCCAGCAGGTGGTGTCCAAAAGTAATGGGTTGCGCCCGCTGCAAATGGGTGTAGCCGGGCATCAGGCTCCGCACATGCTTTTCCGCCATGGTAAGAAGCGCTTCTTCAAAGGCGATGAGTCGCTCCATCACTTCGGTGACTTCCCGTTTGGTGTACATATGCATGTCCAGAGCCACCTGGTCGTTACGGCTCCGGGCAGTATGCAGCCGGGCGCCGGCATCCCCGATTTTTTCTGTCAGACAGGCTTCCACGTTCATGTGGATGTCCTCCAGCTCGGTAGAAAATTCGAAGGTTCCGTTTTCGATTTCCTTAAGGATTTCCGTAAGCCCCTTTTCGATAGCCTTTACGTCCTCACCACGCAGGATGCCTACCTGTCCCAGCATGTGGGCATGGGCCAGGCTGCCCCGGATATCTTCTTTGTACAGCCTTTTATCGTAGTCAATGGAGGCATTGAAGGCATCCACCAAGGCATTGGTATCCTTGCTGAACCGTCCGCCCCACAGTTTCGTTTTATTCATTATTTCAATTTTCCTTGTTTCATCAGCGCCCGTACGGTCAGCGGCAGCCCGAACAGGTTAATAAAGCCCTGGGCATCGGCCTGGTTGTACACTTCATCTTCACCGAAGGTGACATATTCCTTGCTGTAGAGGGAATAGGGGGACGTAGCACCGGCAGAAATGATGTTGCCTTTGTACAGTTTTACCTTTACCGTACCGGTAACGGTCTTTTGGGTTTCATCTACAAAAGCCTGCAAAGCCTCCCGCAGTGGAGAGAACCACATGCCGTCATACACCAGTTCCGCATACCGGATGCCGATTTGTTCTTTGTAATTATAGGTAGCCCGGTCAAGGCAGAGGTTTTCCAGTTCGTTGTGGGCATAGTAAAGGATGGCGCCGCCCGGAGTTTCATACACGCCCCGGTCTTTCATTCCCACCAGCCGGTTTTCCACCATGTCTGCAATGCCAATGCCGTTGCGTTTGCCAATTTCATTCAAAAGCTCCAGCATGGGCACCGGATCCATTTTCTTGCCATTGATGGCTACCGGTACGCCCTTCTCAAAATCGATAGTTAGGTATTCATCTTTGTCCGGAGCGGCTTCCGGTGTCTGGCTCATGATATAGATTTCAGACTTAGGTTCGTTGGACGGATCTTCCAGGTCGCTGCCTTCGTGGGACAGGTGCCAGATATTCCGGTCCATGCTGTAATCTTTTTTCTTCGTTACAGGTACGGGGATATTGTGGGCTGCCGCATAGTCAATCGCGTCGTCCCGGGATTTGATGGCCCATTCCCGCCAGGGAGCGATGACTTTCAGCTGCGGCGCCAGGGCCTTGATCCCCAGTTCAAACCGCACCTGGTCGTTACCCTTGCCGGTAGCGCCGTGGGCAATGGCATCCGCCCCTTCTTCCAATGCAATTTTTACCAGATATTTGGCAATGATAGGACGGGCAATAGACGTCCCCAGTAGATATTTCTTCTCATATACGGCACCGCTTTTTACCATGGGCCAGGCGTATTCCCGCAAAAATTCATCTTTCAGGTCCAGAATATAGGCCTTGCTGGCGCCGGATTTGATGGCTTTATCATGGACAGGTGCTAATTCTTCCCCTTGCCCGATATCGGCGGTCACCGTGATGACTTCACAGTTATTATAGTTCTCCTTCAGCCAGGGAATGATACAGGACGTATCCAGACCGCCGGAATAGGCCAATACAACTTTTTTGATTTCTTTTTTGTCCATTTTTTCTATCTCCTTTTATAAAACGGCGTCGCTCATTAACAGGGCCATAATAGCTTTTTGCACATGCAGCCGGTTTTCTGCCTCGTCAAACACAGCGGAGTGAGGTCCTTCAATCACGTCCTCTGTGATTTCTTCTCCCCTGTGGGCAGGCAGGCAATGCAGCACCATCACGTCGGGCCGTGCCAGCTCTACCAAGTGCTGGTTAATCTGATACGCGTGGAGGGCTTTTTTCCGTACTTCCCGTTCGCTCTCCTCGCCCATGCTGGCCCACACATCCGTATAGAGCACGTCCGCGTTTTTGGCAGCGGCTTCCATATCTTCCTGCACAGTAACGGTGCAACCGGTAATGGCAGCATCCGCTTTAGCCTGGGACACAATCTGGGGATTGGGCTGATAGCCTTTAGGACTGGCGCAGACCATATTCATCCCCACCTTGGCGCAGGCAAACATCAGGGAATGGGCCATGTTGTTCCCATCTCCCACATACACCAGCTTGCGGCCTTTTAATACATCCTTGTATTCCAGAATGGTGAACATATCCGTCAGCGCCTGACAGGGATGGAGCAGGTCCGTGAGCCCGTTAATCACGGGAACCGTGGCGTATTCTGCCAGTTCCTTTACCGCTTCATGGGAGTAGGTGCGGATCATGATGCCGTCTGCAAAGCGTGACAGAACCCGGGCCGTATCTCTCACTGGTTCGCCCCGGCCGATTTGGGAAGTGGCTTCACTCATATAAATGGGATGTCCGCCCAACTGGTGGAACCCGGTTTCAAAGGAGACCCGGGTACGGGTGGACGCCTTGGAAAAAATCATGGCCAGCGTCTTGCCCTTTAAATATTCATGTGGTTCCCCCAGCTTTTGTTTTTTCTTTAATTTTCTGCTCACATCCAGTATAGTGGCGACTTCGCCCACGGATAAATCATGGATAGAAAGCAAGTCCTTATTTCGTAAAGCCATTATATCCCTTCTTCTACTCAGTCATTAAAACGCTGCCAAAAGCGCATCCAGACCTTTCAGCAGTTCATCAATCTGCGCTTGCGTGATGATAAGAGGCGGGGCAAACCGCAGGACCGTTCCCGCCGTGCAGTTTAGGATAAGCCCTTTCTTGAGCCCTTCTGTCACAAGTGCACCGCCAGGTTTCGTCAGTTCCATCCCCTGTAAAAGTCCCATGCCCCGCACGTCCTTCACTTTGTCCGGATATTTTTTCTGCAGGGCTTGCAGGCCTTTTTGGAGATAGGCACCCGTTTGGGCGGCCTGTTTGTCTAACGCCATGTCCTTCATAGCATGGATTGCTGCGTAGCAGGCGGCGCAGGCAAGGGCATTGCCGCCAAAAGTAGAACCATGATCCCCGGGCGCAAAAACATGAGCCAGACGCTCTGTAACCACAAAGGCCCCCATCGGGAACCCGCAGCCAATGGCTTTGGCAAGCGTCATCACATCGGGTTTTATCCCGCTATGCATATAGGCAAACCAGTAACCAGTGCGGCACACCCCAGTCTGCACCTCGTCAAAAATCAAAAGGGCATCGTGTTTGTCACACAGCTCCCGGACTTTTTGCAAATAGCCTTCCGGCGGAACATGAACGCCCCCTTCTCCCTGAATGGGTTCCAACAGCACGCCGCACACCGTATCGTCCATTTGGGCAGCAAGGGCATCGCTGTCGCCATAGGGCACATAGGAAAATACATCGGTTAAGGGCCCCAGGCCTTCATGGTAGTGCTCCTGCCCGGTTGCCGTCAGGGTTTCCATGGTACGGCCATGGAAAGAAGCCTTGGCGGTAATAATTTTTACTTTCTTGGGGTTCTTTTTCACGCCATATTTCAGCGCCAGTTTAATGGCTCCTTCATTGGCCTCAGCCCCGGAATTGGCGAAAAACACCCGGTCAAAGCCTGTGACTTCACACAGCTGCTTAGCCGCCTTGGCCTGGATTTCCGTATAGAACAGATTGGAAACGTGCATGATTTTTCCCGCCTGTTCCTGGACAGCTTTGACCACCGCCGGATGGTTATAGCCCAGAGCGTTCACTGCAATGCCGGCAAACCCGTCCAAGTATTTCTTGCCATCTGCGTCATACAGATAGCAGCCATCCCCATGGTCCAGGGCAATGGGCGCCCGGCCAAAGACAGGCAAATAATATTGCTCCGTGGTAGTAATAATCTCTTGTGTATTCATCCCTTTATCATTTCCCTTCCTGCGGAATTTTTCTAATCCCGCACGACTTCCGTTCCCACGCCTTCATCGGAGAAGATCTCCTCCAGGATGGAATGTTCCCGGCGCCCGTCAATAATGTGGGTTTTCACCGCGCCGCCGGACAAAGCGGAAATACAAGCCTTCACTTTAGGAATCATACCGCCGTCAATGCTGCCTTTTACAATCAGCTCCTGGGCTTTTTCAAAGGTCAGTGTGCTAAGGAAGGTGGCCGGATTGTTGTGATCTTCAAAAATCCCTTTCACATCGGTGAGCATCAGCAGTTTTTCTGCCTTGAGCGCCCCGGCCACTTCCCCGGCGACGCTGTCTGCGTTGATGTTATAGGTCTCCCCGTCAGGGCCGATGCCAATGGGGGCGATCACCGGGATATAATCATGGGACAAAAGCAAATTGATAAGATCCGTATTCACCCGTTCCACGGTACCCACATAGCCGATATCTACCAGATTCACCTGGCCATTTTCGTATACATCCGCCAGATGCTTTCTTGCTTCAATCAGCCGTGCGTCCTTGCCGTTTAGTCCAATGGCATTGCCGCCCAGGATATTCAGCCGCCGCACCAAGTCCGTATTGGTTTTGCCTACAAGGGCCAGTTCCGCAATTTCCACGGTTTCCTTGTCGGTCACTCTGAGGCCGCTGACAAATTCCGTCTTTTTCCCGGCCGCTTTCAGCATGGCAGTAATTTCCGGCCCGCCGCCGTGCACTACCACGGGGCGCATCCCGGCCAGCCGCAAAAACACAATATCCTGCAGCACTTTATTTTTCAGTTCATCGTTAACCATGGCGTTGCCGCCGTACTTAACGACCACTGTTTTCCCTTTAAAAGCGCTTAAATATGGCAGTGCTTCGACTAAAATGTTCATTTCATTGCCTTTAATTTGCATTCCATTTCCTCCCACTCTTTTATCCTGCTTGTGCCTAGAGGCTCTTTCGATGGAACCATAGTTAATACGCTTTATCAATTCATGAACGCATTTCCCACTGCTTTATGCTCCTTCCCTTATGTTGCAATATTATACGACTATATGAATAACTTTGCAACACTTTTTGTGATTTTTTTGCATGCCAATGAATTGCCTAAATGGTCCTATCATTATAGTAGAAAACGCCGCCGGTTGCTACCTTTTTTACCAAATCTAGCTGTGAAACTTTTCTTCCGTGGATTTTCTTTCTGGTTTCGGGTACAATAAGAGCATATAAAGGAGGCCTTTATGCGTAAACTCTTATTCATCCTGGTGATTCTGGCCGCTGGGCTTTGTTATTACATGACCCGCCCGGAAACCATCCATGAAAAAGTAGGCCAAGAAACACCGGGTACATTTTCCGCCACGGTAGCCCAGACGTTTTCCGGCAGCCACAAAGGAGGGACCCTTGCAGCGTTGACAGGAGCCTGGAACATCCAATATACCGCTCATGCACGGATTCCCAAGCAGGACTGGGTTCCCCTGAACCAAATTTCTCCCTACCTGCCCCAAGCCCAGGTAGCCATTGAAGATAAACGCTTTTACTCCCATCACGGCATTGATCCGGATGGCATCCTGCGGGCAACGCTGGTAAATATTCAGGCCGACGAGGTGGTGCAAGGGGGCAGTACAATCACCCAGCAATTGGTAAAAAATCTCTTGCTCAGCCAGGAGCAGACCCTGGAACGCAAAGCACTGGAAGCAGGATTAGCGCTTCTCATTGAAGCACGGTGCAGCAAGGACGAAATTTTGGAGATGTATCTAAACACCACATTTTTAGGCAGTGGCGCCACAGGTGTCCAACAGGCCGCCCAGAAATATTTCCGCAAAAAGCCAAAAGACCTGTCGCTGGCCCAGGCTGCCACGCTGGCTGGCCTCCCCTATGCGCCCACCGCTTTAAACCCGCTGGAGCACCCGGAGGCCTGCAAAAAGCGCCGTGACCTGGTGCTGCGGGCCATGAACCAGCAGGGATTTATCACCCGGGAACTACTGGATAAAGCCCTTTTGGAACCTCTCTTACCACAATGACAGAAAGCAAAAGCCACAGTATGCAAAATTTCATGCATGCTATGGCTTTCTTTTTTATACTTTGATGCTTCCGATGTCCAGGCTGATGTCGAGAGCTTTGGCACTATGGGTAAGCGCCCCCACGCTGATGACGTCCACGCCGCTTTGGGCCACAGCCAGAAGATTATTTTCATCAATCCCGCCGCTTGCCTCCACTACTGCCTGATGCGCAATGGCAGCCACGCACTGTTTCATCGCATCCGGTGGCATATTATCCAGCATAATAACGTCAGCTCCTGCTGCAAGCGCTTCCTTAGCCTGTTCTAAGTTTTCCACTTCCACCTCGATTTTGGTCATGTGACTGGCATAGGTTTTGGCCCGGGTAACGGCCGGCGTAATGCCCCCTGCCACCGCAATATGGTTGTCCTTGATGAGAATTGCATCATAGAGTCCCAACCGGTGGTTGTGACCACCACCAACGCGTACGGCATATTTTTCCAGATGCCGCAGGCCCGGAATTGTTTTGCGGGTATCCACAATCCGGCAGTGGTAAGGGCGGACAATGTCTGCCAGTTTTTTCGTATAGGTTGCGATCCCGGACAAATGCTGCAATAGATTAAGTGCCAACCGCTCCCCGCTGAGCACACTGCGGGCCGGTCCATCCACCCGGGCAAGCAGCGTCTTGTTGTGGACCACATCCCCGTCTTTAACCAGGGGTGTAAAAACAAGGCGGGGATCCATCAAAGAAAAGACCTGCCCTGCCACAGAAAGACCGCACGCTACCCCGGTTTCCTTGGCATGAATGATGCCCGTTGTCACCGCTTCTTCCGGGATAATGGCTTCACTGGTGAGGTCACCAGTTCCGATATCTTCTTCCAACCACTGTTTCAACTTGCTGTCTAGCAGTATATCCTGCACAGGATTGCCCCTCCTCCGCACATAATGTCATTTTGCCATCCATTATACACGTTTTTGCCGGTTCTGTCATGGTAGATAGGTAGAAACACACCTCAAAGAGAAAGGCTGCTGCACAAGGTAAGTTTGTACAACAGCCTTTGTTAAAGCACTATTTTTATTCCACCGTTACGCTTTTAGCCAAGTTCCGCGGTTTATCCACGTCACAGCCCCGCACCAAGGCTGCATAGTAGGCTAGCAGCTGCAGCGGAATCACTGCCAAAATCGGTGCCAAATCTTCATCGGCTTTGGGAATCATTACAAGATTATCCGCATGCTTCCGCAGTTCTGTATCTCCTTCCATGCCAATCCCGATGACAATGGCTCCCCGGGTTTTGACTTCCTGCAGGTTGCTGATGGTTTTGTCATAGATATTGGACTGGGTAGCCAGCACAATCACAGGTACCCCTTCTTCAATCAGAGCCAGGGTACCGTGTTTTAATTCCCCGGCGGCATAGGCTTCTGCATGGATATAGGAAATTTCTTTGAGTTTCAAGGCACCTTCCAGGGCTACGGCGTAATCCAGCCCCCGTCCCAGGAAAAAGGCATCTTCGCTATTTCCATAATTGGTGGCAAAGACCTTGATCTGGTCCGCACGGTCCAGCACCTCATGCATTTGTTCCGGCACTTTTAAGAGCGCCTGCAACAGTTCATGGCTCCGCTCCGCACTGGCTGTTTCCGTCACCTGGGCAATATACAGCGCCAAAAGCAACATGACAATCAGCTGGGTGGTATAGGCTTTGGTAGAAGCTACAGCAATTTCCGGACAGGCATAGGTGTACACCACCTGGTCCGCTTCCCGGGCGATGGAAGACCCTACTACGTTGGTCACAGCCATGGTTTTAGCGCCACGGCGTTTGGCTTCTTTCAGTGCTTCCAGGGTATCGCTGGTTTCCCCGCTCTGGCTGATAACAATACACAAGCATGTGTCATCAATGATAGGGTTCCGATACCGGAATTCGCTGGCAATATCCACTTCCACAGGAATCCGGGCAATTTTTTCGATGTAATACTTGCCTACGATGCCCGCATGGTAGGCCGTGCCACAGGCCACAATAAAGATTTTGCGGATATTTTTGAAATACTCTTTGTCCCAGTGCAGTTCCGAGAATTCTACCCGGTCGCTGTCAGCAGCAATCCGGCCTCGCAAGGTATCCCGCACTGCTTTGGGCTGCTCGTAGATTTCTTTCAGCATGAAATGGGCAAAGCCGCCCTTTTCTGCTGCTTCCGCATTCCAGGTAACCCGGAACACTTTTTTATCCACTGGTGCCCCGTCCAGAGTTTTCACCACCACACTGTCTGCTTTGACAATGGCCATCTCTCCATCATTGATGATGTAAGTATCCCGGGTTTTAGCAATGATGGCGGGAATATCCGAGGCAATATAGTTTTCCCCTTTGCCCAGGCCGATAATCAGAGGATTGTTCCGCTTGGCACAGATCAAAGTATCCGGATCTTTTGCCGTCAAAAACACCAGGGAATACGAGCCTTTAATGAGGTGAAGGACTTTGCGCACCGTGCTTTCAAAATTGCCATCCCACTGGTCCGCCATCAGGTGGGGGACCACTTCCGTATCCGTATCGCTGCGGAAATGGTGGCCTTTTTTCAAAAGTGCCTGCTTCAGCTGCATGTAATTTTCAATAATCCCGTTATGGGCCACCGCAAAGGTCCCAGTGTCATCCGTATGGGGATGAGCATTGATATCACTGGGTTTGCCGTGAGTCGCCCAACGGGTATGGCCGATACCCACCATTCCCGTGGGTTCGTGCCCCACAATTTTTTGCCGCAGGGCATCCAGCCGTCCTACACATTTTTCTACAACAATTTTTTTGCCGTCAAAGACTGCAATCCCCGCAGAGTCATAGCCTCTGTATTCCAGTTTGCCCAGGCCTTCCAATAGGAATGGGGTAGCCTGATGTCTTCCAATGTATCCTACGATACCGCACATAGATTTTTTCCTCCTGTATGTACTTTACCGTCTGCCATGCTTTCTTCTGTTTTCCCCGTTACCGGGAAATTTTGTAAAAGCACTTACGGTTTGCAGCTTACCGAGAGGCATCCGCTGACAGTTCGATGAACCTCTTCCTCGTCTGCCGGAACTATGCCGGCACATGCGCTCTATGACTTTGGAAATCCCTTTGCGACTCCTCCTTTTAGCATGATCCGCTGGCCCCTTGGTCCGGTAATCCCAAGCGACATGTTTCCACAGTGTTATTATCATACTATGTTTCAAGTTTCCGGTCAAATAGTAAGAAATTATGATATAATAATTTGACTATCTCTACGAGAAGAAAGGTCGTGAAACGCCAAAAATGAAAGAAATGATTCGCCTGGTGGAAATCACCAAGGAATTTGAAAAAAGCCTCATCATCCCCCCTCTGAACCTGACCATTGGAGACGGAGAATTTGTTACCCTTTTAGGCCCCAGCGGGTGTGGGAAAACCACCATTCTGCGCATGATCGCAGGACTGGAAACCCCTAGTACGGGCCGCATTTATCTGGATGACGAAGATGTTACGGACCTGGCACCCTATAAACGCAATGTGAACATGGTCTTCCAGCATTATGCCCTCTTCCCCCACATGGACGTGGAGGACAATATCCGTTTCGGGCTTTTGATGAAAAAAGTACCCAAGGAAGAGCAACAAAAGCGGATTGATGATGTGTTATACCTCACCCAGCTGGAGGAACTGCGCTACCGCAAGCCCCAGCAGATGAGCGGCGGACAGCAGCAGCGGGTAGCCATAGCCCGGGCGCTTGTCAATAACCCCAAAGTACTCCTTCTGGACGAACCTCTGGGCGCCCTGGATTACAAGTTGCGTAAAAAAATGCAGCTGGAACTGAAAAATCTCCAGCGGGGCCTGGGTATCACTTTTATTTATGTAACCCATGACCAGGAAGAAGCGCTCACCATGAGTGACCGGGTCATTATTGTAAATGGCGGAAAAATTGAACAGGACGACCCGCCGGCCAAAATTTACCAATATCCCAAAAGCCAGTTTGCCGCCAGTTTTATTGGGGAAAACAATTTTTTTGCCATTGAAGACAATCCCGATGCCGTGCTGGCCGTTCGGCCTCAGTTTATCCTGGTATCGGAAGAAGAAGCAGAAGTCACACCGGAACCCTTCTACTACGGAACCGTGGTGGAACTCTTATTCTGCGGCACCTTTGACAAAGTCTTTATCCGTCTGGATAACACCAATCAGGTAGTTACTGCCTACCAATATTACGATGACCATAAGCAATGGAAAGTGGATGACCGTGTGGGCATCCGTTGGAACGCCAATGACAGCGTCCAGGTGACGAAATGAAGCGGGGAAAGTTGCTGGTCATGCCAGCCCTCTTGTGGCTGGGGATTTTCTTTGCTCTGCCGCTTTTGATTGTGGTAGCCGTGTCCTTTGCCTCCCGTACGCCCTATGGGCAGATTGTATTCCACTGGACGGTGGCAAACTATGCCCGTTTTCTGGAACCGCTCTATTTACAGATTTTTGCCACCACACTCGTTACGGCGATCATAACTACGCTGCTCACTTTTGCGCTGGGGTATCCGGTAGCCTATACCATTGCCATGCTCATCCCCAAAAAGTGGCAGCAGGCAGGGATTATTCTTGTGATGATTCCTTTTTGGATCAATTTCCTGATCCGCTCTTTTTCCTGGGTCATCATTCTCCGCAGCCAGGGCCTGCTCAATACGTTTTTGCTACAGATGGGGCTCATCAAGCAGCCCTTGTCCCTTTTGTATAACGATGCGGCGGTGATGCTGGGCATGGTGTATGCACTGCTGCCCTATATGGTGCTACCGATTTATGTTTCCCTAGAGCAAATGGATAAGCGGCTTTTGGAAGCCGCCAGCGACTTGGGTGCTCCGCCTCTTACCGCCTTCCGAAAGGTTACTTTTCCCTTGACGACGCCCGGAGTAGCGGCAGGCTCCATTTTGGTCTTTATTTCCTCTTTGGGGATGTTTGTAGTGCCGGATATTATGGGCGGCGCCAAAAGTGCCCTTATTGGCAATATTATCCAAAACCAATTTCTGGCAGCCCGGGACTGGCCTTTTGGCTCAGCCCTATCCATCATTTTGGCGCTTTTAGCCCTTGTGATGATTCTGCTTTATTATAAAGCGTTGGAAGCCCAGAAAGGAGGCGCATCCCATGAAGAAAAACTGGCGTAGTGCCACCCTCCTGGCCTATTCTCTGGCCGTTCTGGTCTTTTTGTACCTGCCACTGCTTATTCTATCCCTGTATTCTTTTAATGCTTCCCGGATTAATGCGGTATGGACCGGCTTTACGCTGCAATGGTATGTATCCCTCCTGGATAACGACCGGGTATTGGAAGCCCTCTCTAACAGTCTCATTATCGCTTCTGTCACCACAGTTGCCACCACGGTAATGGGAACCTTTGCGGCCATGGCCCTGCACCGCTACCAGTACAAATACAAAGCAGTGATTAATTCCCTGCTGTATCTGCCTATTTTAATTCCGGAAATCGTGATGGGTCTGTCCCTTTTGGTTTTATTTTCCCAGACGGGTCTGTCCCTGGGCAAACCGACTTTGATTATTGCCCATATCACCTTCTGTCTTTCCTTTGTAGTGATTACCGTAGGCGCCCGCTTAGAAGGTATGCAGCAGGATTTGGAAGAAGCTGCCAGCGATTTGTATGCCACGCCCTTGCAGACGTTCCGCTATGTCACGCTGCCCATGATTCTCCCTGGGGTGATTGCCGGGGCGCTTATGGCCTTTACCTTATCCATTGATGATTTTGTTATCAGCTTCTTCGTGGCAGGACCCAATTCCACCACGTTGCCGCTGTATATCTACGCCATGGTTAAACGGGGAATTTCTCCGCAAATCAATGCCCTGTCCACCTGCATGATGCTGGTTACCATATCCCTTGTGGTAATTTCCCAGCTACTGCAGCAAAACAGCTACCATACTTCTAGAAAGGACTGATGCCCTATGAAAAAAATAAAATGGTTCCTGTGTCTTTGTTCTGCCTTACTGCTCCTTGTAGCAGCGGGCTGCGGGGACAGTAATAAGCAGGCCGCAGAAGATGCACAAGTGCTCAACGTATTTAGCTGGGCAGACAACTTTGATCCCGAAGTCATTAAGGCATTTGAGAAAGAATACCATTGCAAGGTCAACTATGATGTGTTTGCCAATAATGAGGAACTGCTGGCCAAACTACAGGCCGGCGGCAGCCAGTACGACGTAATCCAACCGTCTGATTACATGGTCACCACCATGACAAAACTGGGCTTATTGGAAAAGCTGGATAAAGAGGCCATCCCCAATGCCAAAAACATTATGCCCAGCCTCCAACATCCGGAATTTGATCCCAACGGGGACTACACCGTAGTGTACACTTGGGGAATGACGGGTATCGTGTACAACAAAAAATACGTAAAAACACCTCCCACGTCCTGGCAGGACTTGTGGAACCCGGAATATAAGGGGCGGGTTATTCTGTTAAACGACAGCCGGGAAGTGCTGGGCATGGATTTGAAAAAGCACAGTTGGTCCGTTAATTCCACGGACCCCGCACAAGTAAAATCTGCTTTTGAGGACCTGAAGACCTTAGCCCCCAGTGTTATGGCTTACGATACCGATAGCATTAAGCAGAAATTTATTGCCGAAGAAGCCTGGATCGGGACCATGTGGTCCGGGGATGCCGCCTTCACCTATAAGGATAATCCCAATGTTGCCTACGTGATTCCCAAAGAAGGCACCATCGTTTGGGCAGATACTCTGGCCATTCCCAAAGGCGCCAAACATAAAGCCCTGGCAGAGAAATTCATCAACTTCCTGTATGATCCCAAAGTCAGTGCCAAGAACTACGAAGCCATCGGGTATAATGATCCCAACGAACAAGCTCGCCAATACCATTCCCAGGAATACCTGAATAACCCCATGCTGAAAACCGCTGTGGAGGAAATCAAAAAAGGAGAATGGCTGAAAGACATCGGTGATGCAATCACCATGTACGACCAATACTGGACAGAACTTAAAACCGTGAAATAACGAGTACCAATCAAATAGGGGCTGTGAAAAAATGAGGAATCATTTTTTCACAGCCCTTTTTTTGCATTCACTCAGTAAGATATCTTTCCGCCAGGAACACACGCAGATCAGCCAGGCCAGCGCCCAGCCAATCATTTGCAGCAGCGATATCCCAACGACAAAGCCCAACTCCACTGTCCCATGATAATACTGAGCTTGTCCATTTTTAACCACGACAGCGGTATAGGTCCCAAGCTTGATGTAACTCGGAAGGGGAATATGGAAAAAGATAACTGCGCAGAGTCCCAGCATTAGCAATCCCACAAAGATATCCGCCGGTACTACGCCCCACCAATACCTGCGAAACAGTCTGTGGGATACGTTTTCTGACACTACAGTTTTCTCCGCCGGTTTGAGCCTATCCCATTCAGGAAAATATTCCTCATCGGCAAACTGATATATTCTCTTTGCCCCGATAAATCGGTCGAGTAATTTCTTGACAAATTCCATATAGTCCTTTGCTTTCAGAGAATCAATCGCATTCCCTGTTAAATTTTGGCTAATTTATAACAATTTTTTCTAAATTGCAACAAAAAAGTTGTCAGTTAAATATACTCTATTGGCAAGGCTACTGTGTGCTCATTCAACCACAGAGGCTGCTCATACATACACAGAATGACTCCCAGTCCACGCTTTTTCCCCTTAATTTTATGAATTACATCAAAGGCATTAGTCATGGATAGTTTCGGATTCGCCGAAAGTTTAATTTCTACCGGGTGGATCGTATCCCCCTCTTCAATTAAAAGATCAATCTCCGCTTCTCTGGACTCAACCTTATCTTTACCACGATAATAGGAAACATGCATACGAGGATCCATGCCCGCATTAGAAAATGTTTTCAAGATTTCCGATACAACAAATGTTTCGAACAGCTCTCCTGCCATAGCGCCGTTCATAGCGTTTTCAGCGGTTTGATATTTCGTCAGGAAACAAACTAACCCGGTATCACGAAAATACAGTTTCGGGGCCTTGATAGCTCTGTGCAAAGCCGAATTGGAGAATGGCTGCAGCAGATAAATAAGCCCTGAGGCCTCAAGTACAGACGTCCATTCTTTAGCGGTAGAAGCGGTAATATCCGCCTGCTCAGCCACTTTGCTGTAATTTAATATCTGCCCTGTACGTGCGGCCATAGCCGTTAGAAATCGTATAAACTTCATATGGTCTTTTACTTTCAATAGGTCATTGACATCCCTGCTCAAGTAGGTCTGCACATAGGAAGCATAAAATAACTGCCAATCCATCGACGGATTTTCATATAAAGCAGGATAGCCTCCTCTATGAATCAATTGCCATATAGCAACATGGTGTTTGGCCGTCTGCGCTCGTTGCTTTACATAGGCTTCATTGGGAATGAATGGCACGTTACAAGGGATATGGTCTATCTCCCGCATAGAAAGACCGGTTAATTGCAAAACAGCAATACGGCCTGCCAACGATTCCGACACGTGATGCATCAGTTGGAAAGATTGGGAACCCGTTAAGAAAAATAGACCTTTCTCTTCTGTTCTGTCACAAGACAACTTGATATACGGAAATAATTCCTGGATGTATTGCACTTCATCCAAAATCACAGGATAAGGATGGTTCCGAAAAAACAACCCTGGTTCCGATCGGGCCTGTTCTAACACTACAGGATCATCAAAGGTAATATAGGGCAAATCTGGATACAAATGGCGCAACATCGTAGACTTACCTATTTGTCTTGCACCAGTAACTAAAAGAGCTTTAAAATTTGTATCAGCCTTTTTAAGATAAGACTCGATATGACGTGAGATGTATTCCATACAGGTCGGCCCCCTTTTCTGACTAATTTATAGTTCAATTATAAATTAGTCAGAACGAGTTGTCAAAAGTTGGTAAAAGAGCTACACAAATTTCAGCTCTTTTTCCCACTCCAGCACATATTGGACAAAATACTGTACGCCTAACCCCAAGGCTCGTTCATCAATATCAAAGTAGGGACTATGCTGGGGATAGCGATGCTCTTCTTCCGGAAGACCGCCCCCAAGGAGGAGCAAGCATTTGGGATTGTAATACTTGGCAAAATCCTCTCCTCCCATTTGCAATTCCCAATCTACCAATTTATCTTTTGCAAAAACAGCAGCACAGGCTTTGCGTCCGGTATCCACGCACGCTGCGTCATTAAGCATGGGCGGTGGGCCGTAGTGATAGTTGGTTTCTATTTCTGCCCGGGAAACCACGCCAATGCCTTTGGCAACCCGTTCCAGGATTTTCGGATAGGATTCCCGCAAGGCAGGATTGAAAGTACGAGCCGTTCCCTGCAGATGGGCTTCTCCTGGAATGACATTAGAAGTTGTTCCCGCATTAAATGCCGTCACGCTGATCACCGCTGGTTCTAGTGGATTTACTTCCCGTGCTACCACCGCCTGCAAATCTGTAACAAACTGGGAGCCCGCCACAACGGGGTCAATGGTTTGATGAGGAAGAGCTCCATGCCCCCCTTTTCCTTTTACATAGACATCAAACGTATCTGCTGCGCTCATCACCGGCCCATACCGCAAGGAAGCACAGCCGCAGGGAATCATGCTCCAGATATGCAGCGCAATCAGCCGGTCACAGGCTTTTACCAGAGGGTCTTCTTTCATATAGGCAGCGCCACTGTTATCAATCTGCTCCTCGGCAGGTTGAAACAAGAACCGTACCGTCACTGTGAGTTCGTCCTTCATACTGGCCAGCAGTTTAGCCGTTCCCAGTAGAATTGTAATGTGGGTATCATGCCCGCAGGCGTGCATGGTGCCTTCATTTTGAGATTTATAGGCAGGACTTGCCAGCTCGGTCACGGGTAGTGCATCAATATCTGCCCGAATCCCAATAATGCGGTCAGAGGACTTAGCGCCTTTCAGCGTTCCAATAACGCCAGTCTCACAGGACTTTACATTGGGAATTCCCAGCTTGTCTAAATAATTCATAATATACTTTTGTGTTTCTTTTTCTTTCCAAGACTGTTCTGGGTGTTGATGAAAATGCCGCCGTAAGGCAACCAGTTCCTCCTGCAGAGCTTCCACCTGTTCTTTTACATCCATAATATTCCACACCTTCTTTTAAAATGGCCCGTAGTTGATTTTAGTGGCTACAATCAGCGCAATAACGCAAACTACGGATAGCAATAGCAGTAATGGGGTCACAAACTTCCACCATTTTTTCAACGGAATGCCAGCAATAGTAAGGAAGATCAGTAAAGTTCCACTGGTAAACCAGGCAGAGTTGGTCAACCCATCCCCAAACTGGAACGCTAAAATCATGGTCTGCCGTGTCATGCCCACCAGATCCGCAAGCGGAATTAAAATAGGCATGAGTGCCATAGCTTTTGCTGATCCGGAAGTAATGAGGCCATTAAAGAGTGCGATAACAATCATAACCGCAATAGGTGTTAAATATTTTGGCATGGTCATCAGTGGCTGGGAAATACTGTTGATAATCGGGTCAATAATGGCAGATTTAGTTAAGATCCATTGAATCCCCCGTGCCAGGCCGATAACCAGTGCTGGAGCCAGGCCATCTTTAGCACCGGCAATAATGGTGTTAACCAATGCATCAGGCGCTACCCGGTTAATCAGTCCTGCCGCTACAGATGTAAACAGGAAACAAGCCGAAAGGTCATTCATGGACCATCCAAATGTGGATACCCCTACAATGGAAGCAACGAACGTGACCAAAAATACCACCAGAGATAACTTTTGGCGTACGTTCATAGGATCAGAGGTCGCCTTGCTATAATCAATACGAAAATGGCTGTCGTCCAAGTCAGCAGTTAAAGACTCTCTCCGCCCCGTTTTGACGCCACGGGCATAGCGCAGTACATACCAGTACATGATCAGATTGGCGATAATGAGTAGAATTAACCGAAAAGTAAATCCGGAAAACATAGGTAATTCCGCAATTTCGTCTGAAATCCCTACCGTATAAACACTGGTAGGCGAAAAAGAAAAACTAATCATGTCGACCATTGCAGAGCAGGCAATGCCGGTCATCAGATCGTATCCTAATGCCAAACACAAGGACATAATGATAGGGATAAAGGGCACGATTTGCTCGTTCCAGCCCAAAAAGCCTCCCAGGCAGCCAAAAACAATCATAATAGCCACAAGGATCTTTTCAGAGCCCAGCGTATCGGATTTTGTGAGGACGCTGGCCACGGCTTTATCCAGCGTTCCCGTCCGTTTATAGACCTCAATGCAACCCGCTACCAGCATAACCAAAAACATCATGCTACCGCTGGACACAAGACCATTAGGAATCGCCTGGAAAATAGCTTCCGGTCCCAGATAAACTTTTGTCACGCTGTGGAAAGAATTTGCTACAACGACGGTCCGTCCGTTGAGCACCTGTCTGTCGAAGGCTCCCGGGGAAATAAAGAAGGATAATACCCAACAGAAAATAATGACCCCGAAGACGATGACGAATGCATTAATAGAACCCGCTTTTTTCTTACCCATGCTTCTTGTCCTCCTAAAGTGTTAGTATATTTCTGCTCCTTATCCTATACCGTCTTTTTATATCACCACCTTCTTCAAGAAATAAACAAGTGCAGCACCTTCATGCAGGCGTACAACATGCCGCTGGCAATCATGGGCCCTACCGGAACGCCCCGGAAAAAGACAACGCCAATGATGGTCCCTATAATCAGGGATGCTACAATTTCCGGGTCCTGCGTCATATATTCCACACCCCAGCGGCCAAACTATTAAGGCCGGGCTATAATTGACCCAAAGGGCCGGGAAAAAATGACCCACATCGTAACAAAAGGACTACCATAATAATAAGCGCCAAACTT
>CAJMHI010000032.1 GCA_905213155.1 uncultured Acidaminococcus sp. | reverse complement strand
TTTATATATTAGCAAATCGCAAATGCTTTGTCAATGCCTTTTGAAAATTTCTTCCCACTTTTTAAAATGTTTCACGTGAAACATTACCCCATATGGGTATGAAAGTCCATATGGGGTGCTGGTTTTAGCAATTTAGCAACTCGCATGATTTCACGAAGCGCTCTCTTTTTGGAATTTGAAGTTATCAATCACCGGGCGATGATCTGCTCCGCCTTTTTTAACATCTTCAGTGAGCAGAGCCTGAAGAATAATTGCCATCTCCAAGCGTTTTCGCTGGATCTTGCAGCCATAGGCATAGGGCTTTGCAATCGTACCATTGACCAGATCCGCATTGGCATGGCAGCCGCCGCTGCAGAAAAAGCGTGCCCAACACGTACGGCATTCTTCTTTTTTCATCACATGCATCTGGCGGAATTCCTGCACCATATCTTTCTTTTCAATTCCGGCATCCAGGGTTCCCATCTTATAGCGTTCCCGGCCCACGAACTGATGACAGGGGTAAATATCCCCATCGGCAGTGATACAGTAATATTCGTGTCCTGCGCCGCAGCCTGCCAGTCGCTTGGCAACACAGGGGCCGTTATCCAGCGCTACGTTGAAATGGAAGAAATCAAAAGCCTCCCCTGCCCGTTTTTTGGCCAGATACGCCCGCGCCAGTTTTTCGTATTCTTTATCCAAAATAGGCCAGTCTTCTTCCGTGAGTACCCAAGGTTCTGTCGTCCCCACTACGGGTTCCATGGAAATCTCACTGCCCACGTCCAGCATCGCCAGTACATCCTGAGCAAAATGGGGATTGTAGTGGGTATAAGTACCCCGCAAATAATAATTTTTGCCATGGCGGGAGGTAATCAGCTTTTTAAATCCTTTCACTGCTGCATCATAGCTTCCCAGGTGTCCGGGATAGGGACGCATTCTATCGTGGGTCTTTTTACTACCGTCTAAGGACAGCACCAGCATAACCTGATTATCATCGAGGAATTTGACAATTTCATCAGTCAGCAGGGTTCCATTGGTAGTCAAGGTGAGTTTAATGGCTTTTCCGGTTTCCTGTTCCCGCTTGCGCACATACTCCACAATGTACTTTACTACGGGCATATTCATGAGCGGTTCCCCGCCAAAAAGGTCCAGTTCCAGGTTATGGCGTTTTTTGCTACCGGTGATGGCAAATTCCACAGCTTTCTTTGCCACTTCTTTGGTCATTAAGAGGCGTCCGCCGCCAAAATCCCCGGTATCGGCAAAGCAGTATCCGCAGCGCAAATTACAATCGTGGGCCACCAAAAGGCACAGCGATTTCAGTACGGGTTCAAAGGCAAAGGTATCGGGTACGGGAAATTCCGGGGAAAATAGCAGCCGCTGCCGCTGCAAAAGCTGCAATTCTCCCAGCGCTTCTGTCAGATCTTCTGCCGCATATTTCCCGGCAAAATATTCTTTTGTCTCCTCGGCATTTTTCCCATCGTAAAAGCCCAGCAAATCATAAATCATAGGATCCACAATGTGCACAGCCCCGCTGTTCACATCCAGGACCACGTAGTTATCATCCAAATGCATTCTATGAATCAAGGTAGTATTTTCAGCCAACTTATTGTCCGCCCTTCTTGGAGTTTCCAATTTATAAAAGAAAATAGCTCCCTACGGGCGCAGGGAGCTTCGTTCGCACACAAAAACTATGCTTTTTCGCAAACCTGATTGCCTACCGTGCAGGAAGTTTTGCAGGCAGATTGACAGGATGCGGGGCATTCTCCGCAACCACCGGTTCTCAGGGTTTTCTTCAGCATTTCTTTGTTCACGGTTTTAATTCTTTTCAGCATAGCATGGTTCCCCCTTCATAATCTTATGCTTATTTTATATTGTTTCCCAGTATAACGCAAGTATTTCCCCAAGTTTTTTACAACCTTGCCGCATGCTTAAGCCATTTGGCTTTTTGCAGCAGCCAGTCCGTATCAACGCCCGTGGTGGCGATATAACTCAGGATCTGGGCATGCAGCCACTCTTTTTTGAAGCACTCCAGATTTTCCGGATGCTGCCGGAACACATTCACCCGGCGCAGCTGCCATAGCGGTGTTGTTTCCGTATTGACGCCCAGATTGCCGGAAACGCCGGCACAATATCCTGCTTTTTGTACTTGCTGGGCGATGGCTGCATTGCTTTCCCCATTAGGGTAGGAAAAGGCCATGCCATGCTCAGGATTGTAGATTCCTTTCATATGCTCCATACTGCGGGCAAGCTCATAATCCACCTGTTCTTTACTAAGGGTCGTAAGGGGCTCGTGGTTATACGTATGGGATCCCAGCTTCCAGCCGTACTGCAAAAGGGCATGGGATTGGTACCAGTCCAAATACCCCGGCCAGCCTTCAAATTTCACTGCCACAAAGGTATTGCCGGTAAAACCATATTTTTTCATAATCGGTGCCGCATAGGTTAGGTTATCCAAATACCCGTCGTCAAACAGCAGAATGCATTGTTTGTGAAACGTGCGTCCTTCTTTCCGGCCTTTGGCATAGTCTTCCACGGAAATGGATGTCCAGCCCTGGTCTTTCAGGTATTTCATCTGGGCATCAAACTGTGCGGGCGACAGGGTATACCGGTCTTCCCGTCCCGGTTCCACCCGATGGTAAGCAAAAACAGGCACCGTTTCTTCACAGAAGCGGGGGAACTCCTGCTGCACATGCTGCACGCCTTTCCATCCCAGGCCTCCTAATACTGCCAGTACGGCCAGCAGCAGTACAAATTTTTTCATGAATGCTCTCCCCTTATTTTTTCCGCCAGCGCTTCCAAATTTTTCAGCCGGTGGTTAAACCCGCTTTTGCCCACATGATCTTCGGTCAGGGCCGCCAATTCTCCCACGGACAGATCCCGATGCTGCTTCCGCAATCTGGCAGCTTCTTGCAGGGTTTCCGGCAAGGTACTCAGGCCATGTTCTTTTTCAATCAGGTCAATGGCCTCAATCTGGCGCATAGCCGTCCGGACGACTTTGTTCAAATTGGCAGTTTCACAGTTCACCTGGCGGTTTACTTTATTACGCATATCTTTCAGCACCCGCACATTTTCAAACTCCAGATAAGCAGTATGGGCACCAATCAGTTGGAGGAACTCCCCTATGGCATTGCCTTCTTTGAGATACGCAATATAAGAATTTTTGCGGTCCACAATCCGGGTTGGCAGCCCAAATCCCTTCATAATCTTTTGGACAAATTGTGCCAAATCCAGACTGTCACAGATCAACTCCAAGTGGTAGTCGCTAAGCGGCTTATTCACCGAGCCACCTGCAAGAAACACGCCACGGAGGAAGGACCGCTTCTCCCGTTCCGTTTTCAGCAGCAGCTTTCCTGCTGCCTCCAAAGGCGTCAGCAAATGAAGATGCCGCAAGGCTGTTCTTGCTTCATCGCTGGGAAGCACGTGGACCTGATAACGATTATTTTTCTTAAGCCGGGTACTCCGGGTCACAATCACTTCCGTCTGGATAGGAAAGTTATTTTTTAAAAGCCGCAGGACGCGCCTGGCAAGTGCCGCATTTTCTGTGGTAAAGTGAATTCCCACTTTGCGGCCGGAAAGGGATACCGACCCACTGATCCGCAAAAGGCCAAACAATTCCGCCTTTTCGCAGCCCCGATTCTCCCCTTCCAGGCGGGCGATCTCATTTTTTACATCACTGGAAAAGGACATATCATCCGTGCTCCTGTTGCTGCTGCTTTTTAGCGTTTTTATGAAGGTCCTGCATGGTCTGCCGGGCAAAGAAATAATCAAAGAAGCGGATCCCCTTGCCAAACAATTTCAGCCGGTAGATCAGGGCAATGATAGTTTTAGCCAGTTTCAACGGATTATGCCGTACCAGGTCACTGTCATTTAGCAGTTTGGCCGGCACGCAGTCAATGCCCAACTGTTCAATTTTTTCCACGTCCGGTGTCACTGGCATGGAGCCTTTTTGTTTATAGTTAGCAATCTGTTCCGGGCTAGCCTGCTGCTCATTGACCACCACATAATCCAGGCACTGACAGCCCATATGCTTGATGATGGCCTGCACATGTTCATAGGCGCCATAGCCGTCGGTTTCCCCAGGCTGGGTCATTACGTTGCAGACGTAAATTTTTACGGCCTTGGATTTTACTACCGCATCCCGGATGCCGGGCACGACCAGGCTGGCGAGTACACTGGTATACAGACTGCCCGGGCCCAGAATAATGGCATCCGCTTTTAAAATCGCATCCACCGCCCGCTGGGACGCTTTAGGCGATTCCGGTTCCGTTAAGAGCCTGGTAATTTTACGGGGGCTGTCGGTAATGGAGGTTTCTCCGATCACCGTGCTACCGTCGTCCATGATGGCTTTCAGCTGGATATTTTCTGTGGTATTGGGCCATACATGCCCCCGCACTTTTAAGATTTCGCAGGCTGCGGCAATCCCTGCTTCCATATCCCCGCCCTCTACGCTGCTCATGGCCGCAATAAAAAGGTTTCCCAGGTTATGCCCATTCAGGGTGCTATTGTCCTGGAACCGGTACTGCAGAGCTTTTTCCATCAAAGGTTCCGTATCGGACAGTGCCACCAGGCAGTTGCGCATATCCCCGGGAGGAATAATGCCCAGTTCTTTCCGTAAACGGCCGGAAGAACCCCCATTGTCCGCAGCGGTAACCACGGCAGTGGTATTATTGGTGATGAGCTTGATTCCCCGCAAGAGAACGGACAACCCGGTCCCGCCGCCAATAACCACGACCTTGGGCCCGTTGTGTAGCTTTTGCTGGCTGAAGATCAGCTCCCGCAGGGATTCCTTTTCCCCAGGCATCACGGCGTGAATCACCGTTTTCACCACGTGGGCTGCTCCCACAAACATAAAAACAATCCCTGCCACCACGCAGCCAAAGCCCATAGTGGTAATGGTGGACTGGTAAAATTCCCCGCCCACAAAATTCACAAACGTAAACACAAGGGACTCAATCAGCCCCACAAATTGATAATTAAAGATTAAAGTGACCCCTACGCAGGCGAGAATCGTTCCGAGGGCGAATAAAAACAGCCATCGTTTCAGGTTCAGGCCCGGGTACAACCACTTTATCCATTTCATATGCAACCGCTCCTATTATTTTTTGATCAGATCCCGATGCAGGACCTGGGCCCCGTACCCTTGCTTTTTGATAAAGTCTCCCAGGACGTTGGCCACATACACGCTGCGGTGGCGTCCGCCCGTGCAGCCTACGCCGATTAGAAGAGAACTTTTTCCCTCCTCCACGTACTGGGGCAGGAGAAATTCCACCAGGGAAAAGAATCGTTTGAGAAATTCCTGGGTCACGGGCTGCTTTTCAATATACTGGATCACGGGCTCGTCATTGCCGCAGAGATTTTTCAGTTCCGGGACATAGAATGGATTGGGCAAAAACCGCACATCAAACATCATATCGCAGTCTAACGGTGTCCCGTATTTGAACCCAAAGCTTTCCACCACAATATTCATAGGGGGCAGGACGCCGCCTTTTCCGTAGAGGTGGATGATCTTCTGCCGCAGCTCCTTAGTGGTAGTCTTGGATGTATCAATCAGCGTGGTAGCGCGGCACCGAACCGGGCTTAAAATCTCCCGTTCCCGTGCAATATCTGCGCTAAGGCCCTGCGGTCCTGCCAGAGGATGCCGCCGGCGGGTCTCTTTGTAGCGCCGCACCAGCGTAGCATCATCCGCATCCAAAAACAACAGGGAAAAGGGAATGCTTTGCTGTTTTAACGTATCCAGCACCTTGGCAAAATCCTCAAAGAATTCCCCGCCCCGGATATCCACCACCAAAGCCAGGGGCGCACTGGTATTTTTATTTTGAAGACAAAGTTCGATAAATTTGGGAATAAACATGGGGGGCAGGTTATCCACGCAGAAATATCCCAGATCTTCCAGTGTGCGCATGACCTGAGTCTTGCCTGCGCCACTCATTCCGGTTATCAATAAGGTCCTACCCATTGTCATCGCCCCCGTTAATTTTTTCTCCATGATTTTTTTATTATACCACACTTAGCCCTCAGGAACTTGTATCTGCTTTGTGAGGATTTGGTTAAGAAGCAGGGATACCCCATGGTTTTCGTTGGTCGCCGTCACCACTTTGGACGCTTCCCGTACGGCTTTATCGGCATTGCCCATGGCGACACCCAAACCGCAGTGCCGGATCATTTCCAGGTCATTATCCGAGTCCCCCATACACAGGATTTCCTCGTCTTTTATCTTTTCCAGACGGGCCAGCTGCTGCAGTGCCCGCCACTTGTTGGTGCCAGGGGCTGTGATTTCCAAAAATCCCTTGGCTGAGCTGACGATCTTAACCTTTTCCGGAAAGGCTGACAAAAGTCTTGTCCTCCATTCCGCCACGTGATCCGTCATGACCAGCAATTTATGGGGATCATCCGGCAGCTGCAGGATAGCCTCGCCCTTTACTTCGTAAGGCACCCGGGAAAGCTTGGCATAGTACCGGACCTCTTTACAATCTTCATAGCACCACAAGGTATCATGCACATAGGCCTGTACATACACGCCGTTGCGGCGGCAAAGCGCTATCACCTCGTGGGCAATATCTTTTGCCAGAGGGAACTGCCCCAGCTCTTTTCCATTTACCGGGTTTTTAATAAGCGCCCCATTATAGGTCACTAGCGGATGGGTTATTCCCAATTCTTTAGCATACGGCAAGGCACTGCGATACATTCTTCCAGTGGCCAGCGTGACATAATAGCCGGCTGCAATGGCCTTTTTTACTGCAGCGCAATCTTCCGGGGCAACATTTTTCTCCCCATCCAGCAGGGTACCATCCATATCCATGGCAATCATTTTTAACGACATATGAATCTCCTTACCTGTTCTATAAAAAAGGCCGCCACAAAAAGTGCGGCGGCGAATCTTTTAGGTTATGCTTCAGAGAATTGATCTTTGCCTACACCACAGATGGGGCAGGTCCAGTCATCCGGCAAATCTTCAAAGGCTGTGCCCGGAGCAATACCGTGTTCAGGATCTCCCACTGCAGGATCATATTCATAGCCGCATACATCGCAAACATATTTTTTCATCGTTTTTGCCTCCCCTTAGATTAATTTTGAATTGACTTTTGTTAGTATACCAAAGGTTCCCTATTGAATCAAGTCCGTTTTCTTCAAAAGATTGCCCTGTAAAAATGTATGGACGCGTTCAGCTACCACACGGTTCATGCCCGGGACTGCGGCCAAATCCTCAATGGTCGCCTGTTTCATGGCGTCCAGGCTGCCAAAGCGTTCCCACAATTTGGCCCGGCGTTTGGGCCCCATGCCTTCTAAATGATCCAGCACGGAAACCATATTGTGTTTGCGCAGCCGTTTCCGGTGATAGGTAATGGCAAAACGGTGGGCTTCATCCCGGATATGCTGGATGAGATGCAGGGCCGGGGACATTTTATCCAGTAAAATACTGGTACGGGCCCCCTCTTTAAAGATTTCCTCCTCCCGTTTGGCAAGGCCTACCACCATCACTTCCTCCGCTCCGATGCCCAGACCCCGGATGACTTCGCAGGCAGAACTCAGCTGCCCTTTTCCTCCATCGATAATGATCAGTGTGGGCAGATCCTCCAGCTCTTTGTAGCGGCGATACACCACTTCCTGCATGGACTTAAAATCATCAGGTTTTCCTTCCGTAGATTTTAGTTTATACCGGCGATAATCTTTTTTGCTGGGCAATCCATCACGGAACACCACCATGGACGCCACGGTTTCACTTCCCTGGTTGTGAGAAATATCAAAGCAGTCCATGCGGTCAATGGGCTTAGTCAGTCCGATAGCTTTCTGCAAATCTTCTGCCGCATCCAGGCCCGTCCGCAAATCGGCATGCCCTCGGCGGAGTCGTTCTTCCAGGTTTTTCCGTCCGTTCTGCTCTGCCATTTTTACCAGGTCCCGTTTCAGTCCTCGCTGCGGCAACAGAATATGGACGGGCTTATCCGTTAGCTGCGTCATCCACTGTTCCAGAAGGACACGCTCTTTATCTGCAAGACCCAGGCTGACCAAAATCTCCCGGGGCGGACGATGGTCCTCCCCATAGTACTGTTGCAAAAAACTGCTCAGGATTTCACCAGCCTCTTCTCCCACTTCCTGATCCAAAAAGAAGCTGTCTCGTCCTAAAATTTTGCCGCCCCGGATGAAAAACACCTGCATGTTTACGCCGGAGTCATTTTGGTACAAGCCCACTACGTCCCGGTCCCCTCCGTCCGTGGTGGCTTTTTGCTGCTGTGCCAGTTTTTCCAGACTTTGTAGGGAATCCCGGTAATGGGCAGCCTGTTCGTATTCCATTTGCTCCGAGGCTTCCAGCATCTTTTTCTTTAGTTCTTTTTCCAGTTGCTCCACCTTTCCGTCCAAAAGCAGCAATACCTGGTTCACCAGCTGTTTGTAGTCGCTCTCCGGCACCTTGCCAGTACAGGGCGCTATGCAGCGGTGGAGATGGTATTGGAGACAGGGCCGTTTTTGTGCCGCCAGATTTCGGCAGTGCCGCAGCGGGAACATACTATAAATCAATTTCATGGTGTCCCGCAGCGCCCCTGCATCGGCAAAGGGCCCATAGTAACGGGCGCCGTCCTTCAGCACCCTGCGGGTGAGCACCATGCGTGGATAAGCTTCGCCCACTGTGATTTTTAAATAGGGGTAGGTCTTATCGTCCTTCAAGTCTATGTTATAGCGGGGGCGATATTTTTTGATCAGATTGCACTCTAAAATCAGCGCTTCCATTTCACTAGCCGTGACAATGGTCTCAATAGAAGCAACGTGAGCATTGATAGCCCGGACTTTGGCAGAAGCCTGGCTGGCCCGGCGGAAATAACTGCGCACGCGATTTTTTAAAATAATCGCTTTGCCCACATAGATCACTTTTCCCGCTGCATCATGCATGATATATACGCCCGGTGCGTTGGGCAGCACCTGAAGCGTTTCCTTGATGGCTTCGTTCATGATCCTACAGTACCTTCTTCACATACTGCCCCGTATAGGAAGCTGTATTTTTCGCCACTTGCTCCGGCGTGCCAGTAGCCACTACCGTTCCGCCCCGGTCGCCGCCTTCAGGGCCCAGGTCAATCAAATAGTCCGCACTTTTGATCACGTCCAGATTATGCTCAATGACAATCACCGTGCTCCCCGCTTCTACCAGACGCTGCAAGACTTCCAGCAGTTTATGCACGTCTGCCATGTGCAGGCCCGTTGTGGGCTCATCCAGGATATACACTGTCTTGCCGGTATTGACCTTGGAAAGTTCTGTAGCCAGCTTAACCCGCTGGGCTTCTCCCCCGGATAACGTGGTTGCTGCCTGTCCCAGACGAATATATCCCAGGCCCACATCTTCCAACACCTGCAATTTTTTCAAAATCCGCTGCTGGTTGCTGAAATATTGACAGGCTTCGCTGACTGTCATATCCAATACGTCTGCAATATTTTTTCCTTTGTAACGCACTTCCAGGGTATCCCGATTGTACCGGGATCCATGGCAGACTTCACAGGGGACATACACATCGGGAAGGAAATTCATTTCAATTTTCAGCATCCCATCTCCATGGCAGGCCTCACAGCGTCCCCCTTTGACATTAAAGCTAAACCGGCCCGGTTTATACCCCCGCATTTTGGCATCGTTGGTGGTGGCAAACAGCTGCCGGATAAGATCAAAAACACCGGTATAGGTGGCAGGATTGGAACGGGGCGTACGGCCGATGGGGCTTTGGTCAATATTGATCACCTTGTCCACGTTCTGCATGCCCAGGATTTTCTCATGTGCCAAAGGACGCTCCCGGCTTCCCATCAGTTTTTTCGACAAGGCTTTATACAAAATATCATTCACCAGCGTACTTTTCCCGCTGCCGCTGACGCCGGTAACCACAGTCAAGGTTCCCAAAGGAAATTTAACATCAATATTTTTTAAATTATTGGCACAGGCGCCTTTCACAGTCAGGAATTTTCCGGTTCCTTTCCGCCGTTTTTCCGGTACGGGAATGGACTTAGCGCCGCTCAGGTACTGGCCGGTAATGGATTCCGGGACTTTGCTGATTTCTTCGGCCGTCCCTTGGGCTACTACATAGCCGCCATTTTCCCCGGCACCCGGTCCGATATCGATGATCTGGTCCGCCGTGCGCATAGTATCCTCGTCGTGTTCCACCACAAGCAGGGTATTGCCCATATCCCGGAGATTTTTCAGCGTGGCCAGGAGTTTGTCATTATCCCGCTGGTGCAGCCCGATGCTGGGTTCGTCCAAAATGTACAAAACGCCTACTAGGCCGGAACCAATCTGGGTAGCCAGGCGGATCCGCTGTGCTTCCCCGCCGGATAAGGTGGCGGCTGCCCGGTTTAAGGTCAGATAGTCCAGGCCCACATTGTTCAAAAATTGCAGCCGGGCACGGATTTCCTTTAAAATCTGCTGGGCAATAAAGGCGTCCCGATCCGACAACTGGATAGCAGTAAAAAATGCCAGACATTCCCGCACCGGCAGATCGCACACTTCCCGGATATTTTTTCCGTCCACAGTGATACCCAACACTTCCGGACGAAGACGAGCCCCATGGCAGGTGGTACATTCGATGGCTGTCATAAAACTCTCATAATCCAGCCGCTGGCTTTCGCTCATGGCTTCCTTTAAGCGTCGTTTCAAGACAGCTATAATCCCTTCAAACACCGTGTGGTGTTCGTTGGTTTCTCCCATAAGATTTTCGTAGGAAAAGGTAAAAACTTCATCAGGGATGCCATCCAGCAGCTGCTTCTGGAATTTTTTAGGCAAATCTTTCCAACAATTCTTCAGGGAAAATCCCCGGCTTTTCAGAACACTGGCCAGTTGGCAAAGAAAATAGCTTTTCACATTGGAGCTTACGGCAGCAATGGCTCCCTCATCAAAGGGTTTGCTCTTATCCGGGATGATGAGATCGGGATCAAACTCCATATGCTGCCCTAAGCCCATACAGTCCGGACAAGCCCCATAGGGAGCATTAAAGGAAAATAACCGGGGCTCAATTTCCGGCAGACTGATGCCGCAGTCCGGGCAGGCGAACTTCTCGCTGTAGACCTGCGTCTCTCCGCCAATCACCTCAACGGATACGGTGCCATTGCCCAATTGCAAGGCAGTTTCCAGGGAATCCGTAAGACGGCTGCCCAGTGTGGGGCGGCTCACCAGCCGGTCCACTACGACAGAGATGAAATGCTTTTTCTTTTTGTCCAGTATGATCTCTTCATCCAGGGTATACAGCTGGTTATCCACTTTTACCCGCATATAGCCTTGGCGGCGGATATTTTCCAGAATATTTTTGTGTTCCCCTTTCCGGCCCCAGATCACAGGCGCCAGAATCATGAATTTCGTGCCCTCTGGCAGTTCCAACACCTTGTCTGCAATCTGCTGAGGACTTTGCCGTTCAATGACTTTGCCGCATTTAGGACAATGTGGCACCCCAATCCGGGCAAACAACAGCCGCAGATAATCATAAATTTCCGTTACCGTTCCCACGGTAGACCGGGGATTGCGGCTGGTGGTCTTTTGGTCAATGGAAATCGCCGGGGACAATCCCCCTATATAATCCACGTCCGGTTTATCCATCTGTCCTAGGAATTGCCGTGCGTATGCAGACAAACTCTCCACGTAGCGGCGCTGCCCTTCGGCATAAATCGTATCAAAGGCTAAAGAAGATTTGCCGCTGCCAGATAAGCCGGTAATAACTACCAGCTTGTTGCGGGGGATTTTCAGCGATATATTTTTCAGGTTGTGCTGCCGCGCCCCCTGTATGATAATTGCGTCCTCACTCATTGTTTTCGTTTTTCTCCTTTAAGCAGGATGATCTGATCCCGGATCTCTGCAGCCAGTTCAAAATCCAGTTCTTTAGCTGCTTCCCGCATTTTCTTTTCCAGGGATTTGATCTGTTTATCCAGAGATTTTCCAGTCAGTTTTCTTGCTTTTTTCTTATCGTATGCGGCATTTTCATCTTCTTCCGCAATCTTGGTCAGCTTAATCAGATCCACCACTTTTTTCTGGATGGTTTTCGGCACAATCCCATGCTGCTCATTATATGCCTGCTGTTTGTGCCGTCTCCGATTGGTTTCGCTGATTGCCCGCTCCATAGAGCCAGTAATCCGGTCCGCATACATAATGACCCGTCCATGCTCGTTACGGGCCGCACGGCCTATGGTCTGGATCATAGCGGTATCACTGCGCAAAAAGCCTTCTTTATCCGCATCCAAAATGGCAATCAAAGAGACTTCCGGCATATCTAGCCCTTCCCGCAACAAGTTAATTCCCACCAGCACATCAAATTTTCCTGCCCGCAGGTCGTGGATAATCTCCGCCCGCTCAATAGTAGCAATATCCGAATGCAGATAGCGGACCCGTACCCCGCTGGTTGCCAAATACTCCGTCAAGTCCTCCGCCATTTTTTTTGTAAGGGTGGTTACCAGAATCCGTTCCTTTTGCCCGGTTATTTTATGAATTTCACTTAAAAGGTCATCAATCTGTCCGGTAATGGGCCGCACTTCAATGACCGGATCCAAGAGCCCCGTAGGACGAATAATCTGTTCTACCACCTGATCCTCGGTTTCCATCTCGTAGGGGCCGGGGGTAGCGGACACATAAATCGCCTGTCCCCGTGCCTTTTGAAACTCGTCAAAGGTAAGGGGTCGGTTATCAAGAGCTGAGGGCAGCCGGAACCCATATTTTACCAGTTGCTCTTTCCGGCTCCGGTCGCCAGCGTACATAGCACGCAGCTGCGGCAGCGTCACGTGACTTTCATCAATGACGGTCAGAAAATCTTTTGGAAAATAGTCCACCAGGGTAAACGGCGGCTCTCCCGGTTTGCGTCCGGTAAGATGCCGGGAATAATTTTCAATGCCGCTGCAATAGCCCAGTTCCTGCATCATTTCCAGGTCGTAATTAGTCCTCTGTTCCAATCGCTGGGCTTCCAAGAGCTTATTCTCGCTGTACAATTCTTGCAACCGCTTATTCAGTTCCTGCCGGATATCTTTCCGGGCCCGTTCCATATTTTCGTCACTGGTCACATAATGGCTGGCAGGGAAAATAGCTACGTGACTGCGACGATCCACCACATCCCCATTTAAGGCATCAATTTCTGTGATGCTGTCCACTTCGTCACCAAAAAGTTCAATGCGAATCCCATGTTCGCCGTAGCTGGAAGGGATGACTTCAATAACGTCCCCTCGCACCCGGAAACTGCCCCGCTCCAGTACCAGATCATTTCGGCTGTAGCGGTTTTTCACTAATTTTTCCAGAATAGCATCCCGGTCTACCTGCTGTCCTACCCGCAGGCTCAGTACACTGTCATAATAATCTTTAGGAGCACCCAGGCCATAAATACAAGACACCGAAGCCACTACAATCACGTCCCGCCGTTCAAAGAGGGCGCTGGTGGCAGAGTGGCGCAATTTATCGATTTCATCGTTGATGGATGAATCTTTTTCTATATACGTATCCGTGGCCGGGATATAGGCCTCCGGCTGGTAATAGTCGTAGTAGGATACAAAATATTCCACTGCGTTTTCCGGGAAAAATTCCTTAAACTCACTGCACAGCTGTGCCGCCAGAGTTTTATTGTGGGCAATCACCAAAGTCGGCTTCTGCACTTTTTGAATCACCTGGGCAATAGTATAGGTTTTTCCCGTTCCCGTGGCCCCCAGCAGTACCTGTGTATGCAGGCCGTTTTCCACGCCTTTAGCCAGTTTATCAATGGCTTCCGGCTGATCCCCTGCCGGGGTAAAAGGGGCATGTATGGTAAATTTCATTAACGTCTCCTTATGCAATCCCTGCTGGGATTGACTACTTGCGTTTGTAATCCACGTCGGATGTCTTTCATTATATCACATTTGCAAAAATCCGTTCGTTTTCAGATTTTGGCTTGCTTAAATTCAATCCTATAATGAATATGGGGCTTGTGGACATTCCGCCTCACAAGACCCCATATTATCATATAAAATGGGCATGAAGCACAATTGCCTCATGCCCACTAGAAATAGACGACTTTAAGGTGCTCCTCAGCTTTTGACAAAGAACCCTTTCTACCATACATCCAAAAAGTCTCTGATTCTGCTCTGGTCAATGATTGCCGATTGGTACAATGGCAAGTGTTTTACCTAGGGGAGCCAATACTTTTAACAACGTTCTTATCTGTGGGCTAGTGACGCCGCTTTCCATCCGTGCGATGACGGGCTGCCTTACCCCGCTCAGTTCTTCCAGCTTCTTTTGCGTAATCCCCTTTTCCTGTCGTGCTTTAATGAGTTCACCTATTAAGGAAACTCTGAGGTCGCTTTCTGCTATTTCTTCCGGAGTTAAAAAGCTATCCATAAATTTCAATGCATCCCTGCCAATAGCAGGGCTTTTTTTATCTTTGAGTCCCATTTTAGTCATACTTCATACCCCTTTCTATCAAGTCTTGCAGTTCCCGCTTAGCTTTCTCTATTTCCCGTTTTGGTGTTTTTTGCGTCTTCTTCATAAAGTGATGAAGTAAGATAAAGCTATTATTAAACTATGCCACAAACAGGATCCGATCTCGTAGGGGCCTAAGTTCCCATATTGCCCCATCAAGGTGTTTTACATATGGTTCTCCCGCTTGTGTCCCGTATTCGCTTAACATTTTTATGTAATCTCTTATTTTGTTAAACTTTATCCTGCTGTCTTTATCCTTTCCACAGGCTAACTTTTCTAGGTATTCTGCTATAGCCTCTCTGCCACTCTTATCTTTGTAAAAGTATATATTGTGCAAGGTCACTGTCCTCCCATTTGTGTTAATTATACCTTTAAAGTTATAGGCCGGTCAATCTTATTTTCAGATTTCAGCTTGACTCCCCCCAACTCATTTGATACACTGTAACTAAATAATCACTGGCTTGGTATTCGGCCACGGGGAATTGCACCCCTTTCACCGAATACCAGTCAGTGATTTTTTTGTTGCTCGTGGAAGGTTACTCCTTTATTACCCTATCTCTTTGACCCAACAGTCTGGCAAGATGGGTATTTTAATGGTATAATTTACAGGTCATTATAAATTGTGTATCTATGTAGCAAGGAGATGTTCCATGCAACACCCATTGAAGAAAGTAATACTGGGCAGCTTTCTGCTCCTGTCTTTTTTGACGGGAAGTGCGGAAGCCAGCCCCAAAATTTTATATGTCCCACTGGACAACCGGCCCGTATGCCTGGAATATACGGCTGACACTGCCAAGGCAGCCGGGTATCCTCTCACCACGCCGCCGGTAAAAGATTTATCCGACCACCGGGGCAGCGGGGATAACGAAGCCCTGTGGAAATGGCTGGAGGAAAACGCTCCTCATGCGGATGCAGCGATTTTATCCACGGACAGCTTGAATTATGGAGGTCTCGTAGCCTCCCGGCGGCACCACCACCTGGAAAAATATCTGAAAGACAAAGTAAACCGCCTGGTCAAACTAAAAAAAGACAACCCCGGCCTTAAAATTTACGCTTTCAGTACCATTATGCGCACGCCGCAGCAGAGTATCGGGAAAGTGGAGCCGGATTATTATCAGACCTATGGCCCCATCATCTTTAAACTTTCCCAATTGCAGGACAAGGAAGACCAAAACGGGTCCCTGACCTATAATGAAGTCGTGGAACGGCAGCGGCTTTTGGCACAGATTCCTGCCAAGATTTATCAAGATTGGCGGACCAGACGGCTGATGAATTTCCAAACCAACAAACGGCTGATCCGGTTGTGCCAAAATGGCATCTTTCATTATCTGGCCCTTGGCAAGGACGATGACGCCCCCTTATCCCAGACCCATATGGAAGCCCGCCATCTGCAGTATGTGGGCAGCGGCATCACCCAGAATCGGTTCCAGATCCTACCGGGTGTGGACCAGATCGGTATGCTATTGATTACCCGGGCCATCAATGAACTGCGGGGAGATAAGCCCAAAATTTATACTGCCTTTGCCCCCGGTGCAGGCGGTTTCACAGTGCCTCCCTATTCGGATGAGACGGCAGAACAGTCCGTGCACAATCAGATTATTGCCAGCGGTTCCCAGGAAACAAACCATTTTAATCAGGCAGATTTAGTTCTTGCCGTCAATACATCGGAAGATGGCGTGGGCAGAGATTCTACGTCCGACAACAATGCCCCCTATCCCAGCAAAAACAACCGGGCCTTTGCCCGTGCTATCGCTGGCTGGGAAAAGCAAAAGCCTGTAGCACTGGCGGATATTTCCTACGCTAACGGTGCGGACAATGGATTTATGCTGGCACTTACCGATGCCAAAGCCCTGTTGGACTTAACTGCTTATTCCGGCTGGAATACCGCAGATAACAGCATCGGTTTTGCCCTCAGTCAGGGAATTCTCAGCGAATCGATGAAAAAGGATCCCGCTGCCCGGGAAAGATTGCTGAAAACCCGGCTTTTAGACGATTGGATCTACCAGGCCAATGTGCGGTACCGTATCAGCCTGCTCATTGAACAAGAAGATTTTAAGCTGAAATATGACTTAGGAAAATATTACAACAAAATTTTAAGTGCCACCAACCGGCTGATGCACCAATATGTGGCGGATGAACCCACTCTGAAAGGCACTTCCTATTTTATGGAATTCCCTTGGAACCGGATGTTTGAAGTAGACGTAAAGGTAAAGTAAAGGAGATCAACATGGCAAAAAACAGCTCTTTCGACATTGTTTCCCAATTGGACATGCAGGAACTGGATAATGCATTGAACCAAACCCGCAAGGAAATCTCCCAGCGGTATGATTTCCGGGGCAGCACCGCCTCCATTGAACTGACAGAAGAAGGATTAAAAGTAGCTGCAGAAGATGAATACAAACTGGGCGCCGTTTTGGATATGCTGCGCCAACGCATGGCTAAGAGAGGATTATCTCTTCGGGCCCTGGAACCGGGCAAAGTGGAACCGGCTGCCAAAGGCACAGTACGCCAGACCGTGAAATTGAAACAAGGTATCGACAAAGATGCGGCAAAAAAAATTATGTCCGCCATTAAAGCCAGTAAGCTGAAGGTAACAACCCAGCAGCAGGACAACCAGGTCCGGGTTTCCGGCCCGAAAAAAGATGACCTGCAAGCCGTAATCCAGCTGGTGAAAGGCCAGGATTTTGGCATTGACCTGCAGTTTATCAACATGCGCTAATACCTGTACATACAAGAAAACCGTCCTGCACGCCATGTGGGACGGTTCTTTTGTATATGATTGACACTTAGATCAGGTACGGTAAAAAGGTGGTGGCAAGCCCCAGGAAAATAAAGAAGCCGCACACATCCGTTGCTGTGGTAATAAAAATACTGGAAGCCACTGCCGGGTCAAAATCCAGGGCTTTTAATATCACAGGCACTAAGAAACCTACCAGGCTGGCAATGATCAAATTACAGACCATAGCCACGTACATAATCACGCCCAGCATACTGTTGCCCTGCAAAATCGTAATGGCAGTACCCGCCACCACGCCATTTACCAGGCCATCAATAAATCCTACGGCAATTCCCCGCAGGATGCGTTTTCCGTTGCCGTGAATCTTAATATCTCCTAAGGCAATCCCCCGCACAACCACGGCCAAGGTCTGCGTTCCCGCATTGCCCCCCATACCGGCCACAATGGGCATCGCTGCTGCAAGGGCGACCACTTGGGAAATGGTGTCCTCAAACAAGGCTACAATGGCTGATGCCAAAAAGGCTGTCGCCAAATTCACCAAAAGCCAGGGTAGCCGCATCCGGACGCTTTCCAAAACGGCACTGTCCACATCTTCTTCTTTGTTGACACCGCCCATTTTCAAAATATCTTCGGTGTTTTCTTCCTGGATAACATCGATGATATCGTCTACGGTGATGATCCCCAGCATCCCTTTACGTTTATTCACAACGGGGACCGCATGAAGGTCGTATTTGGAAACCAGCATGGCTACGTCTTCCTGGTCCGCTTCTGCCTCCACACTGATGACATGATCCTCCATAATATCCTGGAGGGTATCCCCGTTGTCAGCCACCAGGAGCTCTCGCAGGGATACGGTCCCCACCAGCTGTTTCTTCTCATTGGTGACATAAAGGATATTGATTTCTTCCGTTTTAGGAGCAATCTCTTTTACTTTTTCCAGCGCCTGACTTACGGTCAGCGTGCTTTTCAGGGAAATATACTCGGTGGTCATGATGCCGCCGGCAGTATTTTCATCATACTGCAGCAAGTCACGAATCACCTGCTGGTCACTGCGTTTCATCAAGTTGACCAGTTCTTTTCGCCGGTTGGCTGGCATATCTCCCAAAATGTCCACGATATCGTCCTTGGACATATGCTGGAAAATCTCCAGGCATTTACGGGCAGTGAACAGCTTCATAATCCGCACCTGGATCTCATCATCGGCCTGTTCGATGATGGTAGCCATCTGTTCATTGGTTAAAAGATCGGCCAAAAACAGGATATTGCTGTCACTGGCTTCTTCCAGCGCATAGGCCAAATCAATAGGATGGGCATCTTCCATCAAAAGCGCCACTTCTTTGGCGTCTTTAAGATTCAGCGCCCGGATCAGCTTACTTTCTACCTGTGCTTCCAGGTGCTCCTGTTTTTCCTCCAGGTCTTCAATTCTTTCTTCCGACATCTTCAACTCTCCCTTCGTGGACTTTTCTTGCAAATCCGCCAGAAGGGATCGCTGCTACTTGTGCATCAGCGTTCCCCCTTATTTCCTGGACAAACTAACGTCATCGGAGGAGAGCCATCCTACGGCGCCATCAAAACGGATGCACAGATTGTACACCTTATTTTCGATGGTATTTCGTTGTTGGTTAATAGGAACAAAAATCGTCCCTTTGGGGTAAAAGCCCAGTGTCAAGCTGTCTTTACCAGGTTCCGCATAAAAGGGCACCCCATTTTTTCTTGTCACCATAACAATCTGGCTTTGCTGGTATTTGTCTTCCGTACTGGTCGCAAAGACGCTGTTAGGCGTTAAAGCGGCCCCCAGGGTAATGACTGCAGAAAGTACCAACATTGGGAAGAATTTATTTTTCATTGTGCACCATCCCTCCCCAGGCTCATACCACCTGGAAAATAAAGAATTTCAAGTAATCGGTTTCCGGAACATTGTACAAAATCGGATGATCCGGAGCCTGCTGCCGTGCTTCCACCTGTCGCAGGGATACTGCCGCATCGTGGGCAGCTTCCTGAAGCATGGTCACAAAGTATTCGCTTTTCATAAAATGACTGCAGCTGCAGGTCGCTAAATAGCCGCCCCGTGGCAGGAGTTTCATGGCCTTCATATTGATTTCCTTATAGCCTTTAAACGCACTTTTTACTGTATGACTGCTTTTGGTGAAGGCGGGTGGATCCAAAACGATAAAATCAAAGGGATGCTTGTGAGTTTCTGCCTGCTGCGTCAGATAGTCAAATACGTTGGCTTCTACGGTTTCGATTTTTTTCTCATATCCGTTCAGCGCAAAATTAGCACGGGCTTGTGCCAAAGCCTCTCCGGATATGTCCACGGCTGTCACGGACGCCGCCCCACCCTTTGCTGCATTTAAGGCAAATGGCCCGGTGTGGGTAAAACAATCCAGGACGTTCTTGCCGCGGCAAATTCTGGACACTGCCAGACGGTTGTATTTCTGATCCAGGAAATATCCGGTCTTTTGCCCATCAACCACATCTACCTCATAGCGCAACCCATTTTCTATAATCACGGGCTTCAAATCCTGCTCGGTCAAGGTACTTCCAGGAATAGCAGCAATGCCTTTATTTTTCTCCATGCCCTCCAGTTCCCGGATTTTTACGTCGTTTCGTTCGTAGATGCCCTTGATAGGCTCCCCCATCTCCCGAAGAATCTTGAGCAGGAGAGAAAAGATCATGGTTTTTCGTTGTTCCAGCCCCAATGACAGCACCTGGGCAACCAGCACATCCCCAAAGCGGTCCACAGTTAAGCCAGGAAACCCGTCAGCTTCTCCAAAAATCAAACGGCAACAGGTAAAATCCTCGCCAGGCATTACCGTTTTCCGATAGTCCACCGCATAGCGCAAGCGACGTTCATAAAAAACCTCGTCAAATTGGTCGTTGGCATTGGTGGAAATGATCCGGATACGAATCTTGGATCGATCGTTGATCCATCCAGTCCCAATATATTTTCCTTTTTCACTGACCACATCCACCAGCTCCCCGTTTTGGGGCGTACCGGAAAGCGCTGTGATTTCGTCAGCAAAAACCCAGGGATGTCCTCCCCGGGCAGCCCGCTCTCCCTTTCGGGTCACAGTGGCCTGGATATACCTGCGCATACTCGTATCCTTCCTTTTTCTCTAAAGATATGGTTTTATTTTACCATAGGAAACGTACAATTGAAACAAAAAAGCAGTTTTCTTTACCTGTTCCATAGGTTATACTAAAGCCAAGCAGGAGGATACGCAACCATGGAATACTCTAGAATTGTGAAAGCTGTTTTTGAAAGCCGCCCCAATCGCTTCATCGCCCATGTCTATATAAACGGAAAATTGGAACGGGTTCATGTAAAAAATACGGGGCGCTGCAAAGAACTATTGGTGCCCGGCTGCACCGTCTATTTATCCCAAAGCGACAATCCTGCCCGGAATACCGCCTATGACCTTGTCACGGTACAAAAAGGCGGGCGACTCATCAATATGGATGCCCAGGCCCCCAATGCGGCGGTCAAAGAGTGGTTGGCAGCTGGCGGCCTTCCCGGAGTCACAGTAATTCGTCCGGAATTTACCTATGATCAATCCCGTTTTGATTTTTACCTGGAGTGCAGCGGACACAAAGCCTTTTTAGAAGTAAAGGGTGTCACTCTGGAAGAAAATGGCGTTGTCTATTTCCCGGATGCCCCCACCCTTAGGGGCACCAAGCATCTCCACGAACTGATGAAAGCTAAAGAAGAAGGCTATGACGCCTATATTTTTCTCTGCATCCAGATGGAAAACGTGGATCATTTCGAGCCCAATCGCCGGACGGACCCAAATTTTGCGGACGCTTTGGTTGATGCACAGAAAAGCGGCGTAAAACTTCTCGCCTATGACTGCAAGGTCACACCGGGCAGTATGCAAATCGGCAAAAAAATAGAGGTACGGCTCTAAACCGCACCTCTGTTTTTTACTCTGTGGGAAAAGCCCCGTCCCATACAACTTTTCGATAATTTTTCTGATCCGTCGCTCCTTCTGTGGAAAAACAAAGAATACGGGATGTAGGCGTAAGACCCAGATCCTCCTTTATTGAAGCAAGGGCAGGATTTTCCAGCACCTCTACAGCAAAACCAATGGTAGAAGCACCGCTTTCCCCGGAAATGACACGGACATCATCTCCTAAAGGTGCCCCCAGCACCCGCATACCTTTAGCCGCTACCCAGTCCGGCATGGACACAAAATGTTCCGCATGGGCATGAAGTTCTTCCCAGCCAACGGTACAAGGTTCACCACAGGCAAGGCCCGCCATAATGGTATGCAAGTCGCCAGTAACAGGATGTAGCGTCCCGTCATCGGCTAAAGCCGTACGATAAATGCAGTCTGCCTGGTCCGGTTCCACAATAGTGATCACAGGTTTTTGTGCTTTATAATAATCCGCAAAAAATCCAGTCAAAGCACCACTCATGGCCCCGACGCCCGCCTGGAGACCAGCTATGAAAAATCAAGCAAAATTTAGCCCATAATTACTTTCTCGCAC
>CAJMHI010000031.1 GCA_905213155.1 uncultured Acidaminococcus sp. | reverse complement strand
ATCTATACAGGTAGCGTAATTTCTACCGCTGTTCAATTTGGAGTTGCAATTTACGCTCAATTTTTGGCAAGCACGTGGCTCACTTTTTCGTTGACATTCACACAATAGAAACAACCGGTTGCTTTTCCTTAGATTACTGCTTTCATTTAGGTTACGATCCATTTCCTCAAAAGTCATGAATTATCTTTTCATTTTTGGTATTTATAGTAAGGGTGCGGGCAAAAACCTGGACACGATAACCATTTAGATTGATGTACGAAAAACGCCCCTGCTTCACCTGAAAGCAGAGGCGTCTTTTTGTCGTTGTAAGGGTTTGTATAGAAGGGCATGGCGCCAAGATTAGAAATCGAACATACCGGCCGGTTTTTTATTCGGTTTCTTGGTATCGGTGTAGGTTTTGGCCGTTGCGTAATCTATATCATGGATGGGCCAAGTAGGCTGTTTGCCTTCGTACACTTCTTCAATGCCCATAGCGGAGAAATAGGAAGCGCGGTGGGCTGCTTCTGTAGTATTGCCGCCGATATGGGGATAGATGATTACGTTATCCAGCGCGAGCAGCGGATTCTTAGGATCCACAGGTTCCTGCCGGATAGCATCCAGCCCTGCGCCGGCAATCACACCGTTTTTGCAGGCTTCATACAGATCTTCTTCCACCACCAGTGCCCCCCGGGCCGTATTGATTAAAAAGGCTGTGGGTTTCATCATGGCCAGGGTTTCCTTATTCACCATATTCCGGGTAACTGGTGTATTGGGGCAATGAAGAGACACATAGTCGCTTTCTTTAAAGATCCGGTCCAGATCGCGAACCACTTCCACGCCGTCAGGGAAATCTTTGGCAGGTTTGTAGGGATCATACGCTAGCACATTCATTTCCATAGCCAGAGCCCGTTTTGCCAGGCGGCTACCGATATTTCCGCAGCCCACAATGCCCACGGTTTTACCATTCAGGGTGTTTTTCCGAACCTTCAGCTTGGCTTTGTAGAAATCCGTCACCCAGGTTTTGTGCAGCACCGTTACATTCCGGCTGCATTCCAAGAGTAAAAGCATTGCGGTTTCTGCCACAGACGTAGAGTTGGCTACCGGTGCATACAATGCCTGTACACCATTGTCATGGCAGGCTTTTACATCCAGGGCGTCAAATCCGGCGCCGTGGCGGGCAATGACCTTCAGATTGGGATTGGATTCAATCACTTCCCGGGTAATGGGGGTAATGCGGACAATCATGGCATCTGGCTGATATTCTTTGAAGTCTGCCAGTACATCCTTCGTCTCAAAGCCCCGCCCTTTAATCAGGGTATGACCGTGGCTTTCTAACAGTTCCCGGCCTTCTTCCATAATTTCCTGCGGTAGTAAAATTTTCCAGCCCATAGTATTTGCCTCCTAAAAACGATATGGTACAGTTAGATTCTCATTTTCCTTTGTTGCAACTGTATCATACCGCTTTTTAGTGACAAAATCTAACAGCTAATATTTTTATTTTGAACAAATATTTTTTGTTGTAACTTATTTCTTACAAATTCTGTCCATCCAGGTAAATAAAGCATCCAAGTCATAATCCCCGGCATGTCCATACCCCCAGGGGGCTGCAAAATCCACCTTTTTCCCTTCATTCTGTAGCTTCAGGGCTACCATGGCAGGAATGGCCAAACAGGTATCCCGGTCCTTAGCACCGTGACGAATACGCCAATATTTGGAGGTTTTCACACCGCTGGCACCAATATAGTCCATCGGATTCAGCAGATGGATAATCGCTGGATCGGCGCTGCCCCCCCGGCCTGTATCCCGCAGGGCTGAAAATGCAGTAAAATGTTTGGGCTGGTTGGCGCTGTCCCCAAATTCATCATTTTCCCCGCTGCTTAAATCAAATTTATCAAAAGCGGGCGTCGCTTTTAACCTGGTGGCCCAGGCTGCGTATTTCGCTAAGTCCATATCCACCGCCTTGCCGTCTTTTACCCTAAACCAGGCAGCACCGTCCAAATCCTTTCCCCCATCCAGGGCTGTCTGAACGCTTTGCAGGTACACAGACTTGATATAGTCGGCAAAGGAGCCATTGCCTGCCGCATCCAGCCATAGTTTATTCCCCTTGCGATCTTCCAGTCCCAGGCTGTTTACATAAGCGGGGAATTGTTTTTTCAGGGCCAAAGAGGCCATCTGCTGATCCCAGGTCATTTTGACCGCTTGTTGGTTTTCCACGGGTGCGTCTGCCGGGCGATTGGTCACAGTGCTTTGTACCGGGAGCGCGGGCAGATTTCGTCCCGTCTGCTGGTGTGCCTCATTCACACCATTAAACATCCATTCATACGCCATATCCGCATGTTCCAAATTCGTAATAGGGCAGTACACGCTGGCAGCAAAAATATCGTCCCGCTCTTTGGCTGCTCCCACTGCTTTCAAATAGGGTTCGTAGTCCTTGCTGTTGCCGGTGGCTCCCAAAAGAACGGACAGTGCACCGCCGGCACTGGTGCCATTGGAAATAATTTTATCCGTATCCCCGGCGGGCAATAGATTCCGGTTGTGACGCAAATACCGCACGGCTGCCTTATAATCCACGATGAGGGCAGGGGCTTTGCCCACATACACGCCGTCTTTATTTTGTGTAGTTCTGCCCCGGATGGCCGGTGCTGCCACCACATATCCTTTGGATAATGCCACCAGCGAAGCATTGGCGCCGCCACTCATGCGATCTTTTTCACTGGGAGCTTTGCTGTCGCCCGGCATATAGCCACCTACGCCATTAGGGAGGAAAATCGGTGCCGTTTTTGCTGTGTATCCGTTAATGGTTCCACCTTTTTGGAAATATACTTCCGGAATGTAAATATTCATGGATTGCCGTTCCACTGCCACCGGGCGGGCCACATAGGGGATATGTTCATAGGCACGAAAGGCGACGGCTTTTCCGTTATAGGCTAACGTTTGCCGGGTGTAGCTCTTGGGATTAAACGTAAGACTATACACTTTTTGCTCTGCACCTTGTGCTGCACTCTCCGCAGTACTCATCTTCACAACAGGTTCCGCCGTTTGGGCTCCCTGCGCTGCATAGACTGCTCCTGGCAATACTAGCATACCCGTTAAAAGAGACCCGATGATTTTTCGTTTCATGGACATACGCTCACCCTTTCCTGCAAATACCACAGAAGACCCGGAGGCTCTCTCCGGGTCTTCTGTACGTGATAACACGCAATTTCTCGTAGCCCTATTGTAGCAAACACCGCAGTAGAGTACAAGGGTTTTTCACATCTTAAACACAGCGGCATGACTTCCTAAGCGATAGATCATCAGAACCAGCACCTGCTGCTTAACTTCATACAACAGTAACCAGTCTGGCTCTATATGGCATTCCCGTACGCCCTTATACTTCCCGGTCAGCTCATGATCTCTATAGGAAGCATCCAATTCATGCCCATCAGCCAAGGACTCAATAAGCGCAAAGAGCCTATCCAAATTCTTATGCTGTTTTTGCGCCTTTTTCAAATCCCTCTTAAACTGGCTGGTAAATTTGACTTCATATTTTGTCATACATCCAGCGCCTTTCGTAACGCTTTCATATCCCGATATCCCTTAACACTAGGATCTTCCGCAATCTTCCGGCCTTCTATAATAGCTGCTTCTGTCGTATGATTAGGTGTTAATTTCAGAGAAAAAGGAATGCCGTTTTCCCGAATGGCAGAGCGGAGGAATAAATTGACCGCCGTGGTCATGGTAAGACCAAGCTGGGAAAAAATCGCTTCTGCTTGTTCTTTTACCGTTTTATCCATCCTGATATTCATATTTGTTGTCTCCATGGAATCACCCCCACTGGCTTTATTATAGCACAAATACGTTTATTTGCAGTATATTGCACGTACTTTTAGTAAAAAAGTATCCGTACCTACATTGCTGTAGATACGGACATCTGCTATTTTTATCTTTGATGTAATACTGTTCCCTACCGATTCACCACATACTCCAGTTTCTCGCCTGCAGCCAGCTTTTTCAAATTGCCGATAATCATGGGCAAAATGGCGTCAGCCATGTCATTAGCGGTACCGCCGATATGGGGCGTCACCACAATGTTTGGCTCTTTGAGCAGCGGACTATCCATCTGGATTGGCGTATCTTCCGTGCAGTCAAGGCCGGCCCCGGACAATTTTCCTGCCTGAACCGCCTGCAGTATCGCCGCTTCTTCCACAATGCCCCCGTGGGACGTATTGATCACAATAGCCCCTGGTTTTACTGTTTTTATAGTATCTTTATTCAGCATATAATGGGTTCCATCGTTTAACGGCACGTGGTAGGTGATTACATCGCTGGTTTTAAGCAAGGTTTCATACGGCACGTAGGTCAAATGGAATTCTTTTTCCATTTCCGGTTTTAGGCGGAAGGGATCGTAGTATTGGGTTGTTGCTCCAAAAGCCTGAGCTTTTAATGCCACCTGGCGGCCGATGTTACCGCCGCCCACAATCCCCACGGTTTTATGGTGCAGCGTTCTGGACTGGGCTGTAAACAGTTCCCGGCTCCATACCCCCGCCTGTAATTTTCGTTCGTGACAGATCAGTTTTCTGCCCACGGCCAGCATCAATAAAATGGCCAGCTCACTCACGGCATAGGCATTGGCGCCCGGCGTATTGCACACAGCAATGCCCTGCTTGCGGGCAGTTTTAATATCCACCATGTCGTATCCCACGCCCCAGCGCATAATGAGTTTCAGCCGGGAAGAAAATCGTTGTACAACCGTCGTAGGCATTTTCAGAACACGCAGGATGATGGCATCCACATCATGCTCTTTGGCAAATTTTTCTTCCGTTACGACTTGCCGTACCGTAATCCCTGCATCTTTGACAGCGTCCTGCAACCGTTCCAGAGTTCCTGCCGGATAAGGCCCGGCTAACAATACGTCCAGCATCTATTTACCCTCCTTCAATATTTCTGCTTCTTTTCGGATCAGCGTTTCGCTGGGGTTCTTACGGTCAATTTTTCCCACGTGAACCATCAATTGATACAGATTTACCCCGGTATCCGCTGCCACTTGCTTAAAGAGTTTTCCTTTGGAAGAATGCAGGCCGGTAATCCCCAGCACCAGATCAAAAGGTGTGATGGGATTATGATACTCATACCGTTCTTTCATTTGGGGTCCTAGTTCATCAGCAAGGTATTGCAAAAGGCCAAATAAATTCACATAGTCTGCTTCCCCATATTTTTGCAGCAGGGCGATACCTGCTTCTGTAGGCAGATTGCCCGCACTTCGTGCCATGCCCATCAAGCCACCATCCAAAATATCTACCCCCGCATTGTACGCAGCCAAGGCGTTAGCAGCGGACAAAGCCAGATTGTTATGGCAGTGGAACGCTATAGGAATCTGGACTGCCTTTTTCAATTGTTCCACGGTACGGGATACTTCATCCGGCAGCATACATCCAGCAGAATCCATAACCGTAAATTCATCCAATCCTTCTGCTTCCAGCATTTTAGCAGATTCTGCCAGTTCTTCTGGCAAAACCAGATAGGCTTTCATAGCGGAATAAAAAGCTTTCACACCTCGTTTTTTGATGGCATGAATCGGTTCTACCGCAAGCTTTGGTTCATCCGCATCCACACCTACCCGCAAAAAGGCCAGACCTTTTTCTGCACCCAATTCCACATAGTTTTCCCGGTAGCGCTTGGCATTTAAGAACATCCCTACTTTGTGCAGTGCTTTATAAGGCTGCATCAGTTCCAGATAGGTGGCGTCTGTTTCTGCCTTGGTAAAACCTGCCACTTCATAGGCCCCGATACCGCCGGCATTGCCCATTTCGATATAATCCACATTGGCATCCACCAGCGCTTTCAGCATTCCCGCCGTCAGGTCCGCAGGAAATCCTTTGCCCACTACGTTAGCACCATCCCGGAGGGTACAATCCATGATTTTTACCATATTGTCATCCTTCTTTCCTCTATTCAATCAGCTTTATTCTATTTCTCTTTGACTGGTTCTATGGTATCATGGAGGAAAACAATTGAAAAACAGTATTTATATATGTTACTAACAATCTTTATGTTGTATAGAGGGAGGCAGCCATGAGTTTATTGGGATTTGAGTATTTCATTGCCGTAGCAAAGGAAGGCAATATTTCCCGGGCCGCAGAAAAACTATTTCTCAGCCAGCAGTCCCTCAGTGCCCATATTAAACGTCTGGAAGAACAATACGGTGTGCTTTTGTTTGACCGCAAACCGGTGCTGCGGCTGACACCGGCAGGAAAGGCCATGCTTTTCTATGTAGAGCGCATCTTGCAGGAAGAAAACCAGATGACCGCCCGCTTTGCCGATCTGGTCAAAGACCACCATGGGGAATTGCGCCTGGGAATTTCCCGGCAGCGGGCAGAAGCCTTTTTTGCCAATATTTGGGAACGGTATCATCGAAAGTATCCCCAAATTGAAATTTTACTGAAAGAATATAACAGTGACAGACTGCTGGAACTCTTGCGGCAGCATCAGATCGATCTATGCCTGGCAGTTAATGTGCCAGAATCCCGTGATCTTAGCATTGAGCCCGTCCTGGAAGAACATCTTTGTTGCAGCTTAAATACGGATTTATTAACATGGCACCGCCCGGATACCGGGGAAGATGATTTGCAGCGCTACCTGAAAAACGGTGTGGACCTGCTGGAGATTCAGGATCTTCCTTTCTTTCACCGTCCTTCCGGCAACCGGATCCGCCAGGCTGTGGATCAGCTTTTTACCGCCCACTGCGTATACCCCCATTATCTGCTGGAGACCAATAACCAACGGTTGATGTTATCTCTTTCTTCCTATGGTGTAAGCATTCTCACGCCCCTGTACTTGTACATGGCCTACGAAACGCTTCCCTTATCTCTGGGCCTGCCCCAGGTGGCCAAATTGACCAATGATATTTTCCCCACCACAATCAGCCTGGTAACATTAAAAGATAACCCCCTGCCGGACTATGCCCAGGCGATGAAGTCCATGATCCGGGAAGAGCTAATCCGCTACAAAGATACCGTCAACGAAACCTTTCACCAGAATCTGGTGGAAAGCCTAAAGGAATAAAAAGAGAGCTGCCAATAGGTATACAACCATTGGCAGCTCATTCACCGTATGGATTATAATTTTACTTTCATTACAGTAATCCAACCATAGGTGCCACGGACAAAACGGCCACACCGACGACCAGCAGAATGATATCAATCTTCAGCATGAAGGAAAGATAGGTATCATAAGGAATTTGGTAAATTTCCAATGTTCCCATATTGGTAGCGCTGGGGTAAATAGCCGACGTGAAGTTCAACCCGATGGTAAAGGCAGACAGCAGCATAATTTGCCCGCCGGTGGAGCCAATAGGAGCAGACTGGAACAGGGCGTAGGCTACCGCTCCCAAAATCGGCATGGTAATTCCTGCAACGCCGCTGGTAGACTGCATAAAGAAGCCAATCCCCATATAGGCCGCAGCTGCTGCAATCGCAAACGCCCATCCCGGCACACCGGACAGGGCATTTTGAATCCAGTACACGAATGTAACAGACATGCCCGCCGTTTTGCTTCCCATCATTACGGAAATTCCGTTAGCAACCGTAAGCACCAAGACAACACCCAGCATTTCGCGAGCGCCTGCTACAAATTCGCGGACAAATTCCGGTTCCGGGATCTTATTAATAGGCCCTAGAAGTAGCGCGCCCACTAAGAAGACAAAGGCGAATTCATCAAAATACCAGTCACCAAATTCCGTATAATGCCCGGCGCCAAAGAAATTGCCCAGGAAGGGAATGTTTTCCAGTGAGCGGAAGGGCAGATTAATCATGTCCTTCATGGTGCTTCCATCGGCAAATTTAATGGAATCCCAGGGCATATAGCCACATACCAGCGCCAGAATAATGAGTACCAAAAGTGCGATGGACCAGGCCTTGCGGGTGGTGAATTCTTCCATTTTATGTTTTTCATCCACCAGCGTTTTGACCCCCATACCATACACAATGGACTTGGTGGGATCTTTTTTTACCATACTGGCATAGCGGAGCATAAGCACAAGACCGACCAGATACAGTACGAAGAAAATCACGATACGCAGTACCATCCCACTGCCCATGGATAGGCCATCCGTTCCGATAGCGCCCACAGCAGCGCCGATAGAAAACGGATTTACCACACTGGCCATATTGCCGGCGGTGGCTCCCACGAAAAGCACCCCGATCCCGGTAATCACATCATAGCCTGCCAGCACAAACAGCGGCACCACCACCATAGAATAGGCCGGAATCTCTTCCCATAACCCATACACAGAACCGAACAAGGCAGAGACAAACATCAGCACGATGATCAGTGTCTTGCCGGTAAAGCGGTCAATCAGCCACCCAATGGCAGAGTTCATGGCCCCTACGTAATTCATCAAATGTAAAAAGGCTCCGGCCATGAGAATGGCAAATCCTACGGGTGCCGCTTTTACGAAGCCTTTCACCGGAGCCATGAGAAGATCCCACAATCCCATAGGCTGCAGGCCCTGACCTCGCAGCACTTCTCCATCGGCCAGGATGGCATTATAAATAATCTCTTTGGTCCCGCCGGATTTGACAACGACGGATTGGGGAACAAACCAGGTCAGTATGGTCACAAAAACCAATACCAGGAATACGATGGAATAAGAACTCAGCATTTGTCTTTTCTTTTTTATTTCCTGTGCTGCCATACGCGCTGCTCCTTTCAACAAGAGATCCCGCTACTACTCGTCTGCGTTAAAATTGAAAAAGGTATGGATGTAAATCTTGATGGCTGTTTTAAATTCTTCCACCACCATATTTTCATTGGGCATATGCTCGCTTTTTTCCACACCGGGCAAAATCGCGCCAAAGGCCACGCAGTTATCCATGGCCCGGGCATAGGTGGCGCCACCGCTGCTGATAGGTACGCTGGTTTTATCGCCGGTGGCTTCCTGGTAGGAGGCAACTAATTTTTTGATAATAGGAGAGGATAGGGGCAAATACACGGGCTGCAGCCAGTCAAATTCTTCATAGGTAAAGCCGTACTCTGCCGCCTTCTGTTTCAATGCTTCCACTGCTTTTTCTTTGGGATAGGTTACCGGGATGCGCATATCCACAAACAAGGTCTCTTCTTCTGGCGTGAGCTCAATTTTTCCTATGTTGAACTTTAGCTCGCCGGACGCCTCGTCCTTGACTGCTCCAAAAATGGGCTCTGCAAACTTATGTCCGTCCAGGCATTCTTTAATAAACTGGGAAGACTTGGTAGGATGGCCCATAGCATCCAGTGCCAACAAATACCGGTGAATGGCATTGATCCCCAATTCTGCATCCTTAGCGTGGATACTTTTTCCCAATATCCCCAGGCTCCCATCCGCTTCCTTGCGGTAGTCATAGTGGAGATAGTGCAGTGCGTCCTCCAGTGCCGCACAGGCAGGCGCATTCACATAAGAAGGCACTACATTGTAGGCGTCTCCCGCCTTAAAGGTCATGCCGCTTTCATTTTTCGCATGCAGCATAAGATCCAGCACGCCCTTTTCTGCATAAATGAGCGGGAATACAGAATCCGGTGTAAAGCCAAAAGACGGTTGCTCTTCTTTAGCCATGTATTTTTTGATTCCACGCCAAAGATTTTCTTCATCCGTGCCAAAAATAAAGCGCAGCCGGTAGTTCGGTTTGAATCCGCAGTCCATAAGAGCTTTAAAGCCATAGATTGCCGCCAGCGTCGGCCCTTTGTCATCCTGCACGCCCCGGCCATAGGCTTTGCCATCCCGGTACGTTACTGTAAAGGGATCCGATTTCCAGTCATCCCGCAATCCCGGCGGGACTACGTCCAAATGCCCCAGCACTCCGATAAGTTTTTCCCCTTCTCCGATTTCCGCATAGCCATAATAGCCTTCCGGGTCCGCATAGGTACGAAAGCCCATGGCATCCATGCGCATCAGGGCTTGATGCAACACTTTTCGGATGGTCGGCACATTCGGATACGAATCCTCTTCCAGATAACTAGGGATCGCGACTAATGCTTCCATATCCCGTAAAAATTCTGGAAAGTTTTCCTCCATTTTCCCATAATACAGTGTTTCCTGTTCTGGTGTCATGGCATGCCCTCCTTTTACCCTTGGCTACTTGTTTCAATTTTCAGTTTCTTTTACGTGAACTCTTGCCTTTTACATAAAATATAGTACCATATTTTACGCTTTCTGTCTTGCAAAATCTGCCTTGTTTTTATGTTGCGGACACACCGGACAAAGTATTTTTCTATGCGGAAAAGCAGTGTTAAGGTTAACATTTTCATTAGTCTTAACACCGTTTTTTCCTTTCATCTGTCCATAGTCATAGAATCACCAACAGTTGTACAACCGTTGCCGACTCCCTATTGTTTCTTATTTACTGTTTTCCACACAACCATTCCAGCACGTTGTATTGCCGAATACCATTAAAATCTCCCAATGGAAGATAATCCATGGTTAGCAGGAGTTTAGGATAATGGTCGTTGATCGTTTCAAGTGGACGCAACTCCCGTTTTAGGGTTTGCGGATCCATAACGCTTTGGGAGACTTGAATATATTGTTTTTCTCCATCTCTCAACGTAATAAAATCAACCTCTGCGTCCTCGTTCTTTCCTACAAAGACTTCATACCCCCGGCGTAAGAGCTCTAAATAAACTACATTTTCCAGGACGTGCCCCTGATCGGTGTTCTTGGAACCTAACAGGAAATATCGCAATCCCATATCCACGCCGTAATATTTGCCACCGGACTGGAGACGTTCTTTGCCCTTAATATCGTATCGATCTGCTTTGTATAAGATAAAGCTTTCCGTCAGCGCCGTTAAATAGGAGTCTACCGTGGGAACGGAAATCTTTCGCCCTGCGCTGGTCATAGTGCGGGAAATCTTTCCAGAGGAACAGAGATTGCCGATATTATCAAACATAAACTCCAATAGATTTTGCAGTTGGGAAATATCTGCAATCTTTTTCCGCGTGGCAATATCTTTGACAAGAATGGTATTATAAATGCCTTCCAGATAGGCCCGTGTGTCCTGTCTGTTTGTAAATTCCAAGGCACCGGGAAATGAACTATTTAGCAAATACTGTCCATATAACTTAGGAAAGTTGCGGGGCTCAGGAAACGCCGTCACATATTCTGCAAAAGACAGAGGAAGCATCTTAATTTCTACATAGCGCCCGGATAAAAACGTAGCCAGTTCCCCGGAAAGCAGATAGGCGTTGGAACCAGTAATATACAGATCTGTATTTTTCTTGGTATACAGCCAATCTACCGCCTTTTGGAAATCCGGGATATTCTGCACTTCATCCAAAAACACATAATTCATCTGATCCGGTACAAGATGTTGTTCCACATACTGATAGAGGGCATCCGCCGTCTGCAGGTGCCGAAAATCCCCGCTTTCCAGATTTACCGTAAGCATCCGGGCGTCAGGGATTTGTACTTGCTGGCGCAAATAGTCCCTAAAAAGAAGCAGCAGTGTAGACTTCCCACACCGCCGTACTCCTGTAATGACTTTAATCACATTTTTATCTCGTAAGCGAATTAATTGTTGTAAATAAGTAGGTCTCTCCAGCATGTTCTCATCCCCTTCTGGTTGTAGTATAGCACAAACGGGTAGATTTATAAAATGTATTTTATAAATCTACCCGTATTTCTAATTTTATAAATTCTATTTTATATTCTTAGGACAATTTGAGATACTCTTCCACTGCTCTTTTAATCAAAATCCCCTGCTTTGTCGTACTGGGGAGCAATGACGCTGTTCCCGTTTTCATCGGTATATCCCCATTTTCCGGTCTTTTTGCTTTGGTATGCTGCCCGATTAGCGGCTAAGGGGCCCATTTCTACATACTCTTCTTTAAATGGAGCGACCGGGTTTCCTTTTTTGTCGATAATCCCGCTCTTTTTCTTCTCCGTGGCAGTAGCTCTGTCTTCCAAGAAGCTAGTCACGCGATCAAAGCGATTAGGAATTACAACCTGATTATTTTCCCCGATAAAGCCCCATTTTTTGTCCGCAGCAAAGGCCGCCAGGCCGTTACTAAACGGCCACAGGGTATCATAGGCCGCTGGGATTTTTACTTCTCCCTTACTGTTTAGCATGCCCCAGTGTCCGTCATCCCGATACAGGGCATAGTCCCCGAAGAACTCCGACACATAGCTGTATTGGGGGGGGATTACTTCCTGTCCCTGTTTATTCACGTAGCCGCGATACAGATTCCTAGGCATGACCATCCCTGGAGAAATCCCAATGCTACCACCCCAGCCATGATGATAGTGATGGTGATGCCGATACCCATAGCCGCCAAAATAAGGGCCCCAGCCCCAGCCAGGACCAATACCCCAGTACGGGCCACCCCAGCCCCAGCCGCTGCCCCATCCCCAACCAATGGAAAGGTAGTCCAGAAAACTATGACTGGAACGACGCACGCCAACAGCCGCCAGGCCGTTGTCCTGGAATTCTCCGATATAGGAATAGTTTTTTAGTTTCGCATAGCGCTTGCCCGTGGTATCCATAAGCCAGCCTTTATCTACGATGGCCACGCCCTGATGAAAATCTCCCGGATTTTTTACGCTGACACTGGGCAGCACGCTGCCATCTTTCCGGATATAGAACCACTGGTTGCCAGTTTTTACTGCGGCCAGGCCTTCGCTGAACCCTCGCACTTCTTTATATTGCGGCGCGATCACCAGTTTTCCGGTTTTGTCCACAAAGCCCCATTTCCCGCCTGTTTTTACCGCTGCCAGGCCTTCCTGGAACCCCTGTACTGCATCATAGTCTCCGGGAAGTTTTTGTCCGCTCAGGGTATAGAAATTCCACTTTTTTGTCAGTCCACCCACCACGCCGTCATTGACAGCCGTCATTTTTTTCAGGACCGGCGCCAGAATTTCTTTCCCTTCCCGGTCATAGATACCGTATTTCCCGTCTTTTTCCGCCAAAATCACCGGATCTTCTGCAGGATTGCCCCGCTGAATATTTTTATATTCTGTTTTTAAAAGAAGCTGGCCACTTTGGTTGATAACCCCTTCTTTGCCGTCTTTTTCCACTACGGCTATATGCTCTGCAGCCAGGGCCGAGCTGGTTGCCCATACACAAAGCCCTGTTAAAAGCACCCACATTTTCCACTGCATAGAAACACCTCCGTTTCTTCAGCACTTATTGTACCATAAAATATTCATTTATTCTTCCAACATCCACCGCAGGGCATTTTTCTTCCGTATACCTTCATAATCTGCATCGGCATTGATCTCATCCAGTGTTAGCAGATATTTAGGGTAGGCATCTTTCAGACTACGAAGCGGTTTTAATTCCCCTTCCAGGACATCTGGCTGGCGGGTGGATTCTGCCACCTGATAATAAGCCAGCCCCCGGGCATCTCGGACCACAAAATCCACTTCTCCGCCGGGCAGGGAGCCCACGTACACCTCTTCATACCGTCTCAAGAGTTCCAGATATACCATATTTTTCAGCACATGCCCGGTATCTTCTCCTCTGCGTCCCACCAAAAAGAAACGCAGGGCAGCATCCACCACATAATATTTAGGATTGACCTTCAACAGTTCCTTGCCCCGTAGATCAAAACGGTCCACCTGATAAATCAGCAAAGCATCCTGCAAGCCCTTAAGATAGCGTTCTACGGTTTTGCTGTCGATTTTGCGTCCAGCGCTGACCATGGAATTGGCGATTTTCCGCAGGGACAGCAGGCTTCCCACATTAGCAAATACGTATTTTGTTACACTCTCCAGCATGTTTACATCCGCAATGCTTAGTCTCCCTACCACATCTTTTAAAAGAACAGTATTGTAAATTCCACTCAAGTATTCCCGAATATTCCGCTCCGCACCTTCCAGTCGCAAAGTATTATGATACAATAAAATCATCTTTTCCCTGTGAAATTATTTGTTGAAAGGATAAACCATGACCACTTCACAAAATCAGTTGCCCCGCTATATGGAAGTGCGGGGTGCAAAGGTGCACAACCTGAAAAATATCGATGTGAATATTCCCCTGAACGCAATCGTGAGAATCGCCGGTGTTTCCGGTTCCGGCAAATCTTCCCTGGCGCTGGGCGTGCTGTATGCGGAAGGATCCCGGCGCTATCTGGAATCTTTGTCCACCTACACCCGCCGGCGCATGACACAGGCGGAGCGGGCCAATGTGGAAGACGTGCGCTACGTGCCGGCAGCGCTGGCTCTGCACCAGCGACCCGGCGTCCCCGGCATCCGCAGCACTTTCGGCACTCTGTCGGAACTTTTGAACAGCCTGCGCCTGTTATTTTCCCGAGTGGGTAGCCACCGCTGTCCCAACGGGCATTACTGCCCGCCGTCTTTTGCCGTGGCCGCCATGCAGGAAATTACCTGTCCGGTGTGCGGCGCCAAATTTTACGGGCCCGGCGCGGAAGATCTGGCCTTTAACAGCCGGGGCGCCTGTCCCACTTGCAGCGGCACAGGAATTGTGCGGACAGTGGACGAAGCGGCTCTCGTACCCGATGATTCCAAAACCATCGACGAAGGCGCCGTGGTGGTATGGGGGACGCTGATGTGGTCCCTGATGAAGGATATTGCCCGGAGCATGGGGGTGCGGACCAATGTCCCCTTCCGGGATCTGACACCTGTGGAAAAAGAAATCGTCTACCACGGAGAACTGAAAAAACACCACATTCATTATGTGAACCCCAATACCCTGGAACCGGCGGAGATGGATTTTAATTATTACAGCGCCGTCAATTCCGTGAAGAATTCCCTGGCTAAGGTCAAGGACGAGAAAGGGATGAAGCGGCTGGAAAAATTTTTGAAAGAGGACATCTGTCCCGACTGCCACGGCAGCCGTTTGTCGGAAACGGCCCGAGCGCCGAAGCTGCGGGGCATTCATCTGGACGAAGCTGCCGCCATGACTTTGTCGGAACTCATCCCCTGGGTCAAAGGCGTGCCGGATTCTTTGCCGGACGCACTGCGCCCCATGGCCAGTGCCATCTGCGAATCTTTTTTGGACACCTCCAAACGGCTGATGGATCTGGGGCTGGGCTATTTATCTTTGGACCGGGCAGCTTCCACCCTTTCCACAGGGGAACGGCAGCGCGTACAATTGGCCCGGGCCGTGCGCAACCGCACCACCGGCGTGCTTTATGTGCTGGATGAGCCGTCCATCGGGCTCCACCCCCACAATTTAAAAGGCCTTACCGGTGTGATGGACGACCTGACAGCTGACGGCAATTCGGTAATTCTAGTGGATCACGACACCCAGGTGCTGCGCCACGCGGATTATCTGGTAGAAATGGGCAAGGGCGCCGGCGCGGACGGGGGAAAGATTATCGCCCAGGGCGGCATTAAAGAAGTGGAAGATAATCCGAAATCCATCATCGCCCCCTATTTAAGAGATGATTACAACAGCCAGGTACGGCCCCTCACAGAAAAAAGCGCTCTTTTTGAAAACGGCGCCATCTATCTGGAAACCGGGCCCATCCACACCGTGCATCCCCTGGACGTAACCATTCCCAAAGGGCGGCTCACCGTGGTCACCGGCGTATCCGGCTCCGGCAAAACCACTCTGGTGCTGGAAAGCCTGATCCCTGCGCTCAATGCCACCATAAAAAAAGAAAAATTGCCCGCCCACATTAAAAAAATCGATGCGGACGGGATTTCCCAGGTAAAGCTGATTGACGCCACCCCCATCGGCATCAACGTGCGCTCCACCGTGGCCACCTACGCCAACGTGCATGACGGTCTGCGGAAAGTTTACGCCCGCACCGCTGACGCCAAAGAACACGGCTACAAAGCCGGGGATTTTTCCTACAACACGGGAAAACTCCGCTGCCCCACCTGCGACGGCACCGGAGAAATCTCTCTGGACGTACAGTTTCTTCCGGATGTGGACATCCCCTGCCCGGACTGCCGGGGTTCCCGCTACAGCCGGGAGGCATATGAAATTCTCCGCAAAGCCAAGGACGGCAAAAACTACAGCCTGCCCCAGCTGATGAATATGAGTGTGGACGAAGTCCTAGCGGCGTGCAAAGGGCTGCCGTTGTTGCAAAAACGGCTCCAGGTACTCCACGATCTGGGACTGGGGTACCTGACTCTGGGAGAGGAGACCCCGGGACTTTCTGGCGGCGAGGCCCAGCGGCTGAAACTGGCCAGTGAAATGGGCAAAGGCCAGGTGGATTCCGTTTTTGTTTTCGACGAACCCACCATCGGCCTTCATCCCCAGGATGTGCGGACCCTTTTGTCCGTTTTTCAGAGCCTCATTGAGCACGGCGCCACCGTACTTGTCATCGAGCACGACCTGGACGTGATCAGAAATGCTGATTATATCATTGACATGGGCCCCGGCGGCGGCAGCGAAGGCGGCCGCATCGTCTGCGCCGGTACCCTGGAAGACATCAAAGCCTGCAAAGAAAGTCTGACGGGGAAATATATTTAAAAGACATCCTAAAAAATGCGGCACGTTTGGAAAGCGTACCGCATTTTTTGCAAATTTTATTCGATCACTGCCAGCAGGTCTCCCGACTGGATTCGGGCTCCGCCCTGCACAAGGATATCTTTTACCATGCCGTCCACCGGAGCCGTAAGTGTAGTTTCCATCTTCATGGCTTCTGTCACCATGAGAGGATCGCCTTTTTTCACCACACTGCCTTTCTTTACCAGTACTCGCAGGATGTTGCCGGACAGCGTAGCACCCACTTCTCCCGGTACCGTAGGATCTGCCTTTCTAGTAACGGTAGTACCCTCGGATGCTTTGGCATCCTGGATTTTTAGTTCCCGGGGCATGCCATTGATTTCAAATTGCACTTCCCTATACCCTTCCGGATTGGCCCGCGTCACATAGTTCAACCGGATCAGTACCATTTTTCCATCCATTTGCACCCGAATTTCTTCCCCAGGCTTCATGCCAAAGAAGAACGTAGGGGTATCCAAGATGGACAGATCCCCATACTGGTGATAGCGCTGCACAAAGTCCTTGTATACTTTCGGGTACAAACAATAGCTGCTTTCCGCTTCCGGTGTGTGTCCCATACGCAAAGCGTCCATCTCTTTGTGCATGGTTTCCACGTTAATCGGCGCAGGTGGTTCCTCCACGTGGGGTGCTCTGCCCCGCAAGATGATATTCTGGAGCTTTTCCGGGAAACCGCCATACGGCATCCCCAGTTTGCCGTCAAAGAAATCCACCACACTTTGCGGGAAATCCAGTGTATCGCCCCGGGTATATATATCTTCTTCTGTTACTTGGTTTTGGACCATAAACAGCGTCAGATCGCCCACTACTTTAGAAGACGGCGTCACTTTGATAATATCCCCCAGCATTCGGTTCACCTGGGCGTAGGTTTTGCAGATTTCCGGCCACTGGTCTCCCAGGCCTACGGCTTTCGCCTGCTGCCGCAGGTTGGTATATTGCCCACCGGGCATTTCGTGCTGGTATACCGTGGTATTGGGGCTGGTCATCTTTCCGTCCACCCCGGCATAATAGCTGCGTACCACCTGCCAATACCGGTCGATAGCTTCCAGGGCATCAATATCCAGCTGGGGCTGCCGCTCCGTATACTGCAGTGCATAGTACAAACTGGTGAGGGAAGGCTGACTGGTTCCGCCAGACAGAGCACTGGTTGCCACATCTACAATATCCACTCCCGCCTGAATCGCACGGACGTAACTGTACAAGGTGCAGCCGCCGCCTTCGTGGCTGTGAAGATGAATGGGCAGATCCACTGCATCTTTCAGGGCAGACACCAGGGCATAAGCTGCTTCCGGTTTCAGAAGGCCCGCCATATCCTTGATAGCGATAATATTGGCGCCGGCTTTTTGCATTTCCTTTGCCAGGTTGGTGTAATAGGCCAACGAATATTTCTGCCGGCTGGGATCCAAAATATCCCCAGTGTAGCAAATGGCTGTTTCTGCCACTTTGCCCAGCTTCCGCACTTCGTCAATGGATAAGCGCATATGATCCAGCTGGTTTAAGCAGTCAAAGATCCGGAACACATCCACCCCGTTTTTGGCAGCCAGCTGCAGGAACTGCTTAATCACTTCCGGCGGATAATTGGTATAACCTACGGCGTTAGCGCCCCGTGTCAGCATCTGGAACAAAATATTAGGTGCTGCCTGGCGCATCTGCCGCAGCCGCTGCCAGGGGCTTTCATCCAGGAAACGATAGGCTACGTCAAACGTGGCGCCGCCCCAGTTTTCAAACGAAAAGAGTTGCGGCACTTTTACGGCAGCATAGTGCATGGACCCCAGTAAATCCTTTGTCCGGATCCGGGTGGCCAAAAGGGACTGGTGTGCATCCCGGTAGGTAGTATCTGTCAGCAGGACCTGCTTTTGTTCCCGAATCCACTGAGAGAATTTTTCCGGTCCCAGCTCATCCAGGATCTGTTTGGTCCCCTTGGGGCAGGGTTCTTTTCCAGTATCCAGCTGTACCGGCGCAGCAAAATCCGGTTTTTCTCCATGCCCATTCTTTCGGTACCCGTTTACCGTAACTTCCCCGATGTAGGACAATAAACGCGTCCCCCGGTCGTCCACGTCTTCCGGATCAATCAGTAGTTCCGGGTGCCGGTCAATATAGTTTACGTCACAGGCGCCTTTTTGAAAAGCTGCATCTTTCAGCATGTTCTTCAAAAAGTACATATTGGTTTTCACGCCGCTGATGCGAAATTCATCCAGGCAGCGCAGCATGCGGTGCATCGTATCCAAAGGCTGCATGGCATGGGCAGTCACTTTTACCAAAAGGGAATCATAATAGGGTGTCACGACTGCACCCTGGTAGGCCGTCCCCGCATCCAAACGGATACCCGGGCCGCCGCCGCTGCGGTAGGCCACAATTTTTCCTGTATCGGGCATAAACTGGTTCCGGGGATCTTCGGTAGTAATCCGGCACTGGATGGCCATCCCGTTGCAAGGAATATCTTCCTGCCGTCCTACATGGACTTCCGGATCCGTCAGGGAATAGCCTTCTGCAATGAGAATCTGGGTCTTGACGATATCCACATCCGTGATGGCTTCTGTCACGGTGTGTTCCACCTGGACCCGGGGGTTAACTTCAATAAAGTAGAAATGTTTTTCATCCGCATCCGCCAAAAATTCCACGGTGCCGGCGTTCAGATACTGCACGTTGTTCATGAGCTTTAAGGCTGCATCGCAGATCGCATCCCGCAACGACTGTGGCAGAGACCAGGCCGGTGCCATTTCAATAACCTTTTGGTGCCGCCGCTGGATGGAGCAATCCCGTTCGTGCAGGTGGATGACGTGGCCTCGGGTATCTCCCAGGATCTGGACTTCAATATGCTTGGGGTTCATAATGCACTTTTCCACATACACCGCATCATCTCCAAAAGCCATCCGGGCTTCACTGGTGGCCCGTTCGTACGCTTCTTTCAGATCTTCCATGCGGTCCACATTACGCATACCCCGGCCACCGCCGCCATTAACGGCTTTGATCATAACGGGCAGACCCACTTTTTCTGCAAAAGCTTTTACTTCCGCAAAATCCTTTACAGCCCCTTTGGTACCAGGAATCATGGGAATCCCTGCTTTTTCTGCCTGAATGCGGGCATTGACCTTATCCCCGAACATTTCCAAATGTTCCACCCGGGGCCCGATGAAAATAATTCCTTCTTCTTCACAGCGTTTAGCCAGCTGCGCATTTTCTGCCAAAAAGCCGTAGCCAGGATGGATGGCATCCACGTCGTGTTCTTTACAAATGCGAATGATATCCTCAATATCCAGGTAGGCATCCACCGGTTTTTTCCCTTGCCCTACCAGATAGGCCTCATCGGCCCGGCTGCGGTGCAGCGACAAAATATCTTCCTTGGAATACACCGCAACGGTGCGAATCCCCAGTTCCCGGCAAGCCCGGAAGATACGGATAGCAATTTCTCCCCGGTTGGGGACCAGAATTTTATGGATGGTTCTCATGATAGCCTCCCCCTGTCTTAAACACGAACAATCAAAACAATTTCTTTAAATCATTCGGTTTTTGTGCTATTTAGTGTATCATATTTTTAAAATTGTGCAACACATTTCCTGTTTTTTCCTTCTTATTTTTCTTACAACTCAAAAAACTGTAAGGAGACTTACAAAAAAAATAGCTTCTGCACACAAAAATGCACAGAAGCCATTTTTCTATTTTAGTTGTCCAAGGCGGTAAACGCCTGCTTTAGGTCATCAAGAATGTCATCAATGTGTTCTGTCCCGATAGAAAGACGAATAGTTGCGGGCGTGATACCAGAAGCCAGCAGCTCTTCTTCGTTCATCTGGGAATGGGTAGTAGAGGCCGGGTGGATGACCAGGCTCTTCACATCCGCCACATTGGCCAAAAGGGAAAAGATCTGCAGATGATCAATAAACTTTTGAGCCGCTGCCGCACCGCCTTTAATTTCAAAGGTGAAGATAGAAATCCCGCCATGGGGGAAATATTTAGTGTACAGGGCGTGATCCGGATGATCGGGCAGGGCTGGATGGTTGACCTTTGCTACATGAGGATCCTTAGCTAAGAAGTCCACCACTTGCAGGGCATTTTGCACATGGCGTTCTACCCGCAGAGATAAGGTCTCCAGTCCCTGGAGGAGCAGGAAGGCATTAAGAGGAGCTAGCGTAGCGCCCGTATCCCGCAATAAAAGCGCCCGCAGGTACACGGCAAAAGCAGCTGCGCCTACATCTTTGGCAAAAGACAAGCCATGATAGCTGGCATTGGGTTCTACCAGCCAGGGAAAACGACCGGACGCTGCCCAATCAAACTTACCGCTGTCCACCACGACGCCGCCCAAGGTAGTGCCATGCCCGCCGATGAATTTGGTAGCAGAATGGATAACAACATCAGCCCCGTATTCAAAGGGCCGGAGCAGATAGGGCGTAGCAAAAGTAGAATCTACCAGCAAAGGGATTTTATGGGCGTGAGCCACATTGGCTACCGCTTCAATATCGATGAGATTGGCGTTAGGGTTGCCCACAGATTCAATATAAATAACTTGAGTATTATCCTGTACAGCGTTTTCAAACGCCTGGATTCCTTTTCCCGGATCCACAAAGGTGGTGGTTACACCAAAATCAGGCAACGTATGGGCAAAGAAATTATAGGTACCGCCATAAATCGTGGTAGCTGCTACAATATGCTGTCCCGCATGAACAAGTCCCTGTACCGCCGCCGTTACAGCTGCCGCTCCGCTGGCAAAGGCCAAAGCCGCCACGCCGCCTTCCAAAGCGGCCATCCGTTTTTCAAAAACGTCTTCCGTCGGATTGGTCAAGCGTCCATAAATATTGCCCGCATCTTTCAACCCAAAGCGATCCGCTGCATGCTGGCTGTTGCGAAACACATAGCTGGTGGTCTGGTAAATCGGCACTGCCCGGGCATCCGTAGCAGGATCCGGCGATTCCTGGCCTACATGCAATTGCAACGTTTCAAAATGATATTTTTTAGCCTCTCCCATAATTATGGCCTCCTCATAGTTTTCTATCCCGTTCCTAATTCCTTGCGTTTTAGTATGATTTACATTATAAGAAAGAAAGGAAGCCTTGTCAACATTTTTTGTATATCCCCATTATATTTTTTAGGATATTTAACGGAAGCCATCACGAACCGCAAAAATAAACGGCTGCAACACATTGAAGATACCACTCTCAATACGTTGCAGCCGTTCAGTGATAGGGACAAACTTACTTAATCCACGTAATTTGTTAATCCGGCAGCCCCAGCAGCCAGGCAATGGGTACAGTGATCAAAATAGAGAGA
>CAJMHI010000030.1 GCA_905213155.1 uncultured Acidaminococcus sp. | reverse complement strand
TACCGGGCGGCCTAGGGACTTTCACCCATTAGAGTGCGCCCATGCCGGGCTCACCGAAAAGAGGAAAAGGGAGAAATCGCTCCCTTTTCCTCTTTTTCGTTAGGCATTCTTTCTTGTACTGTTTTTTTCCTGGTCCGATTCCCGCAGCACCAGCTTTGGTTCTTTGTGCTGGTTTACCACATCGGCCGTCACAATACATTTGGCAATATTATCCCTGCTGGGGACTTCATACATGACATTTTTCATAATGCCTTCAATAATGGCGCGCAGCCCTCTGGCCCCTGCTTTGCGTTTCAGCGCCTCATGGGCAATTGCTTTTAATGCGCCATTGTCAAAATCCAGTTCCACATGATCCATGGCCAGCAGGTGCTGGTATTGTTTGGTCAGTGCGTTTTTTGGTTCCGTCAAAATCTGAATCAGCGCTTTTTCATCCAGGTTGTCCAGCGTCACCACGACAGGCAGCCGCCCTACAAATTCCGGAATCAGGCCGTATTTGACAAAATCCTCCGGTAATGCACTGTGGAAGGGATTCTCGTTTTTCTTTTGTTCGGCTGTGGGGATATCCGCCCCAAAGCCCATGCTCTTTTTCCCAATGCGGGCGTTAATCACGTTTTCCAGCCCGGCAAATGCACCGCCGCAGATAAAGAGGATATTGGACGTATCAATCTGGATCAGTTCCTGGTGGGGGTGCTTTCTCCCGCCCTGAGGCGGTACGTTGGCAACCGTTCCTTCCAGAATTTTTAATAGTGCCTGCTGCACTCCTTCCCCGGACACATCCCGGGTGATGGAGGGATTTTCGGATTTACGGGAAATCTTATCAATTTCATCGATATAGATAATTCCCCGCTGGGCCTTTTCGATATCGTAGTCAGCATTTTGGATCAGACGCAGCAAAATATTTTCCACGTCTTCTCCCACATAGCCGGCTTCCGTCAGGCTGGTGGCATCGGCAATGGCAAAAGGCACTTTGAGGATTTTGGCCAGGGTTTGGGCCAGCAGGGTTTTTCCGCTGCCGGTAGGCCCTAACATCAAAATATTGGATTTTTGCAGCTCCACATCGTCCTTGTGCTGCTTTTCCTCATAATTAATTCGTTTGTAATGGTTATAGACCGCTACAGAAAGGGTCCTCTTGGCATCTTCCTGCCCAATCACATACTGATCCAGGATAGCTTTGATTTCCCGGGGTTTGGGCAGTTCTGTCAAAGGTTCTTCTGCCTTGGTCCCCAGGTCCCGTTCCAGCATCTCATTACAAAGCGCAATACATTCATCACAGATAAACACATTATGCCCGGCGATCAGTTTTTTTACCTGGCTTTGCTTTTTGCCGCAAAACGAACAGGTATATTCAGGACCGTCAAACTTTGTGGTATCATCGTATGCCATCTTTTGCCCCTCCTTTCGGGCAGGGTAAGATGGTCGTGTCCTACCCTTACTTCTTGTGGGAAATTGCAGCCGCATCCACCACACGGTCCACAAGGCCGTATTCCATGGCCTCCTGGGCGGTCATAAAATGATCCCGCTCCGTGTCCTCTTGGATTTTTTCTGCGGTTTTTCTCGTATGAAGTGCTAGTATTTCATTCATTTCCTGCCGGATACGCAGAATCTCCCGCGCATGGATGGCAATATCTGTGGCCTGTCCCTGGGCCCCGCCTAACGGCTGATGAATCATCACCCGGGAATGGGGCAGGGCAAACCGTTTGCCCTTGGCACCGGCAGCTAGTAGCACAGAAGCCATAGAAGCCGCCATGCCCACACAAATCGTGGAAACATCCGGACGGATATACTGCATCGTGTCATAAATCGCCAGTCCTGCGCTTACCGAACCGCCAGGACTGTTGATATAAAGATGGACATCTTTGTCCGGATCTTCCGATTCCAAAAACAGCAGCTGGGCAATAATCAGGTTGGCCATATGATCTTCAATTTCGCCGGTCACAAAAATGATCCGGTCTTTTAAAAGCCGGGAGTAGATATCATAGCTTCTTTCCCCCTGGCTGGTCTGTTCTACCACGATGGGTACATAGGCCATACTGTCCACCTCCTGCGTCATTATTTTTTATTCAGCTTTCGGTGCTTCGGCAGCTTCGGTTGCTTTGTCTTCTGCCGGGGCAGCGCCTTTTGCGTTATCAATTACAATCCGGGCTGCCTTACGACGGGCAATACCGGACACCAGGAGCGCAATAGAGCCATTCTGGCTGATGACTTTTTCTACCTGCTTTACCGTAGCACCATTCATCGTAGCCAATTGCTGCACTTCTGCCGCAATTTCTTCCTGGGAAACCTGTACATTTTCCTTCAGGGCAATGGCATCCAGCACCAGGTCCGTGCGGATCTGTTGCAGGGCAATGGGTTTTTGTTCATCCCGGTAGGTTTTAACGTCCTTGCCCAGATATTGCAGGTACATGGGCAGGCTCATTTTATGCTGTTCCAGGTTCATGGTCAGCTCGTCAACCATGGCATCGGCCCGCTGATCCACCATCTGGTCAGGCACTTCAAATTTGGCGTTATCTACGGCAGTCTGCACCAGCTGCCGTTCATAAGCAGCCTGGGCACGATCCGCTTCCGCTTTTTTCATCCGGTCCATGGTCTTTTGCCGGAATTCTTCAACGGTCTTGCTGTCAGAATTGGCAGCCACCAGTTCATCATTGATTTTCGGAACTTCTTTGACTTTCACATCCTGGATATGAACGGAGAATACGGCGGCTTTGCCAGCCAGTTCTTTTGCAGCATAGTCTTCCGGGAAGGTGACATTTACATCTACGGATTCGCCCTTCTTTTTGCCCACCAGCTGATCTTCAAAGCCAGGGATAAAACTGCCGGATCCCACTTCCAGAGGATATCCTTTGCCTTCGCCGCCGGCAAAAGCTTCCCCGTCTACGGTGCCTTTGAAGTCAATGATAGCCAGATCCCCTTTTTCCAGGGCTTTGCCTTCCGGGGCTTCTACCATTTTGGCAGCCCGTTTTTGCAGGTTTTCCAGTTCCTTATCCACATCGGCATCGGTAATTTCTTTTTCTTCTTTTTTCACATCCAGGTCTTTGTATTCGCCCAGTTCCGGTTCCGGACGCAATACCAGCCCCAAGGTTAAATCCAGGGGTTTGCCTTCTTCAAAATTGGATTCCTTGACTTCCGGATCGGTTACGGGAACCAATTTGTTATCTTTTACAGCTTGTCTATATTGTTCATTGGCAATGACTTCAAACGCTTCGCTTTTGATCGCATCCTTGCCTACGCGTACTTCCAGCACCTTCCGGGGAGCATGGCCTTTACGGAAACCAGGAATGGTTACCTGTTTGTTGATCCGTGCGACCGCTTTGTCAAAGGCTTTGGCTACATCTTCTACGGGCAAAGAAATTTTCAACGTTGCTTCATTACCATTTCTTTCTAAGGAAACGCTCATTTAAAAAAATCCTCCTCATGGCTGTCAGCCGTTTTTACTGTGGAATGCATAACAGTCGTCTGTAATTACTTAAAAAACCGCTTATATAGCATAGCACAAAAGCCCGATTTACGCAACCAAAAAAGAAACAGATGAAATCCGTTTCCTTCTGGCATGGACAGGCTAAATCAGATATAATAAAAGTATCATTTTTATTCTATTTTACTTCTCCATGTATGAGGAGCATGGACCACAAAAGGAGGAAAAACAATGTCAGAATTTTTGACCATGCTGGATGATGTGATGTACTACCCTATCTTGATCATCGTTCTGTTAGTCGCCGGCATTTACTTCACGCTCCGCACCCGCTTTATCCAAGGACGTTATTTGAAGGAATGTATCCGTGTGGTCATGCAGAAACCAACAAAAGAAAATGCTGTCTCATCCTTCCAGGCTCTGATGGTCTCCACCGCCAGCCGGGTTGGCACCGGAAATATCGTAGGTATTTCTACGGCACTTTGCCTGGGCGGCTTTGGCTCCGTATTCTGGATGTGGATTATCGCCATCATCGGCGGCGCCACGGCCTTTATTGAAAGTACCCTGGCCCAGGTGTACAAACGGCGTGACCAAAACGGGGACAGCTACGGCGGCCCGGCGTACTACATTGAACTGGTGCTGCACAGCAAATTTTTCGCCAGTGCGTTTGCCTTTTTCCTGATTACCACCTACGCCGGCGGCTTTAACGCCCTGGCCAGTTACAATCTCCAGTCCACTTTCAGCGTGTACTCCTTTTACGACAAAGTTACTACGCCCTGGATTATCGGAGGTATCCTGGCTGTGCTGGTAGGCTATTGCCTCATCGGCGGCGGCAAACGGATCATCCACGTAACAGAAGTTCTGGTGCCGTTTATGGGCGTCCTGTATGTCATTTTGTCCCTGGTCATTATCGTCATGCACTTTACCATGATTCCTTCCGTTCTCAGCGCCGTATTTACCGATGCTTTTGATTTCCAGAAGATTTTAGGCGGGATCAGCGGTTCCTGTATGATGTATGGGATCAAACGGGGCCTGTATTCCAACGAAGCCGGTGTAGGGTCTGCCCCCAACGCAGCGGCTGCCGCAGATGTGAGTCACCCCGCACAACAGGGATTGGTACAAATGCTCAGTGTATTCATTGATACCGTTTTATGTACCTCCACTGCGCTGATGTGCATGTTCTCCGGAGCCATCCCTACCAAAGAACTGGCTGGTGCTCCATACGTACAGGAAGCCACCCGGATGGATTTCGGCACCTTCGGCCCCATTATGATTACAGTCGCTATGGTACTCTTTGCCTTTACCACCCTGATTGGCAATTTGTACTATGTGAATAATGCCCTGGCTTACCTGAACGGCAAAAAGACGCCGGGTAAAACCTTCATGACCTGCTTCCGGATCGTATGCGTACTGGTCATCTTTGTTGGTGCAGGGATGAGCATGGATAACGCCTGGGCGCTGGCCGATATCACCATGGGCTTTATGTGCCTGATTAACGTGCCTTCCATTATGGCCATGGGTGGCACCGCACTAAAAGTTATGGACGACTACGGGAAACAGCTGGATGCCGGTGTGGATATTCCCGTGTTTAAAGCCAAAAATATTGGGCTGGACGAAACGGACCTGGACTACTGGAAATAATATTCTGCCTACAAAAAACTCCCCTGCTTCCTCACAGGGGAGTTTTTTCATGCTCTTTTTCAGCGTAACGCCTCATAGTAGGATTGCACCACCTGGGAAGAGTGCTGCAGCGCCGCCTGTTCTTCTTTTGTCAGGTTGATTTCTACAATTTCCTTGCAGCCGTTGCGATTCAAAATAGCCGGGACGCTGAGATACACATCCCGCAGGCCATATTCTCCGTCCAGATAGACACAAACCGGCAGAATCCGGTTTTCATCAAACAAGATGGATTTTACGATGGACGTGACAGAAGCAGCAATGCCATAGCAGGTATTTCCTTTGCGATGATAGATTTCCCACCCTTGACGCATAGTATCTTCCCGTAGCTGTTCCAGTGTTTTCTCTTTCGTCCGGCCTTTGTTGTCTTTCATTACATCCAGCAGGCGTTTTCCACCGATGGTGGCAGAATCCCAGGACACCACTTCGGAATCTCCATGTTCCCCGATAATATAGCAGGATACACTTTTGGCATCCATGTCAAACAGATTTGACAATTCGCAGCTCAGGCGGGCCATATCCAGCGTGGTCCCAGATCCAATGACCTGATTCCGTGGCAACCCGGATAGTTTCCAGGCATAATAGGTCATAATATCCACGGGATTGGAGATCACAAGCAAAATCCCATTAAAGCCGTTTTCCATAATGGAACCTACGATGCTTTTCATGACCTTTTTGCTGGGTGCCAGCAGCTCCAGCCGGGTAGTCGCATTTGGATCCATAGGGGCCGCTGCGGTAATCACCACAATATCCGCATCCCGGCACTCTGTATAATCCCCGGTATGAATCTTGATATTCCGGTTCATGAAATAAACAGAATGCTGCATATCCATGACTTCCCCTTCTGCCTTTTGCTGGTTCATATCAAGCAGTACCAGTTCTTCACAAAGTCCCTGGTTTAACATCGTATACGCCGTTGTAGATCCTACATTCCCTGCGCCCACAATCACAACCTTGGATTTCTTAACACTCATGCTGACCCGTCCTTTCTCCTATCGTAAAAGCTGCACCAAAATACCGGCTTCAATCAAAATAATGGAACCCCCAATCCGGGAGGAAATCTGGGCAAAAGGCAATAGTTCCATCCGGTTGGCTGCGCCCAGTGTAGCAATATCTCCGGAGCCGCCCATGTTTACGGCACACAGCCCGGCAGAAATACCAGATGCCACTGGATAAAATCCCACCAATTTCCCGGCAAACATAGCACCGCACAAAGAGGCTACCACGACCACACCGGTAAGAAGAATATACAGTGGCGTAATGGCTGCCACCACAGCCTTTAGATCAATCAAGGCCACGCTGATTCCTACCAGGAGCAGTTTAGCGGTATTTTTGATAGTACAGTTATAGAAATAAAAGCAATCCTGGGCACATTGTTCCGGAATCAGCCCGGCTACCTTGGTGATAATCAGTAAGACCACCATATAGGCGTAGCGGTGGAAACGGGGAACGGCCAGATGTACAGCGCCTGCCACTACATAATAGCAGACAGCGACCAAAAGGCCACGGCCTACCGCTCCATAATCCAGGGAGGATTTGGGACGTTCCTGCCCCATCAAGGCATCCTGCCCTGCAGGCATTAATTTGCCCTGACCCGTTAGAGCAGGATGATGATTTGCAAAATCTCCCAATAAGCCTGCCAGCACAATGGCTATGGCATTACCCAAAGAAACGGCCGGCGTCATACGGGATAAGATAGTTGCAGCAGGCACCCCGGTTGCTGCTTCAAACATCTGGGAAAGCGGAATAGCTCCCGCTCCCAGTCCGCCACCCATAACGGGAATCCCGATAAAAAGTATGGCTTCCCGCATACCATATCCTACCAGCGTACCAACCACAGCGACTGCCACAGCGCCGCAGACCTGGGCGGTAATCAAAACAGGCAGATACCGGACCGCAGCCTTTTTCAGCATGTCCCGGTCCATCCCCATGATGGATCCGCAAATCAGGGCACACAGAGCAAAATTGATAAAATCAGAACTGCCAGCAAAAAACACTTTCATGCTTTTTACAAAAGGGGCCGGGATGATACCAAAGGTAACCAGTGCCGCCGTCCCGAAAATGCAAACTACGGATCCACCGCCCAAATAATCCTTCACAATGGGAATATGGTCCCCCACACTGCTTAAAATCGTCCCCAGCACAATCATATACGCCATGCAGCCAACGATCCCCGTATTCTGCAATCCCACATAGGTGGACCCAATGATAATAAGGGAAAGTACCGCAAAGATGGGAAGTGAAATTCCAATAATCTGTTTATCTTTCATGATGTTCCCTCTTTCTTCCTCTCTCTTTGCTTACAAATCCCGTGGATCAGAAATTGCGCCCTGAAGTGCAGATACAGCCGCAACTTCCGGGGAACATAAATAGGCTTTTGCTTTGGGGGAACCAAAACGGCCCAGGAAATTCCGGTTATTGGTTCCCAGTACCACTTCATCGTCGGACAAAAGTCCCATGGTTCTTCCCTCGCAGAAGGAACAGTAGGGCGGTGTGACAATGCCGCCAGCTTCCACAAAGCTCTGAATATACCCTTTCTGAATGGCTTCTTCCATAATGGCATTAGAGGCCGGCGTCACAACCAGTTTCACATTGGGAGCAATTTTTTTGCCCTGCAGTACATGGGCGGCCCGGGCAAGGTCTTCCAGCCGTCCGTTGGTACAAGAGCCGATAAAGACCTGATGGATTTTCGTACCTTTCACTTCCGTAAGCGGATGCACATTATCCACATACGGCGGGCAGGACAGTACTGGTTCCAAATCCTCGGCCCGGTAACGCAGCACTTTTTCATACACCGCATCCGGATCCGGTTTAACCCACGCTACCGTTTCGTAGGATACTCCACTATAGGCCGCTGTTTTTTCATCTGCGGCAAAAAGCCCTACTTTGGCCCCGCATTCCACAGCCATATTGGACATAGTCAAGCGGTCATCCACACTCAGGCTGTCAATGGCAGAACCGCCAAATTCCAGAGATTTATATGTAGCTCCTGCCGCCTTCAAATCTCCCAGCACCCGCAGAATAATATCTTTGGAATACACATGGGGCGGCAACTTGCCGTCTACCTGGACACGAATGGTAGACGGAACCCGCAGCCACAGGGTACCTGTGCCCCAAATGGCGGCCATCTCCGTATAGCCAATGCCGGTAGAAAAACATCCCACTGCGCCGTATGTCGTAGTATGGGAATCGGTAACAAAGACAATGTCGCCTGGTTTCGCATAGCCCAGCTGAGGAATCAGCTGATGCACAATCCCGCCCGTAGCATGGAAATGTTTAATGCCATATTCCCGCACCAGTTCATACCCTGCTTCCAGGCTCTGGGGATCATTCAGCAAACATGCGGGGGACAGATGATCATGCATAATCCCGATTTTGTCCTGATTCCAGACCTTCTTAACACCCATTTTATGGAGTTTATCCAGCAGGAAGGCCGTATAGATATCATGAACCACCACAAAATCAGGCTCCACTACCACAAGATCTCCCGGTGAAAGCGTTTTTTCTCCGGTATGATGCATTAAAATTTTTTCAGCCAGTGTGTGTCCCATTATAGGTTCCCTCCTTGCTGTCTCATGCGTTGTTCCACATACTTAACCAGGCCGCCGCCCGCAATGATCCGGTACAGATTTTCCGGAATGGCATTGATGGGGAAAGTTTTGCCATTGGCCGTGATTTCCCGTTTCTTCAAATCCACCCGGATTTTATCCCCTTCCTGGATAGCATCTGGCAAACCGCTGCATTCCACCAGCAAAATTCCATTATTGATGGCATTGCGGAAGAAAATACGGGCAAAGGATTTAGCCACAACACAATGTACCCCGTTAGCCAAAATCACTTCCGCTGCCTGTTCCCGGGAAGATCCGCAGCCAAAATTGTTTCCGGCTACGATAATATCCCCTTCCCGCAGCTTAGCTGCCAGTTCCGGACGCAAAGGCTCAAAGGCATGTTTTTTAATTTCGTCCATAGTTGGGTAGGTCACGTGTTGGGTAGGAATAATGATATCCGTATCAATATCGTCTCCAAACTTCCAGGTGCGCCCTTCAAAAACCATATTTTCTGTAGTAGCGGCTTCTTCCTCCGCTGCTTTTTCTTTTTCGCCCAAGAAACCGTCGATGGCGGCCATGACAGCTTTTTCCGTACCGGTGACAAAGGTGCGGGATGAACTATCACCAGCATAGCCATTCTCATTATCTAGGTCATTAGATACCATGATTTCATTCTTTCCGACGCGGGCTTGGATCTCCGGCCGGGTACATTGGTTCAGCACCAATCCGCCTGCTTCCATAATAGTCGTGATCAGGCCTTCATTGGCAGCCTGGACATAGATGGCTGCCGTAGCCGGCGATACGCTGAGACGCTTTCCATAGGCTACTTTCCGCCCCTGCAAGAGGGATGCGGCTAAACGCAGTTGCGTAATACCGCCGCCACAGGAACCACCTAAAAATACGGCCTTGATCTCCGTCTTTGGTAGTTGCTTTAAGTCTTGTATATTTCCATAGCCATTTTCTGCGCAATAGTGCCCATCCTCAGAAAGGGACAGCGGAACAGCATGGGAAAGATCGGCCTCTGCATCAAATACTGCTGCACAGGCCCCGCTTTCTTTCAGCTGCAAAAGGATTTGTACCCGTTCTTCCTGCCCCAAGTCCTCAATATCTCCGCCCAATACCACGATGGTCTGCTGCAGGGAAATCTGTTTTTCGGACAGCTGTTGTAAAAAAGCCAGAACACAGTCTTTTATTTGTGCATTTGCATAGGGTTGCTTTTTCCCATTTGCTGCCAGCACTTGGACACACAGCGTTTCTTTTTGCCCCAGTGTATATGTCCCCGTAATAAGGGCCTGCCGCATTTCCTCCGCAGTCACTGCAAGGCCCAGCGCCCCCACAGCGCCGGCTCCTACCACTTCATCTGTTAGTCCCAGCACCACATCTCCTTTTTGGAGCAAGGTGCGGCCCGGAGCATTTTCAAAATCCGCATGCAGTGTTTGTTCTGTTTCCGACAAAAGCCAAGCCGTATTGGCTCTTGCCATAAAAAGAGGAATCCGGTTTGCCTTGGAAAACGCCATTAACGCTTTCTGCCGTGCTGATGCTTCTGCAGAATTGGGCGGTACGATCCGGTCAAACACGATATCGGTTTTCCCGGAAGGAAAATTTTCTATTCCCTGGTAAATGGTTTCTTCCGCATTATCTTCCAACACGTAACGGTTGACAGAAAGCGCACCGTTGTCTTTTTCCCACATGTATTTCATGTCATTCCCCTTCCTTAGCATCAAGGATTTCCTCAAAAAGGTCTACTGCCGGTATCACGGCAGATGCACCAAAGTAGAAGAAAAGCAACCGCAGGACTTCTCCTACTTCTTCCAGGGTAGCTCCTTTTTCCACAGCCAGCTTCCCATGGGTTCGGATCGTCACCGGGTTATGGGCGGCGGCCCCCATCAGCATCAGCATCAGCTCCATGTACTGGGGCGGGATATGGGTCACCTCCTGTTTACAAATACGGAACTGCTGGCTAAAGGCCTGCAAAAGTTTCGGGTCATTGGCCATTTTTCTATGGATGGACAAAACTGAACCGCCACGTTGCTGTTTCAGTTCTTCCAAAATAACCCTGGCCTCTTGAATCTTTTTTGGATCCTCCTGTTTCATTGGGCTCCCCCTCCATATTTCTGTTCCAGGAAGTTTTTACCCACTTCCGGGAATAAGGCATACGTCATAACGTCTTCTTCTGTTTTTGCCAGCGTTCCGGCTGCCTGCCGTGCCGTTTCCCAGCCAGGAGGCAGCAATGCTCCCGGACGCTTTGTGTTCATGGTCCCGGTAGCTCCCAGCACTTTATCTTTTAGTTCTTTGGCAATCTCTCCCGGGGGCCGACCATACATGCCTTTAATGTACTCTTTGGACTCTTTGGAAAGGATCTTGTACCGTTCTCCCATCAGCACATTAAACGTTGCCTGAGACCCCACCATTTGGGCAAAGGGTGTTGCCAGCGGCGGATAGCCAAAATCCTTGTGGACCCGGTGGACTTCCCGCAAAACCTCCGGCATTTTGTCATAGGCGTTCATCTGGTGCAATTGGCTTTCCAAGTTGGAAAGCATGCCACCAGGAATCTGGTGCAAGAGCACGCCGATATCCACACCCGTCCGTTTGCTGTAAAACTCGTGGTATTGCTGCACCAATCCGGCAATGTATTCGTTGACTTCTGCGGCCAGGTCCATATCCATGTCAGGCTCATACCCCGTTCCCCGCAAAGCTGTTACAATACTTTCCAGCGGCGGATGGGACGGCCCCAAAGCGAGCGAAGACACATCGCAGTCTACCACAGAGGCCCCAGCACGGATGGCTTCCCAGTAACAGATATCTGCCATGCCGCCGATGCAATGGGCATGGAAATGAATGGGCAGATCCACAGCTTCCCGGATTGCACGAATGGCATCTGAAACCTGTTTAGGTGTCATCATTCCCGCCATATCTTCCACATGGATGGCAGACACGCCCAAGGCCTGAAAGTCTTTGGCGATCTGCACGTATTTTTCTACCGTATGGACAGGGGAAATGGTATAGCAAATGTTGCCTTCTGCCGATTTCCCATTTTTGAGCGCTGCCTTGATGGCCGTTTCCGTATTGCGGATATCGTTTAACCCGTCAAATACCAAAAATTGGTCAATACCAGCGTTTGCAGCCAGTTCCACAAATTTTTCTACGATATCATCCGGGTACTGGGTATAGCCAATGATATTCTGGCCTCGCAGCAGCATCCGCAGTGGCGTTTTTTTACAGATTTTCTTAAAAGCCCGGATCCTGTCCCAGGGATCATCCCCCAAATAGCGGATCATCACGTCAAAGGTGGCGCCGCCCCACATTTCCATGCAGTAAAACCCCATTTGGTCCATTTTTTCTAAGATGGGAAGCATATCCTTGGTATGAATACGGGTAGCCAAAAGGGACTGCTGCCCGTCCCGCCATTCCACACTGGAAATTTTCACAGGGTGGGGTGCAACTTCCTTCTTTTTCCAAAAAAACATATCCGGGCTCCTTTCTGTAAAACAAGACCTGTTATTTTAAGTTAATTATTTTATCTAAAATTAATTTATTAACTTATTGATTTTGTTATACCATCTTTCCCTTCGCTTGTCAACGAGTATTTTACAGATATTTTCTTTGGTTTTTAGCTTGTCGCAGTATAAATCTATTGACTTTACCGTAAAAATTGCTCTATAATTAAGTTAATAGATTAACTTGTGTAGTATAAGATTGATAAGAAAGGAAGTATTATGGTTACGTTACGGGATATTGCTAAAAAAGCCGGAGTATCTACCGCTGCCGTGTCCCTTTATATTAACGGCAAAGGAAAAGGCCGGATTTCCCCTGCTACGGGAGAAAAAATCCGGCTTGCGATTGATGCTTTGGAATACCATCCCCGTCAGGCCCAGACGCTGCTGCACAAAATGACGGCGGGAATAAAAACCGTAGCAATCTATTGGGCATCTGATATTCGTGCATCGTTATTAGGAGAAGTCATGGCCGGCATGCAGGAATGCATCCAGTCCGAATACCTGTCCCACTTGAATATTATTATCAAGCCCTATAAAATCAATGAACTCTACAAAGAAAAAGAACTGCTCCAGCCAAATTATTATGACGGCGTGATTATTTCCAATACCTCTTCCATGGATATGCAGTACCTGGACACCGTTCAGCCTCCTGCACCCACCGTATTGTTAAACCGCTATTCTCCCCATTACAATACGGTTATGCTGGATAATCCAGCGGTAGGCCGCTCTGTGGCCCAGATGATGAAAGACCGGGGCTTTGCATCCGCCGCTATTTTTCGTACCATGGACCCGTTTTTAGGCGTGAACCAGCGGCTGCTCGGGTTTATCGACGGTTGCCGGGATCTGCATATTCAGATCCCCAATGAAGCCCAGTTTATCGGACAAAATTCCGTAGAGGGAGGGATGGAAGCTGCCCGGCAATTTTTGACGCTTCCGGAATATCCTCCCGTAATTTTTGCAGACACGGATTGGCTGGCCCTTGGTTCTTTGTACGTATTTCACAAAGCAGGCATTAAAATCCCTGAGGATGTATCCATCATAGCTATCGGACAAAACGTTCTTTCTGCAGCAAGATGCTCCATTCCAGCCCTATCTACGTTGGATATTCCTTTGCGAAATCTCGCCAGCAGCTGTTTGTCCCTGCTCAGTGAGCTGATGTACAGCAAGGTCACCGGTCCTATCCACAGACAGATTCAGCCAGAGCTGCATTTACGGGAATCCTTTCAGTAAAAAAATAAGGAGATACTGTACTCAACATAAGGTACACTATCTCCTTATTTTTATTTTTTATTAGTTATTTCCAGCCCATACACATCTGGCCGGCGATTTTTCAAGGTAAAGGTTTGCTGGCGGACTTTATCCACATAGGCCAGGTCAATCTTCCCGTAGATTGCCCCTTCTGTATCGCTGCTCCGGGCCACCACGGTACCCCAGGGATCCACGATCAGGGAATTGCCATAGGCAGTGAATTTAGTTTTTTTCCCGATTTGGTTGGGCGCAATCACATAACATTCATTTTCAATGGCTCGGGCCCGCAGCAGTGCTTCCCAGTGATCTTTTCCCGTATTGACCGTAAAGTTACTGGGGATGCACAGCACTTTGGCTCCCTGCACCGCTTCCAGGCGAAACAGTTCCCCAAAGCGAAGATCATAACAAATTCCCAGCCCCAGTGTACACCACGGGGTATCGGCTGTGACAACGTCCTTGCCAGGGCATACCCGGTCACTTTCCCGGCTGACTACACCGCTACTTAATTCCACATCAAACATATGGAGCTTTCTATATCGGGCTACAAGGTGTCCCGCAGGATCCAGCAGAAATGTCGTATTAAAAGGTCGTTTGGGATCTTCCAGGTTCGTTTCGTAAATGCTGCCTGCTTCTACCCAGATATGATGTTTCCGGGCCATATCCGATAAGAAGCAGAAGGTTTCTCCGCCGGGAATGTCTTCTGCCATCCCCACGATATCCCGTCCCATATAATTCATGGTTTCCGGAAATACTATCAGGTCTGCCCCATTTTCAGCGGCCTCACCGATCCATTTGCCGGCCCGGGCCAGATTCCCCTCTTTATCTTCCCCCGTATCCATTTGTACTGCTGCCACCAAAAATTCCGACATACTCTCTCGCCCCCGTTTCTATACTAAAAATAGAATATGCTTTTAAAGCCGCTCCATGGCTACTTACATGTAAAATTCTTTATACCACTGTGCAAATTTTCGCAAGCCTTCTCGCAAGGTGGTACTGGGCCGATAACTGTAATCTTTTTCCAAAGCTTTTGTATCTGCGTAGGTCACAGGCACATCCCCTGGCTGCATGGGTACCAGCTCTTTGTGAGCGGCAAAATCATAAGCTGCTGGCAAAACGTCTGCCCGTACAAGTTCTTGTTGCAGGATGTTTACAAAATTTAGCAAGCTCTCCGGTCTACCCCCCCCGATATTGTACACGGCATAGGGGGCCACCGGCAATCCGTCCTGCCCCGTTGTTTTTTGGGGCGCGCCTTGCATCACACGGACAACGCCTTCCACAATATCATCTATATAGGTGAAATCCCGCTCACAGTGGCCATAATTAAAAATCTGAATGGTTTTGCCGGCACGAAGCTTGTCCGTAAAGCCGAAATAGGCCATATCCGGTCGCCCCGCCGGCCCATACACCGTAAAAAAACGTAAGCCGGTACAGGGAATATTATACAGCTTGGCATAGCAGTGGGCCAGCAGCTCGTCGGATTTTTTAGTTGCCGCATACAAAGACACCGGGTGGTCCACCTTGTCGTCCGTACTAAAAGGGACTTTTGTATTGCCCCCATACACAGAGGACGAAGAAGCATAGATCAGATGGGACACACCCCTCGCGCCGCCATCATAGGAATGGCGGCAGGCTTCCAGCAGGTTATAGAAACCAATGATATTAGAAGAAATATAGGCATCCGGGTGAGAGATAGAATAACGTACCCCCGCCTGTGCGGCCAAGTTCACCACAATATCCGGATGAAATTCAGCAAACAAGCCATCTATCGTTGCTTTATCGGCAATATCCCCTTTGCGAAATTGATACACCGCTTTCTTTTCTGCAGCCGCTTTTTCCAGCTGCTGCAGCCGGTATTGCTTTAGTTTCACGTCATAATATGCATTCAGGTTATCAATCCCGATAATTTGCACTCCGGTTATATCCAGCAGCTTCTTTACCAAGTTGGCTCCGATAAAGCCTGCGGATCCCGTAACAAGTATGGTCTTATGCTGTAAATCGATTTGCTCTTTCATCGGAGACTCCCTCCTTTTGCTTTATTTCTCCAATAGTTCCGGATGCCGCAACAAATACCCCGTCAAATCCATCCATGCTGCTCGTTCTTCTTGATAGGGAGCCGCACCTTGCTCCAGCGCCGTAGGTGGCACACCATCCCCTAAGGGATGGTAGAATTCGGACCCGTATTCTCCATAGGCATCGGTTTTCAGCCAATGATAGGGACTGACTGCGTGATCTACTTTTTCCAAAAGGGATGGATACAACGAATAGTAGGTAAATCCCTTGGGAGCAATCAGTTCAAAAATCGTAGGGGCAATATGCATGTGGCTGCCAATGGTATTATCAGCAAAGCTATGGGGAGTCAATTCCCGATGGTTGAACAAAAGGACAGGGCTGTGCCGCTCCCTAATATTGCAATCACGCCCCATGAGCGAAGTCTTGGCGAGCACAGGACTCATATCGACGGAATGATCTCCCGTAAGGATAAACAGGCAGTCCGGGTACACCTGCCGCATAGTATGGATAAATTTTCCCAATGCCTGATCGGAGAACCAGAAGGTGCCGAGATTTTTTTGAATCTCCTTATTTTTCTTGATGTCTTCCGGCGCATGGGGCATAACTTTTTCTGTGTTATACCCATAATGTGCCAGAGGAATTTTAAAGGGGCCATGATAACTGGTAGTATACAGGAAGTGAAACTGAAAGGGCCCATTGGCTTCTTCCTGCTGCTGAATCAATTCTGCTGCTTTTTCCAGGAATATGGTATCGTATACCCCTACCCAGGTTTTCGGAGCATCCGGCCCGCAAAAACTGGTTGCGGTCATCACCTGATCAAAGCCGCAAGCCGGGGCAAACTGGTTAAAATTCCCATAGGTCACATTGCCGCCGTACCAATAGGTAGAGAGATACCCCAGCTTTTTTAATTGCCGGGGCAGTGCCGTAGGCAGATTGTTTTTCCAAAAGCTTTCTTTTTCGTTAAGTTCCAAGCCCGCATCAAAAATTCCGCTCATCAGACTGACAATGGAGGGTCTGGAAATAATCCCGGCGGACAGAGCGCTGGCAACCTTTGCCGTGTGGGGATCCTCCATCAGCTGCCGGCCGCCACTCACAAGATTCAGACAGGAAAACTGGGGATCAAAAAATTGCTGCAAATAGCTTTCCCCCACAAAAAGAAAAATATGAGTGGGTTTTGTAATGCGCGGTCCCTGCGCCGTGCGTTTAAATCCATAGACCGGACTAGGAAGAGCAGTAAAGGAAACCTTTTCCGTAAAAAACGGTTCTATGGCTGCCGCATCCTCTGCATCCGTATGTTCATAGGCAGGATTCAACTTATGTTTCCACACTTGTTCCAGGGAAACCAGATCATCCACCGTGGCTTTGGCAAAGAAAATGTCCTTTTTTACGATACTGGGTATAGTATCCCATTCCGGTTTATCATCATGCCAGAATGTTCCCCCATAACGGAACCAGTAAAAAGCGGCAATGGCCGCTAAAAAAATAACCGTATTAAAACTATACCGAAAGATCGGATTCAGAAGCTCCGGATACGGTACACTGGGAAGCTGGAGCAAACCTTGGATACACAGCGTGCAGATCCAAAAATAGGGAAAAATACCTAAAAGGATCCAGATCCCATGATCCTGATTAAAAAAAATATCTACCAGATTGTGTTTCTCTGCCTTCATGCCCAGCTTCATCGTCTGGTTGTAGATGTCGTGAAAATGTTTATAGAAAATCATTTTTCCCATAAACGCTCCGTAGAGGACCAGCGCATACACGATGCCGCCGATAAGCCGCAGCATATCCCCCAATTTATCCCACGCCGGGAAAAAAGCTCCTGGCAAGCTCAAAAGAACCAGTGGAACCAGGAACACATAGGCATTCCAATCCATCCCCCACCAGAATCCATAGCGAAAGCAGTGGTAGATTACCGCCCCTTTTCCTTTTAGGCTGGGATACGGGCAGTAGGCTTTAATAAACAACAAGCGGAACAGGGCGCAAAGTACGGGAAAAAATACAAACAACTTTGCATTTTGCTGCATGGAATAAAAAAATGTAGAAAACAACGTATCCCCCTTTAATCCCGGTCAAACAAATCCCGTGTATAGACCTTATCCTGCACTGACCGCAGCGCTTCATCCCACCGGTTAGCAAGAATCACATCACTGATTTTCTTAAATTCTTCCAGATCACGGATGACACGGGAACGGAAAAAGGTATCCGCCTGCAGTGCGGGTTCATATACCACAACCTCAATCCCCTTGGCTTTGATCCGTTTCATTACGCCCTGGATCGCCGACGCCCTGAAATTATCCGAGTTGGTTTTCATGGTCAGCCGGTACACCCCCACAATATCAGGCTGTTTTTGAATAATGGCATCGGCAATATGATCTTTTCTGGTCCGGTTGGCCGCTACAATAGCAGAAATCAGATTCTGCGGTACGTCCTGATAATTAGCCAAGAGCTGCTTGGTATCTTTGGGCAGGCAATAGCCTCCATAGCCAAAAGAAGGGTTGTTATAAAAATTTCCGATTCTGGGATCCAGACACACCCCGTCAATAATTTCCTGGGTATCAAGTCCTTTCATTTCGGCGTAGGTATCCAGTTCATTGAAATACGACACCCGCAGTGCCAGGTACGTATTGGCAAATAATTTTACGGCTTCGGCTTCCGTAAAACCCATAATCCGAGTAGGGATATTCTCTTTAATAGCACCTTCCTGGAGCAGCTTTGCAAAAGTTTCTGCCGCCTGCACTAATTTAGCATCTTTCAAATCCGTTCCCACTATAATCCGGCTGGGATAGAGATTGTCATACAAAGCCTTGCTTTCCCGAAGAAATTCCGGACTAAAGAGGATGTTTTTGCACTCTTTTTTTTCTCGTATAGATTGGGTATACCCCACCGGAATGGTCGATTTAATCACCATAATGGTGTTAGGGTTGTATGCCATCACCAGTTTAATGACCGTTTCCACGGAAGACGTATCAAAAAAGTTCTTCTTGGGATCGTAATTGGTGGGCGTGGCTATAATCACAAAATCCGCTTCGTTGTAGGCAGCTTTTGCATCCATCGTAGCTGTCAAATCCAGCTCTTTTTCTGCCAGGTATTTTTCTATGTACGTATCCTGGATAGGAGATTTTCTGGCATTAATCAGCTCTACTTTCTCCGGTACAATATCCACAGCCATAACGTGATGATGCTGGGCCAGCAATGTCGCCAGCGAAAGCCCCACATATCCTGTTCCGGCTACTGCAATATTCATGAATGTATCCTCCATTGTGTATAAGCCATTTACAAATTGCTTTACTTTATACTATACCATAAAAAGACGCCCACCAACAATGTCATGAAAAGGGCAGATAGCTAAAATGGACATGAAGCAGAAACGCCTCATGTCCATTAACAGTTTTATCTTTTTACACTACTCCCACTCAATGGTCGCAGGGGGTTTGGTCGTAATATCGTACACCACCCGGTTGACGCCGGGCACTTCGTTAACGATCCGGCGGCTTACAGCGTCCAGCACAGCATAAGGAATATGGGCCCAGTCACTGGTCATGCCGTCGGTAGACAATACGGCTCGCAGGGCGATGGTATGGGTATAGGTACGGAAATCTCCCATTACGCCTACGCTGCGAATATTGGGCAGGCAGGCAAAATACTGCCAGATGCTCCGGGCAAGGCCGGCTTTGGCAATTTCTTCCCGGAAAATCGCATCGGCTTCCCGCACGATTTGTAGTTTTTCCGGTGTGACTTCGCCCAGTACCCGGATAGCAAGCCCCGGTCCGGGAAAGGGCTGCCGCCATACGAGAGCAGAAGGAATCCCCAGTTCTTCCCCTACGGCACGGACTTCGTCCTTAAACAGTTCCCGCAGCGGTTCAATCAGGGATAGGTTCATATCTTTTGGCAGGCCCCCCACGTTATGGTGGCTTTTGATGGTCGCACTGGTACCGGTTCCGCCGCTTTCTACCACGTCAGGATAAATGGTTCCTTGTACCAGATAGTCCACATGACCAATTTTTTTACTTTCTTCTTCAAAGACCCGGATAAATTCTTCCCCAATAATTTTCCGTTTCTTTTCAGGATCGCTGACACCCTTCAGTTTGCCAAGGAAACGATCCTGGGCATTGACCCGGATCAGGTTCATGTCAAAATCCTCTTTGAAGACTTTTTCCACCTGATCGCCTTCATCCTTGCGTAGCAGTCCATGGTCCACAAAAATACAGGTCAACTGCTTGCCCACGGCTTTGTGTACCAATACTGCTGCTACAGAGGAGTCCACACCCCCGCTCATGGCACAGATTACGTTTTTGTCCCCGACTTTTTCCCTGATCTCCTGGATTTTTGTCTGGGCAAAGGAAGACATGGTCCAGTCCCCTTTTAAATCGCAAATGGTAAAGAGGAAATTATTGAACATTTGCTTACCAAAGGGGGTATGCATCACTTCGGGATGGAACTGCACGCCGTAAAATTTCCGCTTTGGATCTTCCATAGCAGCTACCGGACATTCTTCCGTGTGGGCAATGACCGTAAAGCCTGCAGGAACTTCTTCTACGTAGTCCTGATGGCTCATCCAGCAGATATTATTCTTTTCCAGGCCGCTGAAAAGCTGGGTCTCATTATCCAGCACCACCGAGGTTTTGCCATATTCCCCGCTGCCGGCATGGGTCACCACGCCGCCCAGGGTTTTAGCCATAAACTGGTGTCCATAGCAAATCCCCAGCACAGGAATCCCCAGCTTAAAAATCCCCGCATCCACACTGTAAGTATTTTCCGCATAGACGCTATTGGGCCCTCCGGAGAGAATGATGGCTTTGGGATTTTTGGCTTTAATTTTTTCCAATGTATAGGTATAAGGAATAATTTCACAGTAAACGCCGCATTCCCGTACCCGTCTGGCAATCAGCTGGCTGTACTGCGCGCCAAAATCAACGACCAGAACAACCTCGTGCTGTAAGTTTTCCATAGCAGCCTCCTCTTTGGTCTCTTGTAAACTTTAAAACACTATACCATATTTAAGGAACTTTTTCAATGAAACAGCTGTTAATCTTCGGAAATCCATCCACATTTCTCGCATAGGAGGAAAAACAAACTGGCCAGCATGGCAACCACCGTAGCCAGTCCCATCCCCTTGAGCTGTACAGGGCCCAGCTGCACGGCAGCGCCGGAAAGGCCGGATATCATGGTCACGGCCACGAGAATCAAATTCTTGGGGCGTGTGAAATCCACTTTCCGTTCTACCATCATGCGCAGCCCGGAAGCGGCAATAAATCCGAACAATAGAATGCACACGCCGCCCATCACGGGCGTAGGAATCCCGTGGATCAAGGCAGCGATTTTTCCCACAAAGGAAAACAAAATTGCAAACATTGCCGCCCCGCCAATGACCCAGGTGCTGTATACGCCCGTCATGGCCATGACGCCCATATTTTCCCCATAGGTAGTGTTGGGTGTGGAACCTACAAGACCGGACAGGACGTTGGAAATTCCATCAGCGATGAGGGAACGGTGCAGGCCCGGGTCTTTAATCAGATCCCGTCCTACAATATCGCTGGTCACAAATAAATGCCCCAGATGTTCTGCCAGCACCACAAAAAGCGCCGGGAGAATCATCAAAATAGCCGACAGATGAAAACGAGGCTGGTAAAACGTTGGCACGGAAAACCAGGCAGCACTTTTCACAGCAGAAAAATTCACAACCCCCATACAGGCGCTGATGACATAGCCGCTGACCACCCCAATCAAGATGGGAATAATTCCGATAAATCCCCGCCCCAGCACATTGGCCAGAATCGTGATAAAAAGCGTAGCAATAGAAATACACATAGCCTGTTGATTGGTCATGCCCTGTACCGGCTCCATAAAGCCCGCCATATTCATGGCAAGCGGTGCCAGTTCCAGCCCGATAATGGCCACAATGGAGCCCATGGCAGCCGGGGGAAAGAGTTTATCAATCCAGCTGGTGCCGATCTTAGAAACCGCAAGGCCGATCAGGATAAAACACAGGCCAAAGGCAATGAACCCGCCCTGGGCATCGCCGTAGGTCATGCCCGGCGTGGCGCAAACCGCAAGAACCGGGGAGATAAAGGCAAAGCTGGACCCCAGATAGGCCGGCAGCCGCCACTTACAAATGGTGAGATAGAGCAGTGTTCCTACTCCGTTCATAAAAAGCGCCGTTGCTGGATCCACATGCAGCAGAAACGGCACCAGCACCGTAGACCCGAACATGGCAAAAAGATGCTGCAAACTTAACGGGATCGTTTGCAAAACCGGTAATTTTTCTTCTACGTGGATGATACGTCGCTTGTCCATAGCATGGCTCCTTACTTGGCAGGCAATAGAAATTTGTCGCCTTTATTCTACCACAAAACCGCATAAAAAAAGATGGACGATTGTCCATCCTAAAAAATTCTAATGGTGCCGGGGACCGGAATCGAACCGGTACGGAGATCGCTCTCCGAGGGATTTTAAGTCCCTTGCGTCTGCCAGTTCCGCCACCTCGGCATAAGCAAGAAATTGGAGGCGACGCCCAGAATCGAACTGGGGATAAAGGTTTTGCAGACCTCTGCCTTACCGCTTGGCT